>CAYTNQ010000099.1:0-16047 GCA_964439175.1 uncultured Anaerolineales bacterium | reverse complement strand
ACCTGAATTTCACTCATCTCAGTATCTCCTATTCGCACGTATCGCATGTTTCATATATTTCGATCAAATTATAGCATACGTGTAATCGTAGGGCAATCTTTTATCTCGGTAGGGTGCATGATTCTGTGCAAGAGATACGGGATGGGGTGTAGGGCAAGATGTAACTACCAGCCAGGTTGTTCAGGCCCACGGTGATAGGTTGAACGTCAGGGCTGCTGGTGACGGTGACGGCGAAGAGAAAGTCGTTCCAGAGGGAAGTGAATTGCCAGATCATCACCACTACAAAGCCGGGCATTGATAGCGGGAAGAGGACATAAGTGTGTAGATCTTGTCAATCATAAACATTCATGCTATAAGATGATTGAACGCACCCATTGAGATTACAATTGCAGCCGGGTTATCAGTGATGAAACTACAAGGCATCATCTTCGATTTAGACGGGACTGTTTATCGCGGCGATCAATTGATTCCCGGTGCTCGTGAAACCATCGAGTGGTTTCGCCGGCGCTCCCATCCCATCGTCTTTGTCTCCAACAAGCCCCTGCAGAGCCGAGCCGATTACGCGGCCAAGTTGACTCGGCTCAACGTCCCCACTCATCCTGACCAGGTGATCCACTCACCGCTGGTACTCAGTCGCTATCTCAGCCGCGAGATGCCAGGTGCCACCCTGTTTGCCATCGGCGAGCCTCCACTGCTTGAAGAGTTGGCTGCCAGCTTTCGGTTGAGTGAAGAACCTGACGAGATTGACGTAGTGATTGCCAGCTTCGACCGAACCTTCGACTATCGCAAGCTGAACATCGGCTTTCAGGCCTTGCGACGAGGAGCGCGCTTCTTGGCCACGAACGCCGACGCTACCTGCCCTGTGGCCGGGGGCGAAATACCCGACGCCGGCGCCGTGATTGGCGCGCTGGAGGGGTGCAGCAAGCGTAAGGTAGAACTGGTTGTCGGTAAGCCTTCGCCTCTCATCGTTGAGGTTGCCCTTGAACGGTTGGGACTGCTGGCCAACGAGTGTCTGATGGTCGGCGACCGTGTAGAGACCGATATGTTGATGGGCCAGCGTGCCGGTATGACCACAGCGCTGGTCTTAACCGGTGTCACCCAGCGAGCAGACTTGGCCCAGGCACCGGTCCAGCCTGATTACGTATTGGAAAGTATTGCCGAAGTACCTCGGCTCTTTGGCAGCGGATGAAACAGCGGATAAACGGATGAGAGCCTTGCAACACAGGCGTTCCATGTTTGAGCGGAGCCTCATGGTTGCTTGTAAGGCGATGGCCGACGCCGCCCACCTTGCAACACAGGCGTTCCATGTTTGAGCGGAGCCTCTCTGCTTATCCGTTTATCTGTTAATTCATCCGCTGCCTGTCTTGACGCCGCCAGTTTTCAAGGAGCGAGCTATGTCATCTCCTATTCCCCCCTTCTCAGCTCAAACGCGATGTGACAATCTGGATCGTATGCGCTCTACCCACTTCGACATTCTGGTCATCGGCGGAGGTATTACCGGCGTTGCCATCGCCCGCGATGCTGCCCTGCGTGGCTACAGTACTGCCTTGGTGGAACAGGCTGACTTTGCCAGCGGCACCAGCAGCCGGTCGTCCAAGCTGGTGCATGGTGGAGTGCGTTATTTGGAGAATTTCGAGTTCGGTCTTGTTTTCGAGGCTTGCCGGGAGCGCCGTTATTCCTTGCACAGCAGTCCCAACCTGGTACATCCCCTTCCCTTCATCTACCCTGTACACCAGAGTGACCCCCGACCGCTGTGGCAAATTGCCATCGGAATGTGGCTTTACGATGGGCTGGCTACCTTCCGTAACATCGAACGTCACCAAATTTGGGACAAAGGGCGCACCCTGCGTGAAGAGCCCATGATTGCTCCCGATGGGCTGACGGGCGCCACCCGTTACTACGATGCTACTACCGACGATGCCCGCCTCACCCTGACCATCGCCCTTGATGCGCATCAGGCCGGCGCCATTCTGGTCAACTATGCCCGGGTTGTGGCTGTGTTACGTGAGGGAGAAAAGGTGGTGGGCGCCCAGGTACGCGACCGGCTAACTGGAGACGAATTTGAGGTGCAGGCTCGCGTCGTTGCCAATGCTACCGGCCCCTGGACTGACTCTCTGCTGAAAATGGCCGACCCCAACGCTGCCCGCCGCCTGCGGCCCACCAAAGGGGTGCACCTGATCGTCCCTCGCGAGCGAGTCTCGTCTCGGGCGGCCATTACCTTCAACTCGCCACGGGATAGGCGGTTGATGTTCCTCATCCCTTGGGGCCAGTTCAGCGTCCTCGGCACTACCGACACTGACTACAGGGGTGACCCCACCGACGTGCACGCCGATGCCGAAGACGTGGCCTATATTTTGGAAGCGGCTCGCCATGCCTTCCCCGTCGCTGGCCTCAGCGAGGCCGATGTCATCAGTGCCTACGCTGGTCTGCGTCCTCTAATCGCTGACGACGCGCCTACGGGTTACAAGGTCTCGCGCGAGCACCAGATTCTCAACACAGTGCCCGGGTTCTTCACCATTGCCGGTGGCAAGTTGACCACCTGGCGTTCGATGGCCGAGGAAATGGTAGACGCACTGGGTCACTACTTGGGCCGTGAGCACGGTCTACACCCGGCGCGGCCCTGCCAGACGGTCGGGCGCATCTTACCTGGCGGCAATATCTGTGACTGGTACAGCTATCTGGTGCGTCGGGTGGTTGAGCTAAGTAGCTACCTTAGCCCCGAGACGATCACCCACCTGGTCTCCACTTATGGCACGGGCTACACAGAGGTACTGGCTCAGGCCGAGAATAGCGATCATCTGGCCCAGCCCCTCGTCACCGGATTGCCCTATCTCAAGGCTACGGTGGTACATGCTGTCCAACACGAAATGGCCGTCACCCTGGAAGATGTCCTATCTCGTCGCACCCACATCCTCGACCAGACCCGTGATCAAGGATTAGATGTAGCCGCCGAGGTCACCGCGCTGATGGCTACCCAGCTCGACTGGTCGGATCAGGAACAGGCCAGGCAAGTTGATCTCTATCGGCAGGTAGTAATGCAGACTCGCCGCTGGCAGTGAATCAGCCCTTATCGTGCCCGACAATCAATCCGAAGATCGTCCCGAAAACAAATCCGCCAAGCGCGCCCGCGATGCCCCAGGCAAGTGCACCGGCAAGCATCCCAAGGAGGGCCCCAATAATCACGTCGCCCATAGATCGGTTCAATGCAACCCCCAATTCCGCCAATCCGGTTCATCACGCCTTTTGGACACTCATTGATAGTAGTGTCTTAACCATCGAGCAGCGGCGTCCAGGTTTTCCTTTTCTCCCACTTCTCGTAACAAAGGGATTTGGTCGAGTTTATCCAGGCCAATGGAGCCTGGCAGGATGGAGTTAATGCGCAGGTAACGTTTCCCCAAGATTTGCTGGCATTGATAGTCCGCCACCCCCACGTTGCCTTCTATCATCAGACTGACCAAGTGGGGGGCCCATTGCGCCAGGCCCCAATCTGCGTCCTGGTGTGTCAGGAACCTGGAGTTGATACCCGTGCCAATCGAGAGCAGTGTCACTTGCCTCAAATTTTGCCCGCCTGCCTCCGGGTTTAACGCCTGGGCCAGGGCGCACATGCTGGGATTATTCGCTACAACGCCGCCATCAATGTAGCCTTGATAGATAGGAAAGTAGGTTGGGGCAGCACTGGTACGCAAGGCGACATCCACCAGCTTTTGGTCGGCATCCGAGTCGTTGCCAGGAAAGTTATGGAAGAATTTGGGTTTCCAGGTACGTAATACGCCGGGTGTTCGGGGGTCGTTGTCCAGGTCAAAGCTTGAGATAAGCACTTTTTGCGGCAGGCCACCCAGGGTGATGTCGCCAATACGGTTCAGTATGGCTTGCTTGAGGGGCTCATTTGAATACTCCGCGCCGGTCAGCTTGCCCAGATCACGAATGTCGTCCCACACCGAATCGGCAAATACTGTCGCACCACTTTCTGTGTAAAGTTGCCCAATTTCCGTTGGCGTTAGCCCCGCAGCTAAGCCAAGGGCCAGAATTCCTCCGGTAGAGGTTCCGGCAAACAAGTCAACTTTGGATAAAAAGCCAGGATGGACCTTCTCCAGGCGTGCAAGCAATGTGGCGGTAAGCACACCACGGATACCGCCGCCATCCAAAGACAGAATATGATATAGCGCCATTTCAGCCTTCCCCCCTTATGCGACTATAAAATGCCCTCTCGGATCAGTTCGCTGGTGTGCGTCAACTGACGTTGCTGGACACACCACCAAATCTGACGCAATTGCACGTCGCGTGACGTCTCACTTTTCCATCAATACTGCTCCATATTGCTGGGCGACATCCTCAGGCACTTCAGGATTGATCTGAATCAAGGTCGTGTCTTTGATGTAAACGTACTGACCTAAACCTTTGAGCCAATCGGCCATAGGGACCACATATTCTTGAGATTGGAAAACTATTATTTTGCCACCGCAAGTACCACAATAAGAAGGTATCTTGAATTGAACGCCAGTGAGGGCACCAGGCGGCAACTCATCGCCTACGCCGATCAGATCTTGCTGGTTTTCGACCTCTAATCCTGCCGCTCTCAACTCATTAGCCCATTCTTGAGCGGTCTGTGGCACTTGTCTGGGTTCTCCTGTACCGGCATCTGCTGGTAAGAGAAACAGAACCAGCCCCAGCCCAATGCAGGCCGCGCAGGCAAAGCCCACTAAGATGCCGACCAACCCGCTGATGGCGAGGGCCAGCGAAGACCAGCCTTGCCGGGGGGCCTGGTCGTAGTATTCGTCATAGTAGTACTGATCACCGTAGTATCCTTCGTCAGTTTGAGTTTCGGTCATTTTGATATGCGCACCTTTTGGAATTGATGCCCCCAATTCGTGTGGGGATTTATCGTCGCTGCCGCGGAATCACGATCCAGAGAATGATATAGGGCAGCAGCCCCGGCAGGCCACCAGGCATGAGCAGGATCAGGAAAAGCAGCCGGAACCACCACGGGTTAATACCATAAAAGGCACCCAAGCCGCCGCATACCCCTGCCACAATGCCGTTTTGTCGCCTCAATTGATTACGCTCTTGGGCCATAGGTGTTTCCTTCTATCTATCTATATATTAATCGGCTGCCCCAAGGTGACGTGGGCGGCTTCCATCACCACTTCGGATAGAGTCGGATGGGGATGGACGGTGCGTGCCAGTTCCTCTGTCGTCGTCTCCAGGCGGATCATGCCTGTTGCCTCGGCGATCATATCGGTCACGTGGGGACCGATCATATGCACACCCAGAACCTGGTCGTACCGGGCGTCGGAGACGATTTTGATGAAACCCTCATAGTCATCTATGGCCAGGGCTTTTCCATTGGCACGGAAGGGGAACTGCCCAACTTTGACCTCATAGCCCTTCTCTCTCGCCTGTGCCTCGGTCAGGCCGACGCTGGCCACTTCGGGCCAGGCGTAAGTGCAGCGTGGCATATTGGCGTAAACCAGCGGCTCTGAATTCTCCCCGGCAATCGTCTCAATGGCCAGGATACCCTGGGCCGATGCCACATGGGCCAGGGGCATCTTGCCAGTCACATCGCCGATGGCGTAGATGTTGGGGACGTTGGTGCGCATATAATCGTCTGCCGTGATCCAGCCCCGGTTAGTCTCAACACCGACTGTCTCCAGGCCCAGATTCTCGCTGTTGGGTTGTACGCCGATAGCCACCAGGGCCTTCTCAGCCGGGATGGTCTGTGTTTGACCGTTGCTGGAAACGGTGAGGGTCAGCCCTGAACCATCTTTCTTCACGTCCACTTTCTCGACTTTGGTGTTGGTGTGAACTTTAACGCCTCGCCTGTTGAGGGACTTGGCCATCTGCTGACTTACGTCGGCATCCTCTAGCGGCAGGGCGGCGGGCAGCATCTCGATCAGGGTGACCTCAGCCCCATAGCTCCGCCACAGCGTAGTGAACTCCACGCCAATAGCCCCGGCACCAATGACGGCAATGGACTGAGGCACTTCGGTCAACTCCAAAGCGTGATGGTAGTGGATAACGCGGTCGCCGTCGAACTCGATACCCGGGATAGATCGGGCGCGGGCGCCCGTGGCCAGGATAATGTATTGGGTCGACAGCGTGTCGCCTGTGGATAGCGCTACCTCCGTCGTCGATTTGAGACTGCCTGTCGCCTCGAAAACTTCAACCCCATTCTTTTTCATCAGAAACTGCACACCTTTTACCAGCCGCCCCGATACCTGGCGGCTGCGCTTCTGGGCGGGAGCGTAGTCCACGCTGAGGCTGTCTTTATCGAAGCTGAAGCCATACGTCTTGCCCTGATCCAGCAAGCGGATCACCTCGGCATTGTGCAGCAGCGCCTTGGTTGGAATGCAGCCCCAGTTAAGGCATATGCCGCCCAGGTGTTCCCTTTCGACCAGGGCGGTCTTGAGTCCGAGTTGGCGGGCGCGGATAGCTGCTACGTAGCCCCCCACCCCTCCGCCGATGATTACAACGTCGTAGTTTGCCATAGTGTCATACCTTTCCATGTTGATGGCGAATGCAAACGCCCCAGGACCGGGGCGTTGACGGTCTGTAATATTATATCATGCTCAGAACAGGGAGGCCAGTTAAAACAAGGGCGAGGGCGTATTTCAGTTTTGGGGCAGACCTAACCCTCGGCCCCTTCCCTACTAGGGAAGGGGGAAGATTGCTCCCCTCCCCGCGCCGGGGAGGGGCCGGGGGAGGGGTCTGCCCCCGAAGTGAAATGTACCCCAAGGGTGAGGCATCTCTCAGGCAGTTCCCACGGCCTTCTCTTTGCTCAAAGGCCAATAGGCACTGGCTTTGCCACGCCAGTGTCGAAGATGCGTCTCACCCTGACCAGCTTTCCAATACCTCTACCACCTTTCCCAGGAAGCGGTCGGCGAGGGCCCCATCCATAATACGATGGTCAAAGGTGAAGCTCAGATAGCACATAGGTTTGATGGCGATGCTATCCGTCCCCTCCAATGTCACCACCACCGGCCTCTTCTGGATGGCCCCCACGCCCAAAATGCCGGCCTGTGGCTGGTTGATAATCGGCGTAGCGAAGAGGCTGCCGGCCACTCCGTGGTTGGTGATGGTGAAAGTACCCCCTTGCACCTCATCCGGTTTGAGTTGCCTGGTGCGGGCACGTTCGGCCAGGTCGGTGACGGCACGCTGCAAGCCGCTCAGACTCAACTTATCCGCATCCTTGACGACGGGTACGATCAGTCCCGACTCTAAGGCTACGGCTACGCCGATGTTGATTTGGCGCTGAAGCAGGATGCCCTCGTCGGTGAAGCTGCTGTTAGCCTGGGGCACTGCCTTCAGCCCTTCGATCACTGCCTGCACGAAGAAGGGGGTGAAGGTCAGTTTCAGCCCTTCGCGTCGTTGGAACTCCGCCTTCATGTGCTCACGATAGGCGACGGCTCGGCTCATGTCAGCTTCCATCACCGTCGTGACGTGGGCCGAGGTATGCACGCTGCGCAGCATGTGCTCGGCAATAGCCTTGCGCATTGGCGTGAGTATCACTATCTCACCAGGCAAGGGGGCAGGAGAGGGTTCGGCCTTTGCGTGCTCTGGGGCGGGGGCCGGAGTTACTGATTTTACTTCTTCCGTCGGCTTGAAGAGTTCACCCGTGCCGGGTCGCTCCCAAGGGGCCAATTCTTCCTCGGTAGGGCCGCCTGCCTTAACCTGTTCGACATAGGCCAGTATATCCTTCTTGGTGATGCGCCCACCCCGACCAGTGCCACGAATGTTGATCGACGCCAGGTCAATGTCGTACTCGGCCGCGATTTTGGCCACCACCGGTGTTACCATCCCCCGGCCGCCTGGTTTCTCCCGCTCTTGGCCGTTGCCGCCAGCGCTCGCAACCTCTGGTGTGGCTTTGGCTGCGGGTTCGGTTCGGGCCGCCGGCGCTACATCTTCGGGGGCGGTCTCGCCTGGCTCGCCGATGAAGGCCAAAACCGTGCCGGCAGTGACGGTCGTTCCTTCGGGCACCAATATCTTGAGCAAGACGCCGCTGGCTGGGGCCGGGATTTCGGTGTCCACTTTGTCGGTTACCACTTCGAGCAGCGGTTCGTATTCTTTTATCTTTTCCCCCTCGGCAACGAGCCATTTGCCCACCGTCCCTTCGACCACACTCTCGCCGAGCTGGGGCATGACGACTTGGGTTGCCATAAGTACCTCCCGTTGGGTGTCCATATACGTAGTACGCAATACGGAGCACGCGCAACAGCCTCGTATTGCGTAATTGTTATTGCGCTTAGTAAGCTGCCAAATCTCGTATAGCTGCTGCGATTTTGGCCGCGTTGGGCATGAAGAAGTGCTCCATAGTACGGGTGAAGGGTACACCTGGCACGTCGGGACCGGCCACGCGCACAATGGGCCCGTCAAGCCATTCGAAAGCCTCCTGGGCAATGATGGCCGCGACCTCGCCGCCCAAGCCACCTGTCAAATTGTCTTCGTGGACGATCACAATCTTGCTTGTTTTCTGGACCGACTTAAGGATGGTCTCCTTATCCAGTGGATGCAGGGTGCGCAAGTCTATCACCTCGACACTGATGCCCTCACCGGCCAGTTCGTCGGCGGCCTTCATCGCCTCGTGGAACATCAGCCCGTAGGCAACTACTGTCACATCGTTGCCGTTGCGGGCCACCTTCGCCTGACTGATCGGCACGGTGAAAGGCTCGTCGGGCACCTCGTCCTTGATGAGGCGGTAGGTCTTCTTGTGCTCCAAAAAGAGGACTGGGTCTTCCAGGCGCAGCGCCGTGCGCAGCATACCCGCGAAATCGGCTGGGCTGGATGGGGCGAAGACATACAGTCCTGGCACGTGGGCGAAGAAGGCTTCGATGGATTGGGAATGGTACAGGCCGCCTCCGATGCCACCGCCATAAGGGGCGCGGATGACCAGGGGGCAGGTCCAATCGCCGTCGGAGCGGTAGCGGGTGCGAGCGGCTTCGTTGACAATCTGGTTGAAGGCGGGATGGATAAAATCGGCGAACTGGATCTCGGCGACAGGTCGCATACCGTTCAGTGCCAGGCCAATGCCGACAGCCACGATGGACAATTCTGACAGAGGTGAGTCAATTACGCGCTCGGGGCCGAACTCGTTAATGAGTCCCTCAGTAGCCCGGAAGACGCCGCCACGCACGCCCACATCCTCGCCCAGCACGATAATACGTTCGTCACGGTGCATCTCTTCGAACAGTGTGTCGTGAAGGGCTTGAATGTTTGTCTTTACCGTCATTGCTTCCTCCAATGGCCGGTAGACAGTGATCAGTGGTCAGTGATCAGTAGTCAGTGGTCAGTAATCACTGCTCACTGCTCACTGCTCACTGATTACTGCTCACTGCTCATTGATTACTGCTCATTGCTCACTGGTCCCCACACGGGGCCCAACGACTCCTCTGGCTCGGGGTAAGGAGCTTCCTCGGCGTAGGTGGTAGCATCGTCTACCTCGGCCATTACGCTCTCCAACGTCTCTTGTTTGATCTCAGACCCCAGGACCCCTTGTGTTTCCAGGTAAGTCTCGAAGCGGAGGATGGGGTCGCGCTTTTTCCAGGCTTCTACTTCTTCGCGGCTGCGATAGCTGCGGTCGTCGTCGTCGGAGGAGTGGGGCACGGGACGGTAAGTCTTCGCCTCCAGCAGTGTTGCTCCCTCGCCAGCCCGCGCTCTTTCCACGGCCTCCTTGGCCGCGCGATAGACGTCAAGTACATCGTTGCCATCTACAATAACGCCTGGGATGCCGTAAGCTACGGCCCGATCGGCCACGTTTTTGACTGCCATCTGCTTGCTCACTGGTTCTGAAATCGCATATTGGTTATTCTGGCAGACAAAAATGACCGGCAACTTGTGGATGCCGGCCCAATTAAGTCCTTCGTGGAAGTCACCTTCGGAGGTGCTTCCCTCGCCAAAGCTGGTAACGACCACCGTGTCTTGCTTGCGTAGTTTGGCCGCCAGGGCGATACCAGACGCCTGGGGAATCTGAGTCGCCACCGGGCTGGTGCCGCTTACGATGTTCAGTTGGCGGTAGCCAAAATGTGCCGGCATCTGACGCCCTCCACTCGAGGGGTCTTCCTTCTTTCCAAAGAGAGCCAGCATCAAGTGACGTGGCTCCATACCCAGACTTAACACCAGAGCCATATCGCGATAGTAAGGGTGCACCCAATCGTAGCCGGGCTTCAGGGTAAAGGCTACGCCTACCTGGGTCGCCTCTTGACCCATCCCGGAGATGTGAAATGCTACTTTACCCTGGCGATGTAGAATCCACATACGCTCGTCGAGCTTGCGTGCCAATAGCATCTTGTAGTACATCTGGTGCAAAGTCTCTACCGATAATCCCAACTTTTCGTGCATGGCTTCTTCCTTAGTCTCGGTTTCAGTTACCATCGTTTCCCCCTATTCAAACTAATCTTCTCGCCCGTTTCTAAAGAAGAGTTGGACTCGCCTTGTGAGTCGAAAGAAATTATACCACAAGTTTGTCTAAATTGGTATGTTTTGTCGCCTTTTTAGAATTAAACCTGGTCTACAATTGAACCTTATAGAGGAATCCACATGATGTTCATACAAAAGGGTGGGCTTTCTGGCCCACCCTATGACTTTTCAGACAGCTTCTCACGCAACCAGCGCAATCTCCAGAGCTTGCCCCAGTGAACGAGCGCTCAAGATCTCAAGCCCTGGCAATTTCAGCTTGTTCAAGTGGCGTGACTGGGGCACCAGGCAACGATTGAAGCCCAGTTTGCCTGCCTCTTTGAGCCGGGTTTCGAGTTGACTCACAGCCCGCAACTCACCCGACAAACCAACCTCGCCTACGATGGCCAGGTCTCCGGCAACGGGTACGTCGCGGAAGCTAGAGGCAATGGCGCAGGCCACAGCCAGGTCGGCGGCTGGCTCTCCCACTCGTAGACCGCCGACGACGTTCACAAACACGTCTTGGTCACTTAGCCGCACCCCTACCCGCTTACTCAGGACTGCTGTCAACAACAACAGTCGATTAAAGTCAATACCATTGGCCGTGCGGCGTGGATTGCCAAAGCTGGTCGTGCTGCTCAAAGCCTGAATCTCCACCAACAGCGGACGTGTTCCTTCCAGGGTGACGGCAATCGCCGAGCCTGCGGCATTCAACAAACGTTCGGCCAGAAAAACTTCGCTGGGGTTGGACACCTCAGCCATGCCTACGTCTCTCATCTCAAAGACGCCCACCTCACTGGAAGCACCAAATCGATTCTTCACACAGCGCAAGAGGCGATAGGCATGAAAGCGGTCACCCTCCAGGTAGAGCACGGTATCCACGATGTGTTCCAATACCCGAGGACCGGCAATGGCGCCAGCTTTAGTGACGTGCCCAATGAGGAAGATGGGGATACCGTGTCCTTTGGCCATCTGCATCAGTTGGGCGGCGCTTTCTCGCACCTGGCTCACCGAGCCAGCAGCCGAATCCAGATCATCCAGATAGACCGTCTGGATGGAATCAATCACCACCAACTGGGGGCGGAGACTCTCAATGTGGCCGATGATGACCCCGACGTTCGTCTCGGTCAATACGTACAAGCCATCTCCCCTCAATCCGAGACGTGCAGCTCGAAGCTTGATTTGCTGAGCGCTTTCTTCACCTGAGACGTAGAGCACAGGCGTTTCGGCGGTGGCCAGCGCTGCCGATGCTTGCAGCAGCAAGGTGCTCTTGCCGATGCCAGGGTCGCCGCCGATGAGCATCAGCGAGCCGGGCACTATTCCTCCCCCCAACACCCGATCCAACTCACCCATTGCCAGGGAGACGCGTTGAAAGCCATCGGCAACCACATCACTTAGCAACTGTGGTTGGCTTTGTGATGCCGCTATCAATGACCTTCCTCTGGCGCGCACTGACTTCTGTTCGACGACGGTTTCGACCAGCGTATTCCACTCACCGCAGTCAGGACAACGGCCCATCCACTTAGCCTGAGCGCTGCCACATTGCTGACAAACATAACGGGTTTGAGCCTTGGCCAACTCTTATTCTCCTGGGTAATTTTAGTACAGATGTTCTATTCAAATTCTACTTCATTTATGGATGTATGTCAAGGCGCAAAAATTAGCCGCTCCTCTCCACGTGGGGAGGAGCGGCATACTTCATAGAAAACAGGGAAGACGTATCTCCTGTGTCTTCTACACAACTGCCTCCGGTTCAGCCATCTCCGCCTCTGGTTCGGCACGAGCGATAACTTGTAGAGTGATTTTGCCGTCCTGATACTCCGCTTGCACAGTGTCACCTACCTGGAACGTGCCGGCCAGAATACCTTCGCTCAGTGCATCTTCCACCTTGTTTTGGATGACACGGCGCAAGGGACGGGCACCGAAGTGCGGGTCGTAGCCTTCGTCAGCCAGGTAGCCTTTGGCTTCCTCGGTTACTTCCAGGCTGACCTGTTGTTCCACCAGTCGCCCGCGGACCTTATCGAGTTCCAGGTCCACGATTTGCTTGATCTCTTCGCGATTCAGCGCGTGGAAGACCATCGTCCCCTCGAGGCGGTTCAAGAATTCGGGACGGAAGGTGCGCTTGAGTTCCGATATCACCTTATCTTTCATCTTTTGGTAACGATCGGCCTCACTCTTGGCGTCGTCGCGGGGCACATTAAAGCCCAGCGACGTTTCGCGATTGATAAGGTCGGCCCCGACGTTCGAGGTGAGGATGAGGATGGTGTTTCGGAAGTCAACCCGTTTCCCCTTGGCGTCCGATAAATGCCCGTCTTCCATAATCTGAAGCAGCATATTAAACGCTTCGGGATGCGCCTTTTCGATTTCATCGAAAAGGATGACTGAATAGGGCCGCCGGCGCACGGATTCGGTGAGCTGGCCACCCTCTTCGTAGCCGATGTAGCCGGGTGGCGAACCAACCAGTCGGGCCACATTGTGCCGCTCCATAAACTCACTCATATCAAGCTTGATAAGAGCATCTTCGCTACCGAACATAAATTCAGCCAATGCCTTAGCCAGCTCGGTCTTCCCGACTCCGGTCGGGCCCAAGAAGACAAAAGTGCCGATGGGGCGCTTGGGGTCCTTAAGCCCGGCGCGAGCGCGTCGCACCGCCTTTGAGATAGCTTCGATGGCTTCATGCTGGCCAACTACGCGGCGGTGAAGGGCATCTTCCATTTGCAGCAGCCGCTCTTTTTCTTCTGTGGCCATCTGCGTTACCGGCACGCCAGTCCACATAGAGACTACTTCGGCGATGTCCTCTTCCCTTACTTTGGGAACGTCCGATTCAAAAGGATCCCAACCCATGTGCAACTGGCCGAACTCTTCTTGCAGACTCCGCTCACGATCGCGCAACTCGGCCGCGTCCTCGAACCGTTGCGCACTGATTGCCTCTTCCTTTTGCCGTCGTAGTGCTTGCATCTCGGCCAGGTGATGGCCTGTGTCGCTGGCAAAGGGAATTTTGTACAATCGTACCCGCGCGGCAGCTTCGTCAATCAAGTCAATAGCTTTGTCGGGCATATAGCGATCGGGCACGTAACGTGCTGCCAGGTGAGCGGCCGCTACCAATGCCCCATCGATGATTTCCAGGTTGTGATGTGCTTCGTAACGGCTGCGGATGCCTTTGAGGATTTCAATGGTCTCCTCAATGGTTGGCTCTTCCACCATCACCGGCTGGAAGCGACGTTCGAGAGCAGCATCTCCCTCAATGTTCTTGCGGTATTCGTCGAGAGTGGTAGCGCCGATGCATTGAAGCTCACCTCGAGCCAGTGCTGGTTTCAAGATGTTGGCAGCATCCACCGAACTACCTGCTGAGCCGGCACCCACTAGCATATGCAACTCGTCAATAAAGAGGATAGACTCTGATTCTTTGATCTCTTCAATCACACGTTTGAGTCTCTCTTCGAACTGACCGCGGTACATGGTGCCTGCAACCAGTGAACCGACATCGAGCATCACGACGCGCTTACCCAGTAGTGTCTCGGGGGTTTCGCCGTTGACGATGCGCTGGGCCAACCCCTCGACGATAGCCGTTTTGCCCACGCCTGGCTCACCAATGAGGGCTGGATTATTCTTTGTGCGGCGAGAGAGAATCTGGATGACACGTTCGATCTCCATTTGCCGGCCGATCACTGGATCCAGCTTGCCCTCAGCCGCTTGTGAAGTAAGATCGGTGCCAAGCTGATCTACCAATGGGGTTTGTTTTTGTGATTCGCCGCGCGCACTTGCTGGCTGTGAGGCGGTTTCCATCATCACACGGGCTGTTTGTGAGCGAACCTTATCGAGACTCACGCCTAGCCCCTTAAGCACGTCAACTGCAACGCCTTCTCCTTCGCGGACCAATCCTAGTAGCAAGTGCTCGGTGCCAATGTAATGATGACCCAATCGGCGGGCTTCGTCGACCGCCAACTCTATAACTCGCTTAGTACGGGGCGTGAGGCTGAGCTTGCCATACATAGCCCGTTGCCCACGCCCTACAGTGCGCTCCACTCGCTCCCGAACTTGCCGGGGGTCTACTCCCAACTCACGCAAAACGCGCACTGCCACGCCGTTCTCTTCGCGCACCAAACCCAGCAGCAAATGTTCGGTGCCTATGTAGTTATGGTTCAGTCGCTGAGCTTCTTCTTGCGCCAGCGACAGGACGCGCCGCGCACGTTTAGTGAACCGATCGAATTTGTCTACCATCATCCTACCCTTCGTCGCAATTTCTGGAATTACCAGGCTCTAACTTTAGTCCTAAACACATAATAAGTCAATGATCCTTTTTCTTCACTCGTTCTCTGGTATCTCTTCCTCGACTTCCTGTTCGCTCTGATACTCTTGCCACTCAACCTCACCTTCTGCTTGCTTCAGGCTCAATCCTATACGACGACGTTCGGGGTCAATGCGGATGATTTTGACAGATACTTGATCGCCTTCTTTTACAACTTCGCGTGGGTGGGTAATATTGGCATCGGTCAATTCCGACAAATGAATTAGACCTTCTATTTCATCAATTTGGGCAAAAGCACCAAAGTTTGCAAGCTTAGTAATGGTTACATCTACTACTTGTCCGATCTCGTATTTATCGAGAACTTGCGACCATGGTTCCGGTTGAAGTCGCTTGAGGCTCAAACCGATTCGTTGCCGTTCGGGGTCTATGTTGAGTACGTAAACCTCAACTTCGTCTCCCACCCGCAACACGTCACGGGGATGCGAAACGCGCAACCAGGAAAGTTCTGAGAGATGAATCAAACCGTCCGCCCCTCCCAGATCCACAAAAGCACCGAAGTCCGCCAGGCTGGTGACGCGCCCTGTAAGCACATCTCCTTCCTTTAAATCATCTAGCAGCTTCTCCTTCTGCTTTCTGCGCCACTCTTCCATGGCGGCGCGTTCGGAAAGTATAAGCCGGTTTCGACGGCGGTCAATCTCGATAATCTTAAGACGCAACTTCTGACCAACCATATGGCTCCACTGGCCCTCTTTGCCAGTACTGCCTGAACGCTGGTCACTTGCCAACTGCGATCCAGGCACGAACCCCCGTACCTGGCCGAAGTGGACGATGAGCCCTCCTTTGTTGTGACCGACGACAACGCCTTCGTAGGTTTCGCCTGCCTCGTGCAACTTTTGTGCCGTCAGCCAGTCTTTTTCAGCCTGGGCCCGCGTCAGTGAGAGAATCGTGTTCCCTTCTTCATCTTCGGGCTTCACAACATAGACAGGTACTTCGTCGCCTACGTGGAGCGCAGCCAAGCTTTCGGGGGAGAGCCGTTCCATCTCGCGCCCGGCAATGATCCCTTCAGACTTAGCTCCAATGTCAACGAGAATCTCATGGGGAGTGATGCTCACAATCGTCCCCATCAGAATCTCGCCGCGCTGTACTGCCTTTATCTCATACGCCTGCTCAAGCAACTCGGCCATAGTCATCGGGGGGCCGCTATCAACCGAGCCGTTACCAACTGATAATGGATGGTCTGCCATGTACCTCTTTACATCTCCTCTTACGCGGACTTCAAGTGTAAAATCATTATACTGGATTTTCTGACAAAAATCAAAACCTATTATTCACTGGGTGCGTTCGCTTTTAGGGGCGAACCCCACCCCCAGCCCCCATATGCGCTAACTTAAGCGTGTAAAGGGGACCTCACC
>CAYTNQ010000098.1:0-16545 GCA_964439175.1 uncultured Anaerolineales bacterium | reverse complement strand
CAGCTGATTTACAGTCAGCCCCCTTTGGCCACTTGGGTACCCGCCCGTATATTGCTAACAATGGCCAGGCTAACCGGCCATTGCACGATTGACAAGTATACTGACAAGGTTAGAAAAAGTCAAATTATTCGGCGGAAAATCCGCGAGCGGCAAGCGCCGCGTACAAAACGATGCCACCGGCGACCGATGCGTTCAGCGACTCGATCTGACCCCGCATCGGCAACCGAACCAGCAAATCACACGTTTCGCGCACGAGACGACTCAGACCCTGAGCTTCGGCCCCGACTACCAGGGCCAAAGGCAGATTGAGGTCAACCTGATCGTAGGGCCGCGCGCTGGAGCGACTCTCCAGGCCTACCACCCAGAGGCCCTCTGCCTTCAATGACTCCAGCGTCCGCACCAGATTGGTAACCTGGGCCAGCCGCACATGTTCGCTGGCCCCGGCCGATGTGCTGACCACAGCCGGCGTTACCCCAACCGCTCGCCGGCCAGGAATAATCGCGCCGTGGATGCCGCCAACCTCAGCCGTACGCAGCAGTGCCCCCAGGTTATGCGGGTCCTGCACATGATCCAAAGCCAGGATCAAAGGGCGCTCTCCCAGCTTACGTGCCCACCCCAGGATAGCACCAACTTCCACGTAGGGATAGCTGGCCACTTCCAGCGCCACGCCCTGATGCACCTTGGCGATGCGGTCGAGTTCTGAGCGAGGAACGCGCTTCACTGGCAATTTCAGCCCCGTGGCCAGTTTCAAAATCTCGGCGACAATGTCTTTCTCACTAACGCCCTCGGCCAGAATCAACTGGTGGATGTGGCGTCGCCGGGCGCGCAAACACTCACGGACAGGCTGCCGCCCGTAAAGGATTTCTCTCACTGTCTCAACCGCCAGGTTGTCCCCTCGGGGCGATCTTCCAGCAAGATGCCGATTTCGGCCAGTCTATCCCGGATGGCATCAGAGGTGCCCCAATCTTTTCGAGCACGTGCCTCAGCTCGGAGATCTATCAGCAACTGGACGAGCTCGCTCTCAAGACCGGCCCTGGCCGGCGCTCCCAGTTCGTCAGGGACAATGCCCAAGATGCCGTTGCCTAACTCGCGGTATAGGTCGTCGATGGCCTTGAGCGTGCCGCTGCTGATGGGCTGTCCACTATTGAGCAGGGTGTTGACTTCTTTATTGAAGTCAAAGAGCACGGCCAGTGCCTGGGGTGTATTGAAGTCGTCGTCCAGCGCGGCCAAAAAGCGCGCTTTATGTTGCTGAATGATATCCAAAAATGCTTCATTCGGTGCCTGACCAGGATCGGCGTCATTTAGCTTCTGGCGCGTCAGGCTCACTGCGCTGACGAGGCGCTCGTATCCTTTAGCCGCAGCCTGCAGCGCTTCTTCTGTGAAGTCGGTGGTCGAGCGGTAATGACTGTTCAAAATGAAAAAACGCAGGGTCATCGGGCTATGGCGCGACAGGGCATCTTTGATAGTGGTGAAATTTCCCAGGCTCTTGCCCATCTTGACACCGTCTACGGTAACCATGTTGTTCAACAGCCAGTAGTGGGCGAATTCCACGCCGTAGGCTGCCTCACTTTGGGCAATTTCACTCTCGTTGTGGGGGAAGATGTTTTCCAGGCCTCCACCGTGGATATCGAAAGGCAATCCCAGATATTTTTTGGACATGACCGAGCATTCGGCGTGCCAACCGGGGAATCCCTCACCCCACGGGCTTTTCCAGCGCATAATGTGGCCTGGCTTCGCCGCGCGCCATACGGCGAAGTCACGTGGGTCTCGTTTGTCAGGGTTCACTTCCAGGCGAGCGCCTTCCTCCAGGTCCTCAATTTTCCGACCTGACAGCTTGCCATAGGTCGGCCAGTCCTTGACTGAGAAGAATATCGACCCATTGCTCTCGTAGGCGTTCCCCTTTTCAATGAGAGTCTGGGCTAATTCAATTTGTTCGGGCACGTGCCCGCTGGCACGGGGAGAGATGTCGGGCCGCAGAATGTTGAGAGCGTCCATGTCTTCAAAATAGGAGCGCGTGTAATACTCAACAATCTCCATAGGCTCAACGCGTTCTCTTGCTGCCTGGCGGGCAATCTTGTCCTCGCCCTCGTCGGCGTCGTCGGTGAGATGGCCCACGTCGGTGATGTTCTGCACGTAGCGAACCCGATAGCCCACATGTTCCAGGTAACGGTGTACTATGTCAAAGGTGATGTACACTTTGGCGTGTCCGATGTGAGCATGTCCCCAAACGGTCGGACCGCAGACGTACATACCTACAAACCCTTCGTGGATGGGCACAAAGCGCTCTTTTTTTCGGGTGAGATAGTTATATACGTGCAATGGCATCATCGTCACCTTTGGGAATTTTGTGGCTGGGCGAAGATCATGCGGCCGGCCGTTGTCTGCAATACTTTGGTTACCATCACTTCAGTCGTTTGGTTTATGTAACGCTTACCGTTTTCGACCACCACCATCGTGCCATCATCCAGATAACCGACACCCTGGCCCACCTCTTTGCCTTCCTGGATGATGTGGACCTGCATCGTTTCGCCCGGTAGAAAGATGGCCTTGACGGCATTGGCCAGTTCGTTGATATTGAGCACCATCACGCCCTGCAACTCGGCCACCCGGTTCAGGTTGTAATCGTTGGTGATCACGGGACAGTGAAGTTGTTTGGCCAGCATCACCAATTTATCGTCTACCTCACGCACCTCGTCCACGTCGATGTCGGAGATGCGAATGGGCACAACCGATTCTTTCTGGAGCTTGTTCAGCATGTCCAAACCACGACGGCCCCGGTTACGGCGCAGCGAATCAGATGAATCGGCGATATGCTGCAGCTCGTTCAATACAAAACGCGGTACCAACATCGTCTCGCCGATAAAGCCGGTGCGGCTGATGTCGGCAATGCGACCGTCAATGATGACACTGGTGTCGAGCAGAACGACTTCCCCCTTGCGTGACTTACTCGAACGGAAGCCGCCGTCACGCACCAGACGTGAACCTACCAGGAAGATGTCCTGTTGGCGCATGACCATCACCGCCATTCCCAGGTAGCCAAAAACGACGCTGGCAACAAAGGGCAAAACGTTGCCAAAGGGTGTAGGCAGGTTCGACAAGGCGGGCGTCAGCAGGGCGGCCACCGCTAATCCGATGATTAATCCGATGGTTGCCGCGATCAACTGGGACGCCGGCATGCGACGGATGCGGCTGCGTAGCCATTCAAAAGGGCGGGTTGTAAGCCAGGGGGTGATGATTAACCCCAGGGCTGCGCCGGCCAGCGTAAGCGCCGAAATAGCCCGCACGTTGTCCCAACTTCCACCCAGGTAAAGGGCTAGCCTGAAGCTGGCCACGGCTATAGCCACCATACCGATCAGGCGAAAAACAAATTCAATACTCATAATTGCACGTTTCCTTTGTCCTACTTTGGCAAAAAATGAATCGCCGACATAATGGCAGGCATTCTCTCCTGCGACAAAAATGAGTGTACCGCAAGGTACACCCATCGTGAAGCGCCGGGATGCGCCACAAAATGGCCCTGGAATTTGCTTAATTCCGAGCATTTTTATACTTATGATGTCCTGTCGGCACCGAATCAAAATGACAACTTTATGAAATTACCGCGGCAGAGGCAGCCCAAGAGGAGATGATAAGGGTAATATAAGTCCCGGAATTCATGCCACCCCACCACTACTCAATCTTAACACATTCTAAGCGAAAAGTCAAAGCGTTTTTGTGCTGGACTTGCCCAGTTTTTGGATTGTCATTCGAGGGCGGACAGGACCGCATCCCGCTGGGCGTCATCGCCTGTGAGCAGTTACACCTGCTCGGCCGGATACGCACAGCGGCTCGGATCGCGCAGCAGATCGGCTACGGCCGCGGCATCCTCTACGGTCACCGGCAGGTCCGCGCCCACGCCGATGACCACAGCATAACCTGGGGTGAATGTTTCGGTCATTGGGTCACCCCGGGTAGGCCCCAATCCATGCATTCGTGTCAAATCCGGGTCGGGCATACGCCTTTAACGCATGCTGCCTCGTCCGATAATAGGATGCATTCACTCGCTCCACCTAGATTTGTAGAATTTTTCGATGTGATTGGGGATGTCAGGTTACTACCAATATATCATACCCAACTACTCTCTGGCAATGGGTATTGGGTATCCCGCGATTCCCACAACTTCTGACCTAATCATCGGTGGGGGTGTCGAAGAAGGGCGTTTGCTCGGCCTCGCACAATCCTTTCATCTTTTGATAGGGATCTGCATCTTGGGCCTAGTCCGCCACCTGGATGCCTTGTTTGCCTCGCCAGAATGGGCAGTCCGGGCACTCCTGGCCTGCGGGAAAGTCAATACCTTCCTCCTGGAGGTGAATTTGAGGCATCTGATGTCCTTGGAGCTTCTGAACTTTAAACGTGCAGCGAAGCTTCGCTGCCATCTTACCACTTGACTGGATCGATCCCACTAAGTATCACATTACCCTCAGGCGTGATGATGACCTCCGCGGGCGGTACCTGGTGAAGATCCTCGATTGTGTATCGATTGGTAAGAAGGTGTAAAACTTTGTTCGCTGAGCCCCGGAGGTCTCGGGCGAAGCGTTGAGGAGCAACGTAACGTCCTGCGATAAGAACGTCTATGTACCCAAGCAGGGTTTCAGCATCCGGCATCTGTTCGACTTCTTTCATCGTATAGCCAGTGAATATCAGGACGGAAAGGTCGGTTTCCTGCCGCACCCGCCGCAGTAAGGCCAGCAGCGACTGGTGTTGTTGGAGTGGCTCCCCACCACTAATTGTGATGCCTTCGATGTTGTTCCCAAGAGCCACAATGCGCTGGTACAGGCCGTTTACAGCCACGAGTTGCCCGCCATCGAGGGGATGTGTCTCGGGATTAAAGCATCCGGGACATTTAAGTGAGCAACCTTGTACCCAGATCACAGCCCGCACACCTGGCCCATTGGTTTGGCTGTGCGGAAGGAATTGGTGAATCCTCAAAAAGCGGCTGTCCATTCATCTCACCTCACCAGTTCGTCCCGCTGAGCTTCACCCGCCCCATTGCTGTTGCCAGTCCTGTACTTGTCCCTGACTAGTAGCATATGCTTCCGACGTCATCTCCCGAGTTTCAACCTGCCCCCCCAGGGTAGCTTCCAAATCTCGCGTTAGCTCGAGACAGGACATACCCTTCACTCCATGTACCTCAATGCGTACCTGTCCATCTTCTTCGATGAAGATATCGATTTCTTGAAGTTCCATGGCTAATTTCCTCCTTCAAAAAGCTAAATTGAACTGTTTACACCATCCGGCGCAATACCAGGTGTATGCGTCCTCCTGCCTGGACTTCTTCATTGACCAATGCGAATCCCTGTTCTTCGAGTTTTGCCCGCGCTGCATAGTAGGCATAGCGCTGGGTCACCTGTTGTAGAAACTTCTGCCGATTGATACCACGGATTCCCCACCAGTCAGCAATCACCTCGTAAGCATCTTTAGGTTTGCGAAACCCGATGTCATAACTCTCGCTCTGGGTAGGGACCTTAATCTCCACCTGGGTCCGCTGTCCAGCGAAACCACGGATCGAGACATTGCCTTCTTCATAAGCGTAACCCAAATCCTTGAGTGCTTGCTTCAAGTACTCCTTGTCCACCATTTGAGTTTTGATACGTGTGAAATGAGACATAGGCCTTCTCCTTGTCCTCCCCGTGTAGTAAAGGTATCCAGATACTGAGTCTAAACAAGATACCCTTGTGGCCAGCTTTACGCCTGGAATTTCAGTTAAGTGAGCTTGACCACTGGGTAATCTCGATGTGTTAGCCGCTCGGTCCTCAAATCACGGGCAGTGATTAGCAAACGCTTATTACCGTCAACAGAGAACTCGACCACGAAACACGGTTCTCCTTGCCTGGCAGGAGGATCTGCTGTCAGAAAGGTGGGGTTGTTCTCATTCATCCAGAAGAACGTGCGGCGCTCTTCTTCATCGGGGGTTACGTGCATAACTCTCGCTGCGCCTGAAGGGTCGAAAACCAATTCTAGTGGCTGTTCACTTTCACGCGGCTTTTTTTCACCCATTTCGAATATAGCAATACCCAGTCGCGTCTGTCCATCAAACGACGCTTTAACAGTAAAACGTGCTACCGGCTCGGTTGTGGGATAGGGGGTGCCGCGCTGAACCAGGGTTCGGTAGTCGTAGTTGCCTTTCAGTCGATCTACATGACGGATAGCATAGTTATGCTGGATATGGTCATAGAAGTCCACGCCGGCCACAAACGCTGCTGCACCCCTTGCCACCGCGTCCAGCGGCCGATGTAACATCAGCCGCCCTCGGCCGAAAATGCGCCGCATTGTACGTTGTACGGACGGGATTTGGCTACTGCCGCCTACCATGAGAACTGCTTTAATATTCTCCTCTTGGTAGCCCCGCTCACGCGCCTCGTTTAGGGCGCGGCGAACAGTCTGGTCAATTCGGGCAAAGGTATCGTGCTTATCAAGCAAGTCTTCAAACTGGCTGCGTGTAAACTCAGCCGAAAGCACTGCTCCTGTATCTGGACTGACGACACTGACATCGGCATGATCGTGAAACGAAAGTCGCTCCTTGGCTCGCTCACACTCGACGAGCAGAGCGCGGCTGATCTGCCTAATGTCATCGTCTGCATCACTACCTCCATTTTGATATAGTATCTCCTGAAAGAGCCACTGATCAATTGTCAGCCCGCCTAGCTCGGTGCCTGCTTTGCCTAACACCCGACAGCGTCTACCGACTCGCGCCCCAGCTTCCTCCTCGATGAGCACGACCGCTACATCCAATGTCCCACCGCCAAAGTCAAAGATAAAATAGACATCCCCTGGTTGAATGTGAGCACCATAACCCAAAGCAGCAGCAGACGGCTCGTCAATTAGCCGAAAGCGGGGCATGCCGGCCGCTTCGGCAACATCCGCCAGCCAGTTTTCGTAATGCTCGAAGGCTTCCACCGGCACGGTTAGAGCCACTTCTTCATCACCGATGTCCAATTCTTGAGCAGCGACCAAGAGCACACTGGATAAGAACTCACGGCCAGCATCTACATGTGAAACATTCTGCCCGTTCAGTTGCATTCTTGCTGGGTTACGGTTGGCGATGTAACGCTTCATCCATCGAAAAGTACGTTCGGAATGGTAGAGATTGCGCTGCAGTACCTGATTCCCCACCCAGCGCCGCTGATCTGCTGTATAGTGGATTAGAGATGGGACGACGGAGATTTGTTCCCTGCCTTGCTGGTATATGCGGCCGTAATCGGGGAGGTGTAGCGGTATGCCTTCTTGTTGTGTCTCATCCCACACAGCCACCACAGTGTTCGACGTGCCGAAGTCAATGGCCAGTCGTCCAGGCATCCCTTACTCCTCCACCGCCGTAACACCTGCCTTGCGCAGCAATTTGCCTCGATATCCAATACCTACGAAGCGTATCATCACCGATTGTCCTCTTTTCAGGGATGTGCCGGTGCTCAACGGATCGTGGTAATTGGGATTAAAAGACACAATTTGGCCCACGCTGCCTTCCACGGTGAGGCCACCGTCTTGCAAAGTGCGCACCAGGCGTTTCGCCACAGCCAATACATCCTTAGCCTGTACCGACTTGCTCTCGACTTCCATCAGATATGCTTGAGTGATCAACTGCGATACAGGTGCCCCTAGATCGACCAGTAATTGCTCCAGTTGGGCCTTTACCGCTTCGGTAACGTAGGCGGCCGAATTGCTACTGCGGCGCTCCGACTCAGTTTTGAGGCTGGCTACTAGCCGATTCCGTTCATCCAATTCCAGGCGTAGCTTCTGCACCTCTCTCTCTAGCGCGAGTACCCGTTCACTTGAGGGTTTGCTACCCATCAGTTTGGCCAACCAGTTCGGCATAGCACTTGCCCTCCTTTATTTACTCAATTTCGATATCGAATTCGCCAACTTTGATAGTAGGCAACTCATCAATCTCGATGTCGAATCGGAACCGGTGTTGCAAAACGCGCTCTATGAATTTCAAGGCATTTCTAATGTTCATAGGTAGATTGGTGTTGTTTGCTAGCGCGTTGACCGCCGCCAGATGATCTGGCACTGCTTGAATAAAAGGGCGTGTGAAGAGTATAGGTACATCCAGTACTCGCAGGTCCCACAGTGACAGTGAAGCTGCTGAGTCACCAATGGCCATAAAGGCCTCATCTGGGGAAATGTGCAGAGAGGTAAGTCGTTGACCAGTAACTTTGACACTGCCAATAGGTGTGCGATTGGCCCACGACGTGAACTGGACATTTCCTTCAGAACCGGCTGTAATGACAATGGAATGACGAGGCAGAACCTCGATCGATTCCACTCGACCGTTATGGCGCAGCAACGGGTGGCTCTCTGGGCGCAAGGACTTGTCATTTCGCTTGAACACAACTACATCACCGTTGTATTTGCCTACGATGAGATCTTCTCCGTTTGAAGAAAAGGCGGCACAGCGAGATACTCCTTGCGACCAGATCCCCTGCCAAAGCCAATCATGAGATACTGCCGCCAAAGTGCTTAACTGCGGCAAACGAATCAGCGTCGCACCGTGATGCAACAGGGCTGCCTGTCGCCCGCCTGGAGATACACGCGCTGACCTTGCCCAGAAATCGAAACGTCTCTCCTCTAGCCTGCGCCTGGTATTCACGTCAAGCATGATCACCTTGTGATCACGTCCGGCGGCTAGCACCCTAGAGCCTTCAATCGATTCAATCGCTGTCACCGAGCCAGCATGTTCCCACAATCGAAACATCTGCCCATCACAGCAGCCGTAAACGGTGCACGACGTCTTTGTGTTATTGGTCCGTTCTGCGCAAATCAGCACATCATTACACGAGAAGGTTACTCGGCCGATAGAATGCTTAAAACCATCCAGCATGCGTTCGCGCGTTGCATGATGGAAGTTCCAGATTACCACTCTGCATTGCGACGTCCCGAGAGCAATGACAGGGCGGGCCGGCGAAAAAGCGACGTCGTTAATTCGGCCGCCCGGTACCCTTGTGAGCGCACGCTGCACAGCCGGAGGTAAGTGATGGCTGACTTCCTTGGCCGTTGTCACCATCTCCAAAGGGGCAAGACGGACCAAATCCTGGAAAGCCGCCAACTCGTCATCTGGCTTTGGTTGCCAGCCACTCTGCGCCAGGATTTTGAGAATGTATAGGCTCCAGCCAAAAGAGGTTTCGAACACCAGAGGCCACAGCTTCGGCCACTCCCTTTTCTCTGCCAGCATTTGCACCAGGAGTTTGGTTTCATCCCAAGTCATGGCCGCAACACGAGACCGGTAGTCGCCTCCGACGATAACGGTCAGGAAGTCAGAACTGCCCGCTGTGCGCAGCTTCTCCAGCAGCCGCTGGCGCAAAGTAACATCGGCTGAAGCATAGATCATGCGCAACAGGCGGTGGTCGAAATCCAGTGCTTCATAGCGATCCCATTGCTCGGTCAAGAAAAGGAACAACGCGCGTTGATAGTCGTCACGCGGTAGATACTTTCCCTGGATGGCAGCCTCTCGCGCCACTGGATGATCTTTTTCAATAACTAAGCGACATATCGCTTCCCGAGCCTCCAAGTTCTTTATCTGGCGGAGCGCATGCCGCGCACCTTGGGCGATAACAACATCCTTGTCCTTTGTGGCTTCTAACATGGGCTCCACTACTTCGGCCCCCATATTCGTGATGAGTTGAAGCTGCCTGGTCTTTAGCGCACTTAGGATGCGGATTTTGGCCGGCTGCCTCGCGACGTAACCCCCACGGATGATCATATCCTCTAGTTGTGGCGAACGCGTTCCTGCCCACAGGCCACATAACTGGTCTGCAAGAGCTTCGCGAGCCTGAAGGTTGTTGAATTCGCCGATCGCCAATTGTGCATTTTCGCTAATCGTTCGGTTGGCATCCACCAAGGCCTGCACCAATGGATCGACTACGTCCACACCCCCCTTCGTCACAACTTGTAGTTGACCCACCAAGAGAGCAGTAAGTACTCTCACCTTTGCCGGGGCAGAAGCCACCCAGCCATGTTCGGTCAGCAGTACAGCTAAGTCCCATTGTCGCGTATCTGCCCATACCTGGCACACCGCGTTGATGTGATCTTGGTCGGTGACCTGTTGCAAGGTCGTCAACGCGATGTCGCGCACCTGCCCGTCGTCGCTGCGGGCGACCGCTTCAGCCAGTTGTGCTATTGCCTCGGGCGTGCCGTCCCTTGCCAGCGCTTGCGCTGCTCTGTGCCTGAACCAGCCGCCGATGAAGGGAACCCGGGCGTAAAGTTGTCGCTTATACTTTTCTAGTTGCTTTGCTTCCATAATATGCTACGATTGATGGATGAACTTTTCCCGTGCTTTGATCAGTTTGCAATAACTGCCCAGCCTAGTCTTGCTGCAACCTGATAGTGCAACTACAAGCGCCTTTTCCCCAACCCACTTGGTGTCTTTTTTAACCCATTCGCCTCAGTACAAGATGAATCTGCCCATGTGGATATGTTTCCTCAGAGACAAGTGAAAAACCTTGCGCTTGCAATTTCTCCCGCGCTGCGTGGTATGCGTATCGCTGTGTCAGACGATTCAGCCATGATCTGGAGTACTTGTGGCGGTCATATTCCGAGATAATAGCCTCAAATGTCCCGTCTGGAGTTCGCTTGAAACCGATGTCATTGCTAAGCAGACCGATGAAGTTGCGCCGGATGATAACTTCAGCCGTCTGCGGGCGCTTGTCACCCTGATACCCATACAGATGCTGAGGGGTTTCATGTACCTCTAGCCGCGTCAAGCCCATATCCGCCAATGCCTTCACCAGGACACCCAACTCTTTGATTTGTGTCTTCAATACGGTGAAATGAGACAAGTTCATCCTCCTAGATTATCTGATCTCCAGTTGCAAAGGCACAAATTGCTGCTCCGCCTCATGCACTTCCTGGAAGGAGGCTGACTGCGCTCGTCCTTCGCGCAGCCAGTTGCGCAGGGCCTCGACTACTTCTCGCTGAGATACCGACAGGGGCACTTGATGCTTCAGGGCGGAGGAAATGTCGTTGGTAGTGAATTCCCGCCCCGCATTAAAGCCAACGTACATGGCATCTATAACGGCCTGCTCGATCTCGGCCCCGACGTAGCCTTCCGACTCGTGCCCCAGCCGGGTAATGCCGAAGTCTTGGGGTATCCGGTTGCGTTTGTGCAGGTGGACAGCAAAAATTTCCTCGCGTTCTTGCTGTGTCGGCAGATCAAGAAAGAAAATTTCGTCAAAGCGCCCCTTACGTAGCAGTTCGGGCGGTAGGCTGGAGATGTCATTGGCGGTAGCAACGACGAAGCAGGGGGCAGTCTTCTCCTGCATCCAGGTGAGGATGGTGCTAAATACCCGCGTGCTGGTGCCACTGTCCAGCCCGCCGTGGGCTAACCCCTTCTCCATCTCGTCAATCCAAAGTATAGCCGGTGCCACCGTTTCGGCCAATCGAAGAGCCTGCCGCGTTTGCTCTTCCGACTGCCCAACCAGACTACCGAATAGCGATCCTACGTCCAGCCGCAGCAACGGCAGCCGCCACAAACCGCCAATCATCTTTGCTGTCAGGCTCTTGCCAGTGCCCGGAATACCAATGAGCGCGATTCCTTTAGGTGCCGGAAGTCCATAATCCCGGGCCTCCTGAGTAAAGGCCCGTTCCCGCAGCCGCAACCATTCCTTCAACACACCCAGCCCTCCCACATCGTCCGGCGTCTCGGTTACTGCATAGAACTCCAGCGCCTCGCTTTCGCGAATGATTTGCTTCTTCTCCTCAGTCACCAGATCAATGTCGCGGTCATCGAGTACGCCGTTGCGTACAATTGCTTTGGCAAACACCCGCTGCGCTTGCAATGCTGTCAATCCCAAAGCTGCCTGTATTAACTTTTCCTGTCCTAACGAAGTCAGTTTCACCTTTACGCCAGGCGTTTGCGCCAGCCGATTGAGGACACCCTCCAATTCGAATGCTCTGGGAGGCGGGAAGGCGACTATTACTGCTTCATCCTTCAGTTCCTCCGGAATCTTGCTGGACGGAGAGGTAATCACGATAGACTTCTTGGTAAACTTCAGGCGATGAGCCAGGTTGCGTAACTTGCGCTTGACCTGCGGATTCTCCCAAAACTCATGGAAGTCCTTGAGCACAAATAGCGTGTTGTCGGCTGCTTTGTCCAACTGCTCGAGCGCTGTCTTGGGATCAGGCGCAGAGGATAAGGAAGTATCCTTGCCGGTCAAGGCTTGAAAGCCGTCGGCTATGTCCCAAGTGACGCAAGGGCGTTGAGTGTGCTCACAAACGGTTTTCACCGCTTCTAGCACTCGCTCTTCCTCCCGCGTTACTAAAACGAGCAGCGTGAATCGCGCTCTCAAGTAAATGTCTAACTCCTGCTCAAAGTTCATCTTGGTTACCTCTACAGACAGGATTGGTGGCTAAAGTCCTAAGACAGGGATAGGACCCTATGAGCAAAGATAGTGCTCTGTCTTATTTGGCATATGTAGTTGGGGGAGTTGGACTACAGCCAATATATCATACCTAATACCTGCTGGCAATGGGTAATCAGTATTGCGCAAATCTCATCATTTTTAACGTGACTACCGGTCCAGCCAAAACAAAAACCTGATAAGTACAAAGACATCTAGATGCTGGTACTCCCTAGCTCCCCATACTGCTCCTCGTTCTTGTGGCGGACATGCCCGGCACGGATTCCCTACATGGATTATCTCTTCCTGACGCGCTGACTTCGCTGTGGAGGGCACTATCTCAGTGTCATTAACGCCTCTCGGCGGCCTCAGCGATTCCAATCTATGGCCACAATCGTCTCCTTTGCCCTGATAGCACGGAAGTTCTAACGGGGTGTTAAGGGATGTTCCCAGTCTCTACTGCCTCAGTAACCTGCTCCAGGATTTGTAATGTGCTGTGCAACTTTTGCCGATAGCAAAGATATAAGTTGTCACGGGCACGGGTCATGGCTACGTATAGTAAGCGTTTCTGCTCTGCCTTGAAATCGGTCCAGGAACCGGAAAATGCAGTTGAATCCCGGTCGAACAGGTCTTGCAGGTCGCAGACAAAAACAGCTTTAAATTCTTGGCCTGTGATTCCGCTGATAAGCCCAACCAGAACACGAGGATTATCCGCTTGATGGCGATATTCTGAAGAAAGAATGACCTGCACCCCTTGCGCTTGTAGATGCGAAGCAAAGCGTTGTTGCCCCTGCACCTCCTTAAGCGTAAGAACAGCAATATCTGAAGGCCAGCATCCTCCTGCGATAAGGCGTTTTATCTCATCTGTAACATACTTCAGTTCTGCATCCAAATTGCTGCAATGAACCAGCTTCGGCATCTCGCCAGGACGCATGCCGGCATGATCCATGTCAGGCTCGATCAATTCGTCCCCGTCTTTTCTCAGCAAAGCCTGTAGATCGTCATCGGTACGGACCAGCTCGTACGCAGCATTGGCAATGGGATAACTATTTCTGTAGGGTTGCCTGAGGATAGTGGTACGGCGACCTCGGACATTTATCCCTTTCTGTTTCCAGGAGAAACGAGCGTAGATATTCTGAGTCATATCGGCTGCCAGGAAGAGCATACCTTGCGGCTGTTTGAGCCAATACTTGACGAGCTTGAACCAGGTTGGGGGGAACATTTGGGCTTCATCAACGAGAATGGCGTCGTACTGTTGTGTGACAAGTAGGCCACTTTCTATCGCATTAATCATCAAACGCGGCACATCGGCCCATACCATCTGCCGGAAGAGTTGTAGTCGCTTCTCGAACAGTTCAAAGGTCTGGAAAACGATTTCACGTTTGTCCCGTGGCAAGGGGGTTTCTCGCCCCTCACGCTCCTCAGCCAGATAAGAATCTCGGTCTAGCCTATCAACGTATTTCATCCAGTTGAATTCATCCCTCAAGAAACGTGGGTCAAATTCATCAGCGCCGGGAACATCCGTGCATACCTGCGCAATCCAGCCAGGCTGATCTTGATCACCCACCGGTGGTCGCCATAAACCTTTGGGCTCAAGTTGCCTGTAACAGAGTTGATCGAAATGGCATACCGTGATCGACGGATAATCTTTCAAGATTGCCCTGAGGTCAGCCGCCAGACCCTTGTTGAGGGTCAGAACCAGGATGTTCCAGGCTGGATATAGTTTGCTGAGCAACACAGCCCGTTTGCAAAGAATCTGCGTCTTCCCACTGCCTGCTACCCCCCGCACCAGCTTGACGCTAAATCGCCCCGCAATTTCCTTCCCTTGTTCCGTCAATTCTAATTTCTCCACATTGAGCCTGACAGGGCTCGGTGAACTAGCTGAAAACAAGGTTGATTGTTCGACAGGAGACTTCTCATCGGTCTCGGTTTCCTTCTCGGTGCGAGGGAAAACACCGTCCTTAGCCTCAATCTCCTGCTCGGGAGTAAAGTGACCAATGTACTTGCCAGCCGAATCGTAAATGTCACCTTCGGGGAACAGCGCCCGCCGCACCAATTCCAGGGTATCTTCGTCCAAACACTCGACGCCATCAGGACGGGGCAGGGACTGTAAGCGTGCTTCAAGCCTGGCTTTGACTAGGTCGTACTTGCTCAGAAGGTAACCTTTGGCCCTCAGACGTTGTTCCAGGTATGGTATTTCGTAATCTTCCTGAAGGGTTAGCACAACAGCGTAAGCACGAGAGACTTTGGGGAGCGGCCCCCGAAATGCTCCTTCAGCTAACGCCCGCCGATGCGTCTCTCGGATCATATCGGCTATCGTGTCGCAGTACCGCTTGGCTTGTGTTACAGGGTTACCTCTGGTGTCTTCTGCTCCCTCCTTGGGTTTAACCACCACGTGATAAGGATCGGCCGCCAGGATTCTTGCCCAATCCTTTACTTCCAATACAATGATACCCCACGTGGGATGGAGCAGTACAAAATCTGGTTGTTTGCGCTCTTCTGCTCCCTGCACTGGCAGCTCTGGCCAGACCTGATAGGTGTCTGGAAGATAGCGTTCAAACGCACCATAGACGATTTTCTCTCCGTATGTGGCATCAGGATGAAGTGGTCCCATCATTAAGGCCATGCTGAAGACCTCCTGCGATTCTTTAGATGTCTGAAAAGTCGTAGAGCCCGCCGGGGCAGACTGGCCCGTAGGTCCCCTCTCCCCTGTGCAGGGGACCGTGGGTGAGGAAAAGTCTGCCCCACCGTATTTTTCAGACATGCTGTCGAAAAACCGAATTGCGCCTTCTCATGATATATAAACGTTCCCCCAGCCAAAATTTGCTCATCTCTATCAGACGAATTTGTCAAATTGCCAAATCGTGCGACCTTGATACGCTTCCGCACCGCATCCCATTCACCTGCCAGCACCCTCCATCCGGGCCGGATCGCGCGCCGGAGATTTCCAAGTATTGGCCACTTCTGCTAAAATCGTCTCAGGTTTCCTGCTTGGGACGAACCGCTACCGGCTGGTTTGCCTGCTTCTCCAGGGGGTGGGAATCACGCTCGCAATAAAAATGATTCCGCCAATCGTGTTGGCCGAGTGCCGAGACAAAGCACGAGAAATAATGCAACAGGGTAAACCCGTCAATCGAGTAGCCGCTGCCATCATCATTGCCATTTGGCTCTCGTTGGCAACATTGGCGATTGTTTTTGTCATACAGGTCCTCAGGAAGTAGGAGACAGGCCAAAGCCCTGGGATCTGCTCGCTAATAGTTGGCAATCGGCATATTGTGAGGTATACTTGTGCTCAATAAATAGACCGACAGTCGGTTTAATAAAGAGAAAGAGAAAAACGATGGCGCGCATCGTCAAAGAAGAAGAATACACGGCGCGGCGCAACGAAATCCTCGATGTCGTCCAGCGGCTCGTGTATACCAAAGGCTACGAGCAGATGACGATCCAGGACATCCTGGACGACCTGCACATCTCCAAGGGGGCGTTCTATCACTACTTTGACTCAAAAGGGTCGGCACTGGAAGCGCTCATCGAGCGCATGGTAGTCGTGGAGGTAATACCGCTTCTCATGCCCATCGTGCAGGATCCTCACCTGACTGCCCTGGAAAAACTGAACCGTTACTTTGACACGGCCATACGCTGGAAAACGGCAAAGAAGACCTTTATGCTTGAGCTGCTGCACGTCTGGCTGGCCGACGAGAACGCCATCGTCCGCCAAAAGCTGTTTACAATGACAATCAAACGCGTCACGCCGCTACTCACAGAGATCATCCGCCAAGGGATCCAGGAAGGCGTTTTTAAGACCTCCTACCCTGACCAGGTTTGCCAGGTAATCATATACATTCTCCAGGGCCTTAGTGACACGATTATCGAACTGCTCATCTCAAGTGAGACTAATCGTGACGCTGCGCGCATCGAAAGCGGGATTACTGTCTATACCGCTGCGCTTACCGATGCGGTGGAACGTGTTCTGGGAACTCCTGCCGGTTCCTTGCAGCTCATTGACCCTGAAACGCTGAAGGAGTGGTTCATATGAGATTATATCTACGTCTGGCATGGCGCAATATCTGGCGGCACCGCCGCCGAACCGTCATCATTGCCGTCGCCATTGGTGGCACGATGGCGTTGATGATGTGGTACGACGGCTTAGTCGGCGGGTTCAATGAAGCCATCT
>CAYTNQ010000097.1:0-16579 GCA_964439175.1 uncultured Anaerolineales bacterium | reverse complement strand
ACTTGTCGCCCATCACCTGGCCGGCGGCATCGGCCTCCAGGCCGGCGCGGGCCAGCTCCACGGCCTGGGCCATGGTCAGCGTCTGACGCACATCGGCGTCGGTCAGCAGCAGAATCTCTCGTCCTGGTTTGGGTTGGGGCATAGTCATTCCTCCTTCGATATGCTTGTAAATCTGGATGCCTCGCCAGGCCGGCGTCTCACCCCCCTCCAACCTCCCCCCTCAATAAAGATTAAGGAATTAAACGGGTTACCGATGCATGGGCCGCACCGCCTGTTCTACGGCGGTGCTGGGTAGATTTCCCCAGAAAACCCGGCCTAGCACCGGCTCTTCTCCCGCAGGGACCCCTGTGGGGCAGGCCGGTGCGGCTTCCGCCGTGTTACCCAGATAATTATTGAACCTTCATAGAGGGGGGAGGCTTTGAGAGTCCCTCCTTTGAGGGGAGAAGCTTCAAAAGTCCCCCCTTTGAGGGGGGATTTAGGGGGGTGGGACTCCAGGCATTCAATTCGACTCGATTTGCAAATCAAGGGTACTTTGCCTATGAACACTTATGTCACTACTTACCTGATTTATGGCTAGTACACCAGGGCATAAATAGGTCTCCAGTTTCGTTCCTTGAATTTATGCTCATAGCCAGTCCGCCCGGCTAGAGCAAAATAACTGGGGATTTATTTACGCCTCAGTGTAGGGTATGGCAGCCAGCGGGGGATGCTGTGGCAAAACTGGAGCATATTATACACCTTTGCGCCGTGTCCGGGCAAAGAGGAATGGAGAGGAGAGCGATTGTAGGCGGGGGGAAAGCGTGCTATACTGAGTCCTAAAATTTCAGTCTATCGCGTGAGGAGACCATCGCCATGTTGGGTCCAATTGGTCTTGAAATCGATCACAGCAAAGAGCCGATCCGTTTATTTAAATCGGACTTCCTGGAATTCTTCACGCACATCCATCCGGCCGTGGTACTGGCCATCTGGGTGCCGGTTGCGGTCTACTTCCTGGCCACTGCCATCAAGAACCAGTGGGGGGAGGCCACCGGGCAGGCCAGCAGCACATCCCCAGCCTTCATCCCCCTTGGCTTCCTGGCCGGCCTGTTCCTGTGGACCTTCGCCGAGTACACGCTACACCGCTTTGTGTTTCACTTCCTACCCCGCACGCCCTGGCAGGAGAAGGTGACCTTTCTATTTCACGGCATTCACCACCTCCAGCCGCAATGTAAGACACGTCTGGTGATGCCGCCGGCGGTCAGCATTCCCCTGGCGCTGCTCTTCTACGCGGCTTTCCATCTGATCCTGGCCACGCTGCTTGGGATACCTCATTGGGTTGCTCCGACGTTCGCCGGCTTTGTCGTCGGATACCTGATCTACGATATGACCCATTATGCGACGCATCATTTCCCGATGCGCTGGGGTGTTCTGAAGTATCTCAAGCGCCATCACATGCAGCATCATTACAAGACACCGGACCGGCGCTTTGGGGTCAGTTCGCCGCTGTGGGACATCGTATTTGGCACTATGCGGGCGCAGTGACCTGCACTTCATCGACACAGATGCCAGATTACGCCTTAAAGGCCGCAAAAGTGCCGGGCACCTGAGCAGTTCCGATCTGCCAACGAAGAAACCCCGCTTGCTGGCGGGGTTTTCAATAAAAGATGATGATGCCTTGGACTATCATGAGCTTATAGGCTACTGACAATGTTGCTATACATATTGCCGACGGTCGGGCCCAGGAGCAGCAGAATAGCCAGGACGATAATGGTCACGAGGGCGAGAATCAACGCGTACTCGACCAGACCCTGACCCTCCTCCCACGGTAGAAACAACACCGCTTGCCACCTCCTTTCTGGGGGATTGGTGACTGGGATTGTACGCAACCGAGGTAGCTCACGAAGATGGAGTCTCGAAGCTCACCTCGATCAGCAACTTGCCCATCTGAAGCTGGTCGCCATCTTTCAAGGATTTGGATAGATAAGGAGCCAACCGTTCGCCGTTAAGTAGGGTGCCATTGGTGCTCCCCAGGTCTTCCACCTCAACGGCATTATCCCGCTGGAAGATGCAGGCGTGTTCGCGAGAGACACCACACTCCTTGCCCCCATCATCCGTCAGGTCTACTTCGGGGAAAATGTCCTCCATTGGATCATTACGGCCCAGACGGATTGGTCTTACCAGCGAAATTTCCAGTTCCCGCACCTTATTGCCCTGGCCGACACGAAGGCAGACGGTCACCGGCCTGGCAAGGGTCACCCCCCTATCTTTGAGATAGGAGTCATCAGCTTCTCCCTCCCATCTGATCTGCGCCACGTCGATGGGATCAGTACCAATCTGCTCCCCTGACAGAAGATATTGACCGCATTCAGGGCAGAATATGGTGTTGGTAACGTACGTAATTCGACAGAACTGACACTGGATCACGAACAATTGCCTCAACAAGCTTATAGGGCGCTGCCTTTGGTGGCTTCCAATCTAATCCTGTCAGCGTGGCCTATAGCGCATCTGGTGTTACTACCTCAGGCCAGATAACCCTTGCGAAGGTTTGGTGAGAATTTTCAGAGCGAAAGTGCCCTGGCCTACCGAAAATTGCCCTGTTAGCAAAGTTATTCGCAACCTTCGCAAGGGTAGCTGAGCAGTTACCATCTAGTTTGAAACTGTCCTGGGGTGTCACTATCACAGTTTTGACTGGTGACTATTCGTTCCCTCTGGGGTTGAGAAACAGCCTTGGTTATTCTATCACGTTTACCTTTGAAACTAGTTTGAACTTTCTAAGAGAACGGTTAGAGATGAAGTTTTACTTCATCTTGTATCGCCGGGATTTGTAATGGAGGATTGGAAGGAATGCTATGCTTCGGCGGGGACTTCTACCCAACGCTCTTCCTCGCTGGACTGGGCGGCGGCGTCGAGTACTTGTTGGCAGCGCAGCCCATCGTAGAAATCGGGATGCACCTCTTCGCCTTTGTCGATCGCCAGGAGAAAATCGTGGACCTCATGAATAAAAGTGTGCTCCCAGCCGATGATGTGCCCCGGTGGCCACCAGGCGCTGATGAAGGGGTGGCTCGACTCGGTGACGACGATGTTGCGGAAGCCTTGCGTTTTGTCCTCGTCCGCTCTAGAGTAAAACTCCAACTCATTCAGGCGCTCCAGATTGAAAATCAGGCTTCCTTCGCTGCCGAAGATCTCCAGGCGCAGATAATTCTTACGCCCTGTGGCAAACCGGGTCGCCATAAATGAGCCCAGGGCACCATCGCGGAAGCGCGCCAGAAAGTACATGGCGTCATCCGCCGTGACCGCACCCATACCTGAGCCGTCCGCCAGCGGACGCTCCTTGACGAAGATCTCCCGGGCACCACTCACCGCCTCAATCTCGCCCACCAGATAGCGAGCCAGGTCAACGGTGTGGGCATTCATGTCCCCGTGCGCGCCCGAGCCGCCCTCTTTCACGTCATGACGCCAGGCCATGGCGAAATTGGGATCAACCAGCCAGTCCTGATAGTAAACCGCGTTGAAGTGCCGGATGCGCCCGATCTTGCCCTCGTCAATGAGCTGCCTGGCCAGCATGATCGCCGGCGCCCGGCGGTAGTTAAAGGCTACCATGTGGCGGACGCCGGCTTCACGGGCCGCATCCAACATCCGGCGCGCCTCGCCCGCGTCCATGGCGATAGGCTTCTCGCAGAATACGTGCTTGCCTGCCCTGGCGGCCGCCACGGCAATCGGCATATGGATTACGTTGGAAGTGCAAATGTCCACCAGGTCGATGTCGTCACGCGCCACCAGGCGTTCCCAGGACGTCTCCGTAGTTTGCCAGCCAAATTGCGCGGCAAATGCCTGTAAATCGGGCTCATTTCGCCCACAGGCTGCACGCAAGACCGGGCGTGCCGGCATATCAAAGAAGTAGCGCACATCAATGTAGGCGTTGCTGTGCGCTCGTCCCATAAACTTCGTGCCAACGATTCCGACGTTGACCTCAGCGCTCACAGTGCACCTCCTCGTAGCCCGTCCTTTTTAATCATGCCAACAGTATAACATTATGATATATGAGGGTCAATAGGGATGTGTGATTGTTCGAGAAGGGGGAAACTTTAGAGATTGGCGGAAGAAAGTTGGAAATAGGCAATGATTGTGATATAATGCACAAGGCAGGAGGAGGCTTGACGGAAACACAGCGTCAAACGCTGGAAACCGGCGGGAGGCGATCACCTGCCGCCTGATTGCAGCGGACGAAAATGGACAGAATAGGGCCTCTGTTGTTTCTGGCAGCACTTATGCTCTTTTTTGTCGTCTCTCTGACTGCGCTGTCGGCGTTCTCCAGGATGCTGGCGCAGAAAGCAAAGACAGACGACGAGGCGCGCTGGTCGTGGGAAGGCGGGTGTTTGGTTTTGTTGGCCTGTCTGCTGATACTATTGATTCTGATCTGGCGTGCGTCTGGAGCGGAATGGCACTGGCCCTCCCGATCTATGTCGCTACCTATTGGTTAAGCCAGCGGGGTCATCTCTGAACAAAATAGGTTGGATCTCGCTTTTTTAGGCAACTTGTCACCATGGCACAAATGTAATAAAATGGTCAGGGAGGTAAGATGCACACGATGACTACAATTACCAAACGTACCCGTCTGACCATTGATGTTCCTGTCGAGATGAAACGTCGGCTGCGCCTGGTAGCGAACCAACGAGATATCTCTATGCGTCAATATGTGCTGGAGACCATCGAAGAGCAGCTCGCAAAAGATTGGGTGGAGTTGGCTGAGCAGGAGGGACTTTGGGCATTGACCGCTCAGGCTGACCCAGTGCTGGCAGAGCTGTGGGACAACGAGCAGGATGCAGCCTATGACCAGCTATGAACAAGGGGAGGTGGTCTTGGTCCGTTTTGTCTTTTCAGACGAGACTGGCGCCAAACGCCGTCCAGCCATCGTCATCAGTGCAGGTGATTACCACCGGAGTCGCCAAGAAGTCATCATAGCTGCCATTACCAGCAACGTGGATCGCTTGTTGATAGGGGATCACCTAATAGTTGGCTGGCAAGAGGCCGGGTTGCTTTTTCCCTCCGTAGCCACCGGCATCATCCGAACTATTAAGCAAGCTATGATCGAACGCCGGCTGGGGATTATGCCCGCAGTGGATATGAAGGCTGTTCAAGAAAAGCTACGCCAAGTTTTGGGGCTTTGACGCGCTAGAGCATTCTGGGGTACAGGTAAGAGTCTGAAAAGAACCGCGCTCACTTTTCGTAAACCCACTCCTGGAAGATAGCGGTCAGGTCGCACTGGCAATGGCGCTCGGCCAGTTGCCGGAAGGCATCGCCGGTGCCAATCCCCCATTGGTGAGATGCGAAACCATATTGTAAAACCACTGATGGGCCACCTCGTGGGCGACGGCCGATTCAAGCATAACCTGGGATGGCAGTCCATAAACCTGCACATCCGGGTCGTAAAGCTCCAGAGAGATGGCCACGATACCCGGATACTCGACGCCGCTTGCCAGCATGGGCGTACTTACCACGTCGAATTCGGTGTACGGATAGACACCAAAGCGCTGGTTGAAGCTTTTCAACGCGCCCGTCGCAAATTGCAAGGCCAGCCCGGCCCCGTCCTTCCATTCGGGAAAGGTGTAGCTGTTGACCGTCGTCTCGCCTACTGTCTCACTGACTAATGTATAGTTCTCACTGGCAGCCAGGTAAAAGTCGCGAGCGGGACCGGCGGCGAAGGTCAGGCTCTGGTGATCCCCTGCCTGTTCGCGGGCGATTTCAACGCCTGAGGCAACCACCTTCAGGTTGGCAGGTGCGGTCACACGCACCCGGTAGAAGCTGGCGTCAAAGTAAGTGACGTCCCCGTTGGGAGGGGGAACTTCCACGTTCCACCCCTCGTCGTCGTAGACCGGGATGACCGGGTAGAACTCGTCCAGGACCAGGACACCATCGAAGTAGCCGAACAGGCCGTAGTTGCCGCCCATCTCTTGGGCCACTTTTACTTCGAACTCCATCTGGATGACGGTCCCTTTGCCAGGTTGTAGCGCCGCTGGCAGGGATACACGCAGGGCACTGTCCTCGAATTCGTAGACGGGTTGCACGTCCTGACCGTCTACGCTAACCGCAGACACGGTCGCTGCCCCTCCGGCCGTGTTAGGAAACAGGCGGAAGTAGACCTCACCCAGCGGCTGGTCCTCCTGGTTGGTATAACGCACTTCCTCACGGCCTTCCAGCAGAAGCAGGTCGTCAGAAATTTGGAAGTCGATGTGGTATATGCTGGCGCCCGGCAGGCGGTCGAGGGCCTCCTGCTCAGAGCCAATCAACCCCTGGCGAAAGATGGTGCGGTCATCCCATGCCGTTTCAGCCGGGGGGGATGGGCTGAGCGTAGGAGCCGGCGTCACGGTGAGCTCCTCAGTCGCAGTGGGTAGGCTGACTATGACTTCAGTCGCCATCTGTGTGGCTTCGCCCCCCGGCGTGATGGTGGGGACACTCGATTGACAGGCCGCGAGCGGCACCAGGATAAGAGCGAAAGTCAGATGCGTGAGGAATCTCATTTTTTCATCCCTTTCATTTGCTCCCCGGACGATAACCAGGCCAGAACGCGTTGCTCGACGGGTAGAGGAACGCATACGGGGTTGCTGATCACCCCTCGTGGTCAGGGGTTGCCCTGTGACATATGAGTCCTACATTATCTATACCTCTGATTGTGACAATAGGTTCAATTTACAAAGAAGAGTATGCCAGAGCAAGAAGCGAAGGTGAGAGGCACGGTTCCCAGGGGAGATGGCGACGGACAAGATTGGCGTCTTGATCGCCGGTGACCACAGGCCCTTCCGTGAGGGTGTTTGCAAAGGGCTGTGAAAAACTGGATAGTGATTTCGTCATTTGAGACAAATCTCTCCCCGACGCGACGGAGGTGAAACTGAAGCTACCACCAGCATATTATGAATGAAGTAAGGGCTATGGCCATACTTTCAAGATAATGGGTAACCACACGCAATTGCACTGGCCGCAATGGCTGACCAGGGTGATGCTGCGACCAGTGGTGTCCACATTATGGTCGCCGTCCCAGGACAGCTTGGAGAACTCAGCGTCGGTGTATGGAGCGCCGGGGTTTCCGTCATGATCCACCGATAAAAAGTCGGTTGGTACCACATCACCTACGTTCGCCGTAATTCGCGCCTTCGACCATTGTATGCGCATCTCGACCGTGTAGCCGTGATCGGTGTCGCTTGGGTCATTCAATGTGGTGCCGGATGGCAGGTGCAGTGCCCGGTTGCACTCACCCTCGCCCGTGCCGCCTACGTCCTGCCGGCACTTAAATTCACCATTGTTGAAGATAATCGAGACACTGTCATCATCCCAATCGAGATCGGCAGTCTCGACTTGAGCATCTTCTACCTCAAAGCCAATATACAGGTAATCCTGATCCCAAAGAGTACGCACTGTGGCCGTTGTTACATCAGTCTGGGAGATATGGATGGCATAGGTCAGGGGAGTGGCACATTGCCACATTGGCTCATCCATCACACCGTCTACGGTAATGCCACCCCGTGCGGGGATCACTTCCAAAGTCTCCGTAGAGGGCACAAACCACCCTGAGCTATAGTCACACTCGGTCGGGTTAGTTCCGTCCATGATCTGGCCATAGATGTAGTAGCTATCCGTCGGCAGCCCTACTGGCAACGTCCAGGTGTAGATGTCAGTTTCGCTGTTCTCGTACAGGCCATCCACGATCATCGTTCCATCGCAGCCAGCGTCATCTCTATCATAGTAGAGCTCAATAGTGGCATTGTCATCTGGGTCGTGGTCATCCCAGGTGATGGTGAGCTGGCCTCCAGAAGGTGCCAATTCGTGGCCATACGGCGGCCCGGCCAGCGTGATGAGTGGCGATAGATTTGTTGGGGCCAAAGGTGCTGATGTGGTGGAGGTATACACGCCAGACACTGTATCCCCAGCCTGGAGGGTAAAGGTATAGGGTGTGGCAGGAAACAGGTCGGTCAGGGTCAGGTGGTGGTTCGTAGTTATGGTAGTGTCGGTTATCCGGCGCCGGTCAATCAGGCCCCAGTCCGCTTCGTTCTTGTGCAAGAGCTTGAAGTAGCTCCAGCCATAGAGGCGCACATCCTGACTCAGATAGCGACGCAAGGTTTCAATAGCTCTGACCTTGGCCCAGCTATCAGCAACCTTGCCGTTCATCTGATCAGGATCGTCGTAGCTGGCGGTGGGAGCAAACCCCGTTGAATCCAGCACCAATAGTTTGCCCAGCGCTGCCAGATTGTTCTCGCTCCAGGCTTTGTCCAGGTAGTAATCGAACTGATCTTTGCAAATCAAAGTAGACGCCGGATGGCTGGCCGTGGGAATGACGCTGCAATTGAAAGGCGCGCCGTCCGCATGTTGCGCGTAAATGACCACCGAGACACCATCAGCCAGGTCACCGACTGGCGCTTGATGCAGATCATCCCGCCAGCCGTAGTAGGTATTGGCATACACTGTTGCATCAGGGATTTTCTCCTTGAGCTCCCTGTAGCAATAGGTGACATAGTCTCGTTGCGTCTTAACGGTGGGATTATCAGGATACATGAACTTTGGGTCATCAAGGGGCATGTTGATGAGGAAATAGAGAAGACGGTCAGGTTGGGCTTCAAAATATGAAAGGTACCCAGCGTAGTAGTCCAAGATACTGTCGCAATCCGCAGGTTCCCAGTTAAAGGATGCCGGGTACCATTCTAAACGGAAAACGATCTTTAACCCGTGCGTAGCGGCCGCGTCCAATACGATCTGGTCCCACGGGTGTATTGCACGATCTGAAGGCCCGGCAGGGTAAAGCACAATGCCGTTGAAGTTGGCACTGGCGATAGCCCCGATGTCGCTGATGATCGTGTCAGTCACAAGATCACGGTCAACCCAGTTCAAATAATCGCCATATTCGCCGGGCGCGTAGGCTACTCCCTGGAGGGCCTGGCCCACGGGCCGAGAGCTGGGGAAGATCTGGCGAATAGCACTGTCCAGGTTGAGACAAGATTCAGTAGCAATACCTGTTTGCCACGAGATTTTTACAGTTGTCGAACTGACGTCGGTGATAGCAACATTGGAGATCGCTGCTGTACTACCACAGGGCGTCCCGACAATGGCAGGCCCCCGAGCGGTCCTGGCCGAAAAGGTGATCACTGCGCCGAAGACCAAGCAAGCAATAACGTTCAACAGCAGAGCTACCAGGAGCCCGAAGCTTCTCCGGTAATATAACATCGTACTTCCTCCTTCTTGCATGCTAGGGTCCATATGAATAACTTCCCGCATTTAAGGCGGATTTCTCAGGCAAAATGGGTGGCAGTGCGCGAACTTATTCTTTTATGGACCCTAAAAAGATCCATATAGTTGAGCATCCCCCGGATGAAAGACAACCCTATTAGACAGGGTTGAGATGGAATGGGCTACCCACCGGTGAATGCTTTACTCAGTGCTTGCGCACTGGACGTTGTCTATCCATCGCCTTGCTCCGTTCAACGCCACGCCTGATAGCAATTCAGCCTTCGCTTCGCCGTTAAGAGTTACTCAGAAGCACGACTCAATCGAAAGTCAATGCCCGGCGTGTTATCAGGAGCGTTGACGGTTACTTGGGCAGCCAATCCCTGGTCTGTTACATTATCGTAGTATTCTGAAGCATAGCCGGACACCGTTACCTGGACTACATAGTTCCCAGATAGAAGACCTTCTATCGTGTAGCTGCCGTCAGACTGGGTATTGGCGCCATTCCCCGGGTAAACGTCGGAGAAGGCGTAGACACTTGCGTCGCCAATAGGAGCTCCGGCTTCGTCGTAGACGTAACCCGATATACTGCCGGATTTTGCCAGGTGTAGATCTATTCCAGACGTTTCTTGATGAAGAGCAACGTTAACCAAGGTAGCATTGCTCATATCGTACGCATTGTCATACCACTCAGGAACGTATTTATACCCCTGCAAGTGGAAAGATTCCCTTCCTGTCCCGACCAGATATTCCCCTGGCTTTAGCACAAACTTGTAGCTGCCATCATATGACGTGCTGGCGATAGGCGTTGTGCAGCAATCACCATCTGGCAGACAGGCAAACAGTTCGATACCCTCCACTGGTTCTCCTGTCTCTTCATCAAACACCCGCCCTATTATTGAGCCACCTTCATCCAGGGTGAAATTGATATTGGGAATGCTCTTACCTTCACTTACAACAACAAGAGCGGCAGTTCCGCAAGTGTATTTGGAATCGTAATATTCGCCAGCATACCAGTTGACCGAATCCCTCGCGATTCTCACCGTAGCGCTGCACGGAGGGATACCCTTGATCATGTAACTTCCGTCGGCATTTGAAAAGCCGGCAAAGCCTTCCGGAAAGATCCCTGTAGCACAATCGGCAATTACAACCACATTGGAGATTGGTGTCACGCCGTCGCTCGCATATACAAAACCAGATATGGAACCAGCCAGGTCTAAGTTGATATCTATCTCAGAAGTATCGTCAGGCGGTGTCACTACAACATCTAATGCGTTATTCCAACCATACACTTCGTCGTAGAATTTCACGTCCTCAACATAACCTTCTGAATATGCAGTAACCCTGAAGTTCCCTAAAGGTAGGTTTTCAACAGTGTAGCCTCCATTTGCATCTGTTGTAGCCCAGAACCCGGCATCATAACGGTATTTGCCAGGGCGTACATTTACTTCTGCTCCCGCAAGGGGTGTGACCCCATCGCTTTGATAGATATGTCCAGATATCGAACCCCCTTCGGTAAGTTTGAAATCAATGCCAGATGCCTCGTGGAGCGTGGTGGCCTGGATGATTTCGGCCTCATGAGACGCGGTTACATTATCGTAGTATTCTCTGGCATAGCCAGGGGCGATGACGCGCACTACGTAGTTGCCCGTCGCAAGGCCAAACAGGGCATAGCCGCCGTCAGAAGCAGTCGTGGCTGAGGCAGCCCAGTCATGCACCCCAGCCAAGGCAGGCTTCCATACTTCTACGGTTGCTCCAGCGATGCCCCGGCCTGTGGCTGCATCTGTCACCCGGCCGGAGAGGGAGGGGACAGGTGTAGGTGTGCTGGTCGGTGTAGGCGTGCGCGTGCTGGTCGGTGTAGATGTGGCTGTGTTAGTGGGTGTCGGCGTAGCCGTGCTGGTGGGTGTAGGGGTAGCAGAGGGTTTTGGGGTATCCGTTGGTGCAGGCGTCTCAGTTGGTCTTGGCGTGGAGGTTGCAGTTGGTAACGCAGCTTGAGCTGTGGCTTCCAGATCGGGCGTTGGCATGCCTCCACACGCAGTCAGTAGCAGGCCTGATAAGACCAGGAGAAGTGAAAGGCTCTTCATCATCATAAACTCCTTTCCTCCTTGTGCGTCATTAGCGCGTTCTGCGTCGAACCAAGACAAGAAAGATGAGAATGGCGGCAAGAGCGACGGCCAGCGCTGTAATGCCAGGCAATGCGATCAAACGTGTAGCGGCCGGCGTTGGCATGGCGGTCAAGGTAGCTGTAGGGGTAGCAGTTGGCTTTGGTGTGGGGGTCAAGGTGGCTGTGGGCGTCGCCGTCACTGTCGGCGTAGGGGTTGAGGTGGCCGTGGAGGTAGGGGTTGGCGTGAGGGAAATGGCTGCGTTTGCCGATTGAGCTGCCATTTGTAGTCCAACCCACAAATGATTTTCCCGACCTTCTGAAAACAACAAGCCGCCGACACCCAGACGAGATCAGACGTTCTGCTGTCGACGGCTTGTAACTTTCTTTGACTGCTTTCAACTGCCAGCCAGTGGGCATGCCCACACCTCACCGTGCGGACAAAGGCGCGCACCTTGGTGCGCTACGAAACGTTATGGGTAGTTAGATCTAAGTCGAAGAAGCGTCCTGTTACCTCGTTTAACGTGTCACTTTTCGGGCAAGGATTTGATAGAAATCAACTTTTATCATATAATATCAGATAATCTTGTGAATGTCAATAGATTTTGTGGCTATTTCTTATGATTTGTTAAAAAAGAATTAATTTGATCACTAGATGTACTATTAATATCCATAGACATCGAGATTCGATCAAAATGCTTACTATTTGTAATATTGTTACTTGATCAATGTTGAGCTTATTTCGTTAGTCGACCAGCGGGTGAATACAAATGGATAGAAACGAACTGGGTGAGCGCCTAAAGGCGTTGCGGAAATCTAGAGCAGAGAAGTTAGGGCGACGGAAGATCCCCCAACGAGAGGTGGCGGCCGAATTGAACATTTCCCCTGGCGCCTATGCCAGTTGGGAGTCAGGCCGTACCAGGCCTGACATAGAGATGCTGCCCAAGCTCGCGGACTATTTCTCAGTAAGCATCGATGCTATATTGAGGCACACAAACGATGCAAAAGCCAGCCTGGAACAGATCACTGCCAAGACCGGCCTGGTCTGGTCGTTACGCCGGGGGGCGCAGACGGAAAATGAGGAGAAGGGTGTAGAAGTCTGGCGGCGACTGGCCCAGGGAGAGAGTCTTGAGGCGATGGCAAATGGGCTGGAAACCCCTATCCCGCCGGAATTACAGCGCTATCTACTAGATGTGATCTATACCGACATGGTCAGTATCGATCATATACCGCAAGATATTGAGCTCGCCGAGCGGGTTCGGCAGGCTTTTGGGTTGAGGGAGGTGGTGGTAGTTCCCACGGCGCCGGGAGCACCGCCCGTCTTCAGGCATATCTTGCTGGGTGAACTGGCAGCTTCCTATTTCAGGTCGCATGTCTATGAAGGTATGAAAGTAGGCATCGCTGGCGGCTATTCTGTCAGTTGCATGATTTGTTCGCTTAGGCGTGGGGAGTGTCAAAATATTGACGTTTATCCCCTGGCTATCAGTCCTGTCGTTGAGTCCATTGCTGTCGATACCAACAGCCTGGTGGGTGCGTTTGCTTATCGACATCATGGGTACAATGTGAGAGGCTACTGCCTGCAGTATGCCAGCCCGGAAGACTTAAGGGAGGCAAAAGACAGCCAGAAGTTTGCACTGACCCGGCGCATCCTGGCCAAAGCCAAAAGCGTCGATATTGCCTTTATGGGGCTTGGCACTTTTAAGCGCAGGCTGGTACCTATCGATTGGCTGGGTGATCTTCTGGAGAGTAGGGAGCTGAGTCTTGAGACACTACGCAAGAGGGGAGCTGTCGGCGATATTCTGTATCACCTGGTTGATCAAGACGGGCAGCCGCTCGCCTCTGAAATCGACAACCTTATTTGCTCTATTGAGCTAGAAGACCTCCGGGAGATGGTGCAGTGGGGGGTGCCGGTGGTAGTGATCACCTCGGGTGAGCAGAAGGCGGAAATTGCCCGAACTGCGATCGAAGGAAAATATGCGAACGTGTTTGTCATTGACGACGATCTGGCGCGCGCCATGCTGGAATCTGAGAAAGAGCCAGGAGTCGCCCCCGGAACTGATCAGTGAGGCAATCCTAGCAGATACTGCTCAGAAACATGCAACCGCTATCAACTAGCTGGCCGACGTGGGGGCCGAGTTTGGCGCGCCCTTCGCTGATCAGTACCCTGAGTTTGAGGGGCGACGCTTAAATTTGAAGACAGCCATAGCCGCCATTCGGGCCTATGAGCTCCCCCTGGCTGAGCGATTGATACTCGGGTTGATGAAAATTCCTGACGTGACGGTCTACGGCATCACCGACCCGGCCCGGGATGCACGGAGCGTTTACGAGCGCTTTCCCCATAAAAAGCGGAGCGCATGACAGGCTGGCAAGTGTGAAAGTCATTATACCGGCTGCTGTAATCGCGCTCCAGTTCGGAATCGCAAGGTAATCTTGATAATATGGATCATCAGGATCATCACGCCCGGGAATACCCGCAGATTGGCCCGCGCACCTATTTTCCGCATTTGGTTTGGAACGAAGCAAGCCCAGGTGACCGTTGGCTTTGAAGACCACCCCGTAGTGGCATTTACCGTCAGCCCCCTCCTATATCTCGAAACCAAAGCTCGAGTCGGTGAATTCATCCGGCTGCTTCCAGTCGGATGATTGAATGATCCCCTGCAAGATGCCACATGAAAATCTTGGTTTGCTTTGAATATCAGCACCATGGAGCGTCAACCATCCGCCACTTACGGTTGGAGTGCCCGTATACACATCCCACTTAGATAGATCAAGCTGGTTACCGTCGAACTCATCGCTGAACAATATGCGGGCTTGTGTTGTAAGGGTATGCTCCCGGAGTAAAATGCATCTTCGTGTTGCCAATAGCCGGGGGTAGTGTTATATTTGAGGGGAAAGAGGACCATGACACTCACAGGGAGGCTATGTGGGGAGTTCACTGCTTAAAGTGAGGAGCGTATGCTGACTTCTGTTGAAAAAATCCTGTTTGCTCTGGCCGTGTTGGCCTCTTTGTACTACAGCTACGTGACCTTTGGTTATATGCTAAAGATCGTAGTGCGCGGCCAGGGCAGTCTCAGCTTTGATCACCTTCTGCAGCGGATGATCGATGGCCTGGGGGCTCTGGTCGGCCAGGGTGGGATCATACGCCGCCGTCCCATTACCTCCCTCTTCCACTTTGCCGTCGCCTGGGGCTTTATCTACTATCTGTCTGTCAATGTCATTGATGTGATCGAAGCCTACCTCCCTGGCTTTCACTTTCTGGGATATGGCGTGGTGGGGGGCGTCTATCGCCTGCTGGCGGACGTGTTGAGCATTGCGGTATTGGTGGGCATGTCCTTCTTCCTTGTCCGGCGCTATCTGGCCAAAGCGCCTGCCCTGGCCTATCACGACAACATCCTGTTGCATCCCAAAGCGTTGCCGGGCATCTCCCGAGATTCGCTGATCGTTGGTGTTTTCATTCTGGGGCACGTGGGCTTTCACTTCTTGGGAGCCTCATTCCTGGTGGCCATGCGGGGCGGCGACAACTGGCAGCCCTTTGCCAACCTGGTGGCCCAGGCGTGGGGAGGGCTGGCGCCGCCAGCCATGGAAATCGGCTGGCATGTGAGTTGGTGGCTGGCTCTGGGAGCGATTTTGCTCTTCTTGCCCTACTTCCCCTACACCAAGCACGCCCATCTCTTCATGGGTCCCTTTAACTTTATGGCCCGCCCGCCGCGTCGTGCCCTGGGCGCCCTCGACCCAATTGATTTTGACGACGAGACCCTGGAGCAATTTGGGGTGGCTCGTCTGACCGACCTGTCCCAAACGCAAATTGTGGATGCCTTCGCCTGCATTATGTGCAATCGCTGCCAAGACGTCTGCCCTGCCTACGTCACCGGCAAAGAGCTATCACCGGCCACCCTGGAAATCAACAAACGCTACTACATCAAGGAAAACATGCGTGGTCTTGCCAACCATGAAGACGACCCGCTGACTCTGCTCGAGTATGCCATCAGCCAGAGTGCGGTCTGGGCCTGCACCAGTTGTGGTGCCTGTGTGGAAGCCTGTCCTGTGGGTAACGAGCCCATGTTTGACATTTTGGACATGCGCCGCGACCAGGTGTTGATGAACAGCGCCTTCCCCAGCCAACTGAAGGGAGCCTTCGCCGGCATGGAGCGCAATGCCAACCCCTGGGGGCTGGCTGATGACCGCCTGGCCTGGGCTAAGTCACTCGATTTTCCGGTGCCTACGGTGGAGGAAAACCCCGACTTTGAGGTTCTCTACTGGGTGGGCTGCGCTGGCGCCTTCGACCCGGACGGGCAGGGTATCGCCCGGGCCATTGCCAGCCTGCTCCACGCCGCTGGCGTCAACTTTGCCGTGCTGGGCAACCACGAGACCTGCACCGGCGACGTCGCCCGCCGCGCCGGGAATGAATATCTCTTTTTTGAAATGGCCCGCATGAACATCGAAACGTTGAACGCAGCCGGGATGGACAAGAAGCGAATCGTCACCGGCTGCCCTCACTGCCTGCATACCCTGGGCCGCGAGTATCCCGACCTGGGAGGGCATTACGAAGTGCTGCATCACACCCAACTCATCACCGAGTTGATTGGCAGCGGCCGGCTCCAGCTCAACGGGCTGGAGTTGGAGAAGGTCACCTTTCACGACCCCTGCTACCTGGGTCGCCACAACGGCGAATACGACGCCCCCCGCGAGGCGCTGGCCCAGGTGGGCATGACCTTACTGGAAATGGAGCGCAATCGAAGCAATTCCTTCTGTTGTGGCGCAGGCGGGGCGCAAATGTGGAAGGAGGAGGAAGAGGGGACGCAGGCCGTCAACGCCAACCGCTACGCCGAGGCTAGAAGGACTGGCGCTGAAACGTTGGCCGTCGCCTGTCCTTTCTGCACGCGCATGCTGACCGATGCCAACAAGGAAGCCGGCGCTCCGCTGAAGGTCAAAGACGTGGCCGAGATCGTCGCGGCAGTTGTTCAATAGCAGTTACCCTTATTCAATCAAGTCACTGTATAATAGTTGTTGACAGGGTGGTATTACTCAATCAAGGAGAGGAATCCATGGCACAAGCACAGGCTATTCAGGATTTTCTGCATGATCTGCAAAAACGGGTCGCGGGCGACCTGCACAGCGACGATTACAGCCGGATACTCTACAGCACGGATGCCAGCATCTACCAGGTGATGCCCTACGCCGTCCTCATCCCTCAGACGATGGAGGACGTGCACGCGGCGGTGGAGCTGGCAGCTCAATACCGCCTGCCTATCCTGCCGCGCACCGCCGGCAGCAGCCTGGCCGGCCAGG
>CAYTNQ010000096.1:0-16823 GCA_964439175.1 uncultured Anaerolineales bacterium | reverse complement strand
CAAGCCCCGCAGCGGTTTTCGAGACCGCCCCAATCGTCCACTCTGGCACCTTCCCGCCGAGCATTATAACATAGGCATTCTGGTTGAGCAAGTAAAATTCATCCCTACTTCCAAACTCAAACACCCCTAAGTAGGATTGCAAAACAGGACACAGCGGAGTATAATCGGTATTGGTTCAGCGCCCATTTACAATGGAGTGAGAGGGAACGCTGGCGTTTTGTTTTATTGTCTCAAATCCAAGGAGGGACAGGTGAAACTACACGAATATCAATCCAAACGGATCTTTGCCAAATATGGCGTACCTATCCCAGAAGGCGACATAGCCACAACCTCAACGGAGGCACGCCATATTGCACAACGGTTAGGAGCCCCGGTAGTGATCAAATCCCAGGTGTTGGTCGGCGGACGCGGCAAGGCCGGCGGCATCAAGGTGGCCAAGGACGCAGATGAAGCTGAGGTATTGGCCGACCAGATTATAGGGATGACCATCAAGGGCCTGACTGTGGATAAGGTTCTCATCGACCAGGCTGCCGACATCCGGGAGGAGATCTACCTCGGGATTACCCTCGACCGGGCGCAGCGTAAGCCAGTGATGATGGCTTCATCCGAAGGAGGTATCGAAATTGAGGAGGTGGCCAAATCTACGCCGGAGAAAATCTACAAACTGGCCATTGACCCGGCGATGGGATTGATGGACTATCAGGCCCGTAATCTGGCCTTCGATCTGGGTATGCGGCGCACCTTCATCCGCCAATTCACGACGATTGCCCAAGGTCTCTACCAGGCCTTTGTGGAATCTGATGCCAGCCTGGCCGAGATCAACCCATTGGTAATCACCAGCGGCGACAAGCTACTGGCGGTGGATGGCAAAATCGTCCTCGACGATAACGCCCTTTTCCGCCACAAAGACCTGGCCGAACTACGCGATACGCAAGAAGAACCCGAGGCCGAACGCCAGGCACGACAGGCTGGCCTTTCTTACGTGAAACTGGATGGCGAGATTGGCTGCATGGTCAATGGTGCCGGCCTGGCGATGGCCACAATGGATATCATCAAGCTTTATGGCGCCGAACCGGCCAATTTCCTGGATATCGGCGGCGGAGCCAAGGCGGATAAAGTGGCGGCTGCGCTGCGTATCATCTTGTCTGACCCTAATGTAAAGGCGATACTTTTCAACATCTTTGGGGGCATCACACGCTGTGATGAAGTGGCGCGAGGCATTTTGGAAGCCCTGGAGGAAGTACCTACCGACGTGCCTATGGTTGCCCGCTTAGTCGGCACCAACGAGGAAGAAGGACGCGCAATCCTGGCCGAGGCTCAGATGGCAACGGCCAAGTCACTGGCTGAGGCCGCCGAAACGGCCGTGGCATCGGCACGAGCGAATTGACGAGTACTGATGAAATAGAGTATGGAAGGCCGGAAGACCGGAAAGTTGGTCCGGCTCGCCAACCTTCCAGCTATCCAGTCTTCCAATGTTGGCTAAAGGAGACCTTATCTATGAGCATTTTAGTAGGTAGAGAAACCCGGCTGGTAGTGCAGGGTATCACTGGCCGCGAAGGTGCGTTTCACACCGAGCAGATGATTGAGTACGGCACGCAGGTGGTAGCAGGCATGACGCCAGGCAAAGGGGGAGATTGGGTCCACGGTGTGCCGGTCTTTGATACGGTCAAGGAAGCTATCAATGTCACTGGTGCCAATACCTCCATTATCTACGTGCCAGCACCCTTCGCGCCCGATGCGATTATGGAAGCGGCGGACGCTGGCATTAAATTGATTGTGTGTATCACCGAGGGCATTCCGGTGTTGGACATGGTGCGAGTGCGCCATTTCCTGGAACGAACGGGGGCACGCCTCATCGGACCCAACTGCCCCGGCGTCATCACGCCAGGCCAGGCCAAAGTGGGTATTATGCCGGGCCACATCCACACACCTGGTTCGGTGGGACTGGTCTCACGCAGCGGCACGCTTACCTACGAGGTTGTACAGGCTCTGACCGACCGAGGGCTGGGGCAGTCCACCGCTGTCGGCATCGGTGGTGACCCAATCATCGGCACCAACTTTATTGACGTTTTGCGCCTCTTTGAGTCGGATCCAATGACTGACCACGTGGTCCTCATCGGCGAAATCGGCGGCAGTGAAGAGGAACGGGCGGCGCAATTCATCGCCACCGAGATGAGCAAACCGGTCACTGTCTTCATTGCCGGGCGGACTGCGCCCCCCGGCAAACGCATGGGCCACGCAGGAGCCATCATCGAAGGGGGCGAAGGCACGGCTCAGGAGAAAATCGAGGCCTTTGAAGCGGTGGGCGTCAAAGTTGCCCGCCAGCCGGCCGAGGTAGCCAAGTTGGTTGCTCAACGCATGTAGTCAAAACAAAAGCCCAGGGAGAGGGGCGTTCGGTCGAACGCCCCTATTTTGCGACGGTCCCACTGACATGCCGGAATCGCTCGCAAACTGATTTCGGCCTCGAAACGGATGCCGGGTGTGGCAGGATACTATGCCCGCCCGGACGTCCTTAAGTCCACGATGAACCAGGGAGGGATTAACGGTGTGTAGGTTATGAAAAACTTGCTGAAAACGGCTACAGAACGGTCAGTTCGTTATCTTGAAGGATTGGAAAGCCGAGGCGTTGCCCCGTCGTCCGAGGCAATCAAGCATCTTTCGCAATTGGATGAATCGTTGCCAGACTACCCTACCGATCCTGAGACGGTCCTGGGCTTGCTCGACGATATCGGTTCGCCGGCCACAGTCACCACTGCTGGCGGCCGTTATTTTGGATTTGTGATCGGGGGTTCCCTGCCGGCAACATTAGCGGCGAACTGGCTTGCGGGGGCGTGGGATCAAAACGCCGGCCTCGATATATCTTCCCCAGTGGCTGCCGCCTTGGAGCAGGTCGCCTTACGCTGGCTACTCGATGTCCTCTCGTTGCCGGCTGAGGCCGGAGGTGGATTCGTGACCGGCGCCACGATGGCAAACTTTACGGCCTTGGCGGCCGCCCGTCACGCAATCTTGCAAAAGCTTGGATGGAACGTCGAAGCTCAAGGGTTGTTCGACGCGCCGCCGCTCACTGTCGTCGTAGGCGACGAAGTCCACGTCAGTGTACTAAAGGCCCTCAGTCTGCTGGGTTTAGGGCGTGATCGGGTCGTACGAGTGCCCGTTGACGGGCAGGGAAGAATGCGCGCCGATGCGCTACCTGAGCTCTCCAGCTCCACCATCGTCTGCATCCAGGCCGGAAACGTCAACACTGGGGCATTTGATCCTGCGCGTGAAATATGCGCCGCTGCTCACCAGGCAGGTGCCTGGGTGCACGTTGACGGCGCTTTTGGATTGTGGGCTGCCACTGCACCCGAGCGAGCCCACCTTTCCTCTGGCGTGGAAGAGGCGGATTCGTGGGCTACCGACGCTCATAAGTGGCTTAATGTGCCCTACGATAGCGGAATAGCCTTCTGTCGTAACCCTGAGTACCTGCGGGCTGCCATGTCCACTAGCGCCGCCTATCTTGTGCAGGATGGGATACGGGAGCCGTATCAATACACTCCCGAGATGTCGCGTCGAGCCCGGGGTATTGAAATCTGGGCTGCGCTGCGCTCCCTTGGCCGGTCCGGTCTGGCGGATCTTATCGAGCGAACGTGCAGATACGCATCACGTTTCGCCGTCGGGTTGAGTGAGGCAGGCTACCGAATCCTCAACGAGGTTATACTCAATCAGGTGCTTGTTTCGTTTGGCGATGACGAAGCGACTCGACGGGTGATTGCTGGCGTTCAGGCGGACGGCACCTGCTGGTGTGGGGGTACAGTTTGGCAAGGCCATACGGCCATGCGTATCAGCGTCTCTTCTTGGGCCACTACCGAGGCTGATGTAGAACGCAGCTTGGCCGCCATACTGCGCATCGCTGCCGAACAGGGCAAATGTCAGAAGAACTGATTCAACCCTCTGGCAAACTGCGGACCCACATCGAACAGGGCAAGGTCTACAGCCATCCTGCCTGGGAAGAGGCCATAGAGTGGGAGCGGTTGGAGGACTACTTGAGTCGCCTCCAGCGCCTCTTGTCCGAGGTGGGTGATGTACAATGAGATTTCCACTTTCCCCAAGCATTTTCACGATGGTCGTGAAGATGTGATTAAACCCAGCGATATTTCAGATGACCCACCTACAGCCTTACGAGAATACCTCACTTTTGTGCGCGAGCGACTCCAATCGCTCGATGAATAGATAAGTTTTACATAAAGTCCCTTGTTTCGCCTGCCAAAGTGTTGTATAATAATAAATAATAGATGAAGTAATGAACCCCGCGGCCGAGCAAGGAGATGGCGTTGACCGGGCAGGCTGAGTACCAGTACGATGTGTTCATCAGCTACAGCCACGCTGACCGGGCGTGGGTTTGGGAAGTGCTATTACCCCGGTTGGAAGGGGCAGGGCTGAGAGTGTGCATTGATGGCAGGGATTTTGAGATCGGCGTGCCCAGCCTGGTCAACATGGAACGGGCGGTGGACAACAGCCGCCACACCCTCCTGGTGCTGACCCCGGACTGGGTTGACAGCGAGTGGGCAGAGTTTGAGAGCTTGCTGGCAGGCAGCGCCGACCCGGCCGGACGACGACGAAAACTGATTCCATTGATGCTCAGGCCCTGTCAGTTGCCGTCGCGCATCGCCATGCTGACCTACGCTGACTTCACACAGCCTCATGACCGCGCAGCCCAGTTCAAACGCCTGGTGGGACAGCTTCACGCCGCCTCAGCGACAACCAGGCTCCCCATCGAGGAACTCTCTCCTTTCATCGCCGGTCCTCCTATTACCCACCCCCGCCACTTCTTCGGGCGCAAGCGGGAACTAAAGCGCCTCTTCAACCTGTGGAAGCGCCCTCCCCTGCAAAATGCGGCCATTATCGGCTCGCGGCGCAGTGGCAAGACCTCTCTGCTGCTGCACCTGAGAAGCGTCACCATGACCCCATCCTCGCAGTTGCGTCCCGGTCAGCGTTCTAACTGGCTGCCAGAGCCAGAGCGCTATCGCTGGATCTTTGTGGATTTTCAGGATCCGAGAGTGAGCACGCGAGAGGGATTACTACACTACCTGCTGGTAAGTTTGGATTTACCTGTGCCTCATCCTTGCAACCTGGAGCGATGCCTGGACGTTGTGAGCCGTGGTTTACGCACTCCCACGGTAATCTTGCTGGACGAGATTGGCGTGGCATTGCAACGTTACCCGGAGCTGGACGATTCCTTCTGGGAAGGCTTGCGTGCCCTGGCCACCAATCAGGTGAGGGGCAATCTGGCCTTTGTGTTGGCAGCTCACGAGCCCCCCGACCAACTGGCCCATCACAGCGATCTCGGCTCCCCCTTTTTCAACATCTTCGGCTACACAGCGACCTTGGGGCCCTTGACCGAGCCAGAGGCACGTGAATTGATTGCCAGTTCGCCTGTCCCTTTCCCTCCCGCCGACGTAGACTGGATTGTGACCCAAAGTAGACGCTGGCCTCTCCTGCTACAAATCCTCTGCCGCGAACGGCTCATCACCCTGGAGGAGGGCGAGAGCGACGACACATGGCGAGAGGAAGGGCTGCGCCAGATGGCACCCTTTCACCACCTGCTCTCGTAGTAACGACTGATGAAGGTTAAGAAATTATTTGGGGTATAAAGCTGGGTTTTAGCGCCTTGCCGCCTCGAGCTAAAGCTCCAGGCTAAAAACTCAAGTACGTTGAAAACGCACTTTTTTGCTCAGGTTTGCTCAGGTTTAGCCTGCTTAAGCTGGCTTTAGCTTTCAGCCTGAGGATTTATTCTCAGGCGATTGCGGCACAACCCTATTACCTGCTTATTTTCTTAATCTTCATAAGTCGTTACTACCAGCATTGGGGGTTGTAGTGACGACTAAAGTCGTTACTACCTGGGGGGCAAGATACCATGAATGCAAAACCCGAAATTCGAAACTTGAAAAACGCCTACACTGATGCGCCCGAGCTCCATCCTAACCTGATTGTGGGAGCCTTGCAACTCCTCTTCTGGCTCTTCTTCCACCCCTCGGCCTGGCGTAACCACATGGCTCGCATTGATCCCACCCTACGTCCCGACTTTACTCTGGTCGAGTTGAGCCGGACTCGATGGCGCAGCCCGTCTTTGCGACGACTGCTGATCATGGGATACGCCATTTTGCCTCTTCTGGCTGGCCTTTTGGTTGGTCTGGTGCTTTGGGGATCAAATAGAGCGATTGAAGTCATTGTGCTTAGTATAGTGTTTGGTGTGATATTCGGCGTAGTGGGCAGCATCGTAGGCAGCCTGGTAGTAAACGTAGCGGTTGGCGGCGTGTTGGGCTTAATATTCACTATCGTGTTCAGTACAGCCCTTATCTTGATCATTGACATTGCGAATGGCGTCACGTTCAACGTGCAGGTCATCAACGTGGAGCTCGGTGTATTAGCTGGTTTGGTCGGCGGAATAGTAGGCAACATAGTAAACAATGTGGCACATGGCAGGCAAACTTATTCATTGATAAGGCAAGTCGGCGGAGTCGCTGTAGGCATCTTTATCGGCAGTATGACGCTTCTCGTCGGGAGCAGCTTAGCCAGCAAGATGACGCACCCGGCAACAGTTGGTATCGTCGGGGGCATCGTGGCTGGCACGGCAGTTAGCTTAACCGTCAGGTGGCGTCATGGTGTGGCAGCTCGCATAGCGATCGGCGCGACAGTCGGCGTGGCAGTTGGTGTGGTAGCTGGTCTGGCATTTGCTATCGGTGGCGATGCAGCCTTCGGGGGGGCATTCGCTCTATTGTCTGTGACGTTGGTTGCGCTACCCTATATACTGGCTGAGCGCATCGCAGGCCTCTGGTCCGCCGTCCTTGCCAGCGTGCTGGGAGGCGGTGGAGGATGGATAGCTCTCTTCATTATGGCTAACGAAGCTCCCCTCTGGCCTAACCTGCTGTTTAGCCTGCTGAGTATCCTGCTGGGACTAATCCTGGCCTGGTGGTGGTTCGTGTGGCTCTATCCTTCCATAGCAATATGGAACACCTTGCTGCAGCGTGCCGACGAACGACGTGTGAGTGGTCGGCCCAGCCTGTTTCGCTGGCATTCTGCTTTTTGGGACGAGCACCAACGCTTGCGTTTGTTTAATCTGGGTGACTACCTGCTGCTGGTAATGGAACGTAACCCGGCTGAGGGGCAGGCTGCCCTAGAATACCTGACCACCAGCCACCAACGCTGGGCTGCGCAGGCCGTACAGATCGAGCTGGATGCACGCGACCTGGAACGATGTGAAGATGTAGAAGCCATCGGCTACGCTCACCGTGGTCTGGCTGCTGGCGAATTGGAGGGACCTGCCAGCGCATTGCTGCGTAGTTTCAACCGCATAAGTCAAGATGTGAATGCCGCTCTGCGCCAGGAAAGCGACTACAATCGGCGACTGGCCCTCAATGCCGTCGAGGATCGCCTGGATGGCCTGTTGCGAGAGCTGACGCGTAGCGGCGATCATTATGCCGCGCGCTTCCGCCCCATCGCCAATCACTGGCGCCAGACTGTAGCCGACCACGCGCACGAATTGGCCCAAACTGTCGAACAGCGCCAGGAGATTGACAGCCCCTATGTCATCGGCGTGCCTCTCACTGCGCAGCAGGAAATCTTCGTCGGGCGAACCGACATCAGCGCCCGTATCGAGGGACTGCTGCTGGACCGGCGTCGCCCACCTCTGCTCCTCTACGGCCAGCGGCGCATGGGCAAGACCTCGCTGCTCAATAATCTGGGACGACTACTGCCCAGCACCATTGTTCCCCTCTTTGTGGACTTACAAGGCCCAGCCTCGCAGGCCAGCGACTATGCTGGTTTTCTCTACAACATCGCCCGGGGCATGTCTGATTCGGCCCAGCGGCAACGAGAGTTGGTTTTGCCCCCACTGTCCCGGGAAGCACTGGCAACCGACCCCTCCACTTCCTTCGACGAATGGCTGGACGATGTCGAACAAGCCTTGGGAGGAAACACGGCCCTGCTCGCCCTAGACGAGTTTGAGGCGTTGGACAGCGCCATCACCAAAGGCCGCTTCGAGGAAGGGGCGGTGCTGGGTATGTTGCGCCACCTGATCCAGCACCGCCTCCGCTTCAAGGTGCTGCTCTCTGGCACCCACACCCTGGACGAACTGCAGCGCTGGGCCAGCTATTTGATCAACGTACAGGTAGTGCACATCAGTTACCTGAACGAAGCTGAAGCGCGCCAGCTCATCGAGCGGCCAGTTCCAGATTTCGCTCTGCGCTATGAGCCTGACGCCAGCCAGTGGGCCCTAGACATAACCCGGGGACATCCCTTCCTGGTGCAACTGCTCTGCGCCGAGATCGTAGCCCTTAAGAATGAGCAACCGCCCGCCGTCCGCAGGCTGGCCCACTTGGCGGACGTGGAAGCGGCGGTGACGGAGGCCTTAAGCCATGGTAGCTTCTTCTTCGCCGACATCGAGCGCAACCAGGTGGATGCTGCAGGGCTGGCTCTATTGCGTTTTATGGCAGCGCAGGGGGAAGGAGCTGTGGTCAGCCGAAAGGACCTGGCCCATCATTCGTCCAACATCGACGGCCTGAACCAGGCGTTGGCCCTGCTCACCCGGCGTGAATTGATCGAACCAGTGGATAAGGGCTATCGCTTTCAGGTAGAGTTGATCCGGCGTTGGTTTTCCCAGTAGGCCAAGAAATGGAGGCTCACTTATGGAGTATTCTGACTATCAACACATTCTTTTTGAACGCCGTGATCCTCATATTCTCTGGATGACGCTCAATCGGCCTGAGGTGCTGAATGCAACCAACGCACGTCTGCATACCGAGCTGGTGGAAGTCTGGCAAACCATTGACCAAGACCCCAGCGTACGTGTGGCCGTCGTGACCGGGGCGGGAAGAGCTTTTTCGGCCGGCGGTGATTTCCAATTGGTCGAAGAGGCTTACCAGAACTACGACGAAATCGCCCGTATTCTGGAAGAAGCGCGCGATTTGGTGTATAACATCCTGCACTGCCGCAAGCCGATTGTTTCGGCCATCAATGGCGCGGCAGTGGGCGCTGGCCTGGTGGTCGCCCTGCTGGCCGACATCAGCATCGCAGCCGAAAGCGCACGGCTGGGTGATGGTCATCTGCGTATGGGGGTCGCCGCCGGCGACCATGCGGCCATCATCTGGCCTTTGCTGTGTGGTATGGCCAAAGCCAAATACTACCTGATGACCAGTGAACTCGTCAGTGGCCGAGAGGCTGAGCGCATCGGCCTGGTCAGCCTGTGTGTGCCGGACGACGAGTTACAGGGCAAAGCCCTCGAAGTAGCAACTACCCTGGCGAGGGGGCCACGTCACGCCCTCCAATTCACTAAACGTGCCCTCAACCAGTGGTTATTGCAGGCGGGGCCTATTTTTGACCATTCGCTGGCGCTGGAAATGCTCGGCTTTTTCTCAGACGACCTGATGGCAGGGATACAGGCGCTAAAAAGCAAACGAGCGGCCCAATTCCCATCCAATGAGGAATGACACCCCGAGTGATGATTCAAGTTAACAAGGCGGTTGTCATTCCAATCAGCGCCAGTCCTGCCAACCCCCACACGATAAGTCCAGCCACCAATAACCCGTTCGAGCGGGTCCTGCCGCCGACCACCAAGAACACCAGCCCAACCGCCAGCGGCTCGATTAGCCATAACACCGCCCACACCTCCCATAGACCAGTGAGGGCACAGAACTGTAGCAACACCCCGTTAAGCCAAATGATGATAGCCGGAACGAGCAACCAGATCTGCCGGGCATAGATGGCGGCGAACAGGCAGCCCAGCGCCAACGCCAGCACTTCCTGCGGCCACAGCCACTTCCAGACCCGCCACCAGTTGAGGACACTGGCCAGGAGCAGAATAGCGCCGGTGGTCAAGATTGGCATGCCCGGGATAAACAGGATCCCCAGGCCGCGCCTCCATCGTTGGTTCATCTTTCTTCTCCTTCAATCATCTTTCAAAATCAAGGTTACGATACCCCACTCTACCACTACTCATAGGCCAGTGCTTCGCGCACGCTGACTTGCGCCGCCCGCAGCGCTGGCCACAGGCTTGCCAGCGCCGAGAGCACGGCCACGATCAACAGCCAGAGCATCATCCCTCCCGCCGAGTAGACAAAATCGAGCGGCATTTCAAGCACGCTTTCTCCAACCAGGTTACTGAACACATGCGCGCCCGGGTAACTGAGCGGCACGGCCAGCAGCCACGACAGCGTCCCGACGAGCACGCCTTCTACGACGAACATACCGGCGATCGCGAGTGAGGAAGCGCCTATGGAACGCATCACACCGATCTCGCGCTTGCGCTCGACCACATTGATGGACATCGTACTCATCAACCCAATGCCGCCCACGACTGCCGTCAGAATGACCATTGTCAACAAAAGAGAAGTGAGTATACCAAACGAAGCCTGGCTCTCCTCCATCTGCTGGCTGACACTCCAGGCGTCGACCACTTCGATGCGCTGAGCAGCGAAGGTATCGATCAGTGCCTGAATCAATTGTTGCTGAGATTCGAGATCGTCATTCTCCGACAGCACTTTCACACTCTCGCCCCGGCCGAAAGTGCCAGTTTCTCGCCCCAGGACATCAAGCGGGACGAAGAAATTATCAGAGACGTCGTCAACACTGAGATACAACCCGACGACAGTCCACTCGGATTCGTCATCCCTGATTCTCAACGTGACCTCATCGCCAACCTGGATGCCTTCCTTTTCGGCGAGGCGCAGGGTGAAAATAAGGGCGTTACCATCATCGGGGCGCAAGCTGCGGCCACTGACGATGTTCGGCTTGAATATCGCCGAATCAGGTGGCACCCCTGTCAGACGAACCGGATGCTCCTCGCTATTCTGTCGATTGCGCTCAGGGCCAGTCGTCAGTAAGAGCGTTGCCTTCTGCTGGTTCCATACTTCTACTCGGGTGACACCTGGCCTGCTCTCAGCTATTTCGATTATGCGCGATACGCGACGTGGGCGATCCAGTTCTATGGCTACATCCTCGCCCAAGGAGAAATTGTTGGCGATGGTGCTGTTAAAAGAGGCGCTTGTGCTCAGGACCATCGTAAACACTGCACCACTCAGCGTCAGCGTGGCCAACGTCAGTGCGACTCGTGCTTTGCGACGGAACACATTGCGTAGGCTGAGCGTCATCAAACGCGGCAGAGAACGAATCTGCCCGATTAGCCGGTCGAGCCAGCTATGTCCAAACCCGCTCCCAATTCCATAGGTGCCGATGGCCTCGCGCACCGTGATGTGCACCCCGCTCAGGACCGGTATCAGCGCTGCCACAACAGGCATAGTCAAGCCCATCGTGATCTGGATGCCTAGCGCAGCCGGCTCGACCTGAAACGTACCGGCTTCTACATTGAGCATATCTAACAGCCAGACCGCTACCATGTGCACGCCAAGCATATCCAACGGGACAGCCAGCAGCAGAGCCAGTCCTCCGTAGATCAGGGCCATCGCCAGGTAGACAAGCGCCACCCGGCCAAAGGTCGCGCCGATGGCCTTCATCACGCCAATCTGCCACACCTGTTGGGCAATAATGGCGTTCATCGTGTTGACGATCAAAAATGCACTCAGCCCCAGCGAAAGGACGCCCATAACCATCAGGATGATCGTCACTGCGTCGACTATATCCTGCACCCAATGTTCGTCGGGGTCATTGATTTGGTATGCGGCGACGGTGGATCCGATGCGTTCCAACCGGTCTTCAATCCGTTCTGCTGCCTCCTGGGCGGCTTCGTGGCTGTACGACTCCAAGAGGACATTGATTCGGTTGAAGTCTTCCCCATACTCGAAGTCGGCCAACCATGCCGCAGTCTCTGGCGTGGCAAAGAACATGGCATCTCCCCCCCATTCAGGAGGGACCACGACCGGTGCGCGCACGATTCCCTCGACAGGCACGACGCGCTCACGCTGCCCAAACTCGACGAGTATGCCCGTGCCGACAGGGATGCCGAAATATCGTGAGGACAGGCGCTCCACGCCCAACATGTGCTTCGTAGGCGGGTGGTTTGTCCGATCGTCCGGCCAGCGACCATTCTGCAATCGAAGTAAATTCATCCGCTGTGCGTCGTACTCAGCGCGGGCGACGAGATCTGCATCGCGCCACTCCTCCTCGCCTGCCAGTTTCCAGCGGAAGGAGGTGACTGTCTCACCTTCTGTGTCGGCGACGCCGGGCTCACGCTGTATCGCGTCAACGATGTCGGGGCTGAACGGCCCGCCCCAGAAAGTGATATGCGCCGGGACTGTTTCCTGGTGAGATTCCATGATCCGGGTATGCAGCACGCCGGAGAGTCCGAAGACCAAGCCCAACGCAAAGACTCCCACAGCAGTGGAGAGCACCGTCAGCATGGTGCGCGCCTTGTTATGCGCCAAGTCACGCCAGACTTTGTTCCAGATCACCCCCATCATCTGTGCCTACCGTTGCCACCGTTGTTCTTATCGCGATGAATGCGCCCGTTGAGGAGGTGAAGCACCCGCCCCATGCGCGCGCTCAGGCTCAGGTCATGGGTGACGATCACCAATGTCTTGCCCTGGTCCACCAGCCGTTCGAATAAGAAGAAGACGTCATTGGCGGTGGCCGAATCCAGGTTGCCCGTGGGCTCGTCACCGACGATGACGGGCGGATCATTAGCCAGCGCCCGCGCGATGGCTGCCCGCTGCTGTTGCCCGCCGCTGAGCGCGCTGGGCAGCTTGTGCGCCTGGTCGGCGATGCCCATCTGCTCCAGCAGGTGCATCGCCCGATCCTTGCGCTCCTGTCGCTGGTAGATACTGCAGAAATCCATGGGCAGCATCACGTTCTCCAGGGCCGTCAGCGTGGGCAATAACTGGAAGAACTGGAAGATGACGCCGACGTTTCGTCCCCGCCAGCGAGCCAACTGGTTCTCGTTTAATGTGTGGACAGCCTCGCCGCCGACGTACACCTCACCGCTGGTGGGCCGGTCAATGCCGGTAATCATATTCAGCATCGTCGACTTGCCGGAGCCCGAAGGCCCTACCACGCCGACGAATTCGCCCTCGTGTACCTGCAGCGAGATATCTTTGAGGACGGTCAAACCTCCCGCATCAGTCTCGTACATCTTGACCACGTCCCGCAGGTCTATCAGGGTATGGCTGTGGGTGTGTTGATCTCGCATTGCAGGCATAAGAGCTCGTCTTTCTCAATCTCTACCCTATGGCGATATTACCTTCCTGCGCTACTTACGATACCATACCCCCGGGTGCATTGCCTATCTACCAGCTAACAACTGGCTATCAAGTTTCCGTCTATCGAAGTATTACACTGGTGTAATTACCTTAATTGGCAACTACTCAGGCTAGATAACCCTTGCGAAGGTTTGGTGAGCGTTTTTAGAGCGAAAACGCCTTGGCCTACCGAAAACGCACTGTTAGCCAGGTGATTCGCAACCTTCGCAAGGGCGGCTGAGTAGTTACCAGCACCGCCAGTTTACGGCAGAGATTTCTCGCCTTCGGCTCGAAATGACATGGAGATAGCGTAACGAGCACCGGCAATAAAAAAGGCCGCGAAACGTGAGTCCGCCTCACATTTCGCGGCCTGCCACAGGCCGGATTTTACCGGATGTGCATGAGCAGCTCGCGGACCTGGCGCAAATAGTCTAGCCCGGCACAATCAGGGCTGCCAGAGGGACGATGATGCTCCACGCAGCGGCTATGAAGCCCAGCCCCCACCCCAGCGGGCGACTCAGCCGGCGCGAGAAGTCAGCATGGCCTGCCAGCCAGACGGTCAGAAACACCGGGCCGATAATCAGCAGCAGCTCCAGGGGCCAGAGAAAGATCCAGTGGTTCCAATTGCCGGAAAGTGCGAAATAGGAAAAGAGAAGGCCATTGCCCAGAATGATGCCTACCGGGATTAGCATCCAGATAGAAGCTACAGTGGCCATAATAACGCACAGCCCCAGGCCAACCAGGAACAGTTCCATCGGCCAGCCCTTCTCGAAGATTGCCCACCACCCTGTCAGGCTGGCTACCGACACGGCTACCAGGTTAAGGATAACCGCAAGCCCTGACATAAGTCCTATCTCGCCTAATACTGCCCTGTCCACCCTCCTGCCGGCTGGGGGCTCTCCCGGTTCAGCGGACACGGCGTGCGGTTGTTGTGTTGCCCCATGTTTGGGCGTTTTACCCACGATCAATTGCCCGAGGGCGCCCATCACCCCTAGCAGTCGCCTACCCACTCCCTTGCTCGCCTGCTGCCTCTCTGCGCGCTCGGCCGCCAGGCGCTGGCCCAACGTGGTGTCGGTATCCTCGGTAGCGAACTGAGCATCCACGATCTTCTCCCGGGCAGTGCCGGAAAAGACAGCCACCGATTCGGAAGGCGCTTCTGCCGTGGTAAAGGAGAACGGCAGCGAAATGCGATCCGGCAGCTCGATACCTGCCTCCTCGGCCGCCTCACGTAGCGCCTGGGCCATCTGCTCGGCGCTGTGGTAGCGATCCTCCGGGCGTTTCGCCAGTGCCTTCAGCACCACTCGTTCCAACGGTTCAGGTATGGCCGGGTTGATCTGGCGCGGCAAGGGCAGTGGATCGTTAAGATGCTTCATCAAGACAGCCAGCGGAGTGTCTGCGTCGAAAGGCGTGCGCTGAGTCAGCATCTCGTAGAGCACAATGCCCAGCGAGTAGATGTCGCTGCGGGCGTCGCTGTGTCCTTCCAAACCTTGCTCCGGGGCCATATAGCTCAAGGTACCCATTAAGGCACCGATGGCAGTATAATGGGTCCCACCCACGATATGCGCGATGCCAAAATCAGTGATTACAGCCTGGCCGCGCCTGGTCAACAAGATGTTGGTAGACTTCACGTCGCGATGAATCATGCCCTCGCTGTGGGCATAGGCCAGCCCATCCAGCACATCAAGGGAGATACGTACTGTGTCACCTAACGGCATCTGCTCGCCCCGCGTACGGTAATCATTCAGGCGTGCTTTGAGCGTGTCACCTTCCAGCAACTCCATCACCATATAGGAAACGTCGTCCTGGACATCAAAATCAAAGACCTGAACGATGTTAGCATGGCGCAACGCGGCTACCGCCTGCGCCTCGCGCCGGAAGCGGGCCAGGAACTCTTTGTCTTCCACCAGGTCAGAGCGCAAGACTTTGATCGCCACGTAGCGATCAAGTTGGGGGTGGTAGGCCCGATAGACCCGGGCCATGCCGCCCCGCCCCAGCGACTCCAGCACTCGATATTTGCCGAGCGTCTGCCCTTCCAGAGATAGGCCCATTTCACCTCCTGCTTGGCGCGACGTAACATGCAAACGTGATCCGTCAAACGTAAAACGTAAAACGTGAGGAGCTTGTCACGGCTCACGTTTGACGTTTTACGTTTTACGTTTGACGGATCACGTTTGACGCTTCACGCTTCACGTTTCACGTTTTTACTTCCCCAGCTCACTCGCGGGTGACGAGCTTGTAGCCCAGCCCGCGCATGGTAAGCAACAGTTGCGGATTGGCGGGGTCGGGTTCGAGTTTAGAGCGCAAGCGGCGTACCAGATTTTCGACCTGATAATCGTAGACACCTTCGTGATACTCAGGCCAGACGGCATTGCCGATGTCGTCCTTAGAGCATACCTGGCCGCAGCGCTCGTAGAGGTAGGCAAGCAAGGCAAACTCTTTGGGGGCGAGCGTCACCAGGCGTCGATCCACCCGCACGACGCCCGCCCCCAGATTCACTTCTAACTCGGGGAAAGGGGTATCTCGGTAGGTGATATCAGGGTCGTGAAAGATCAGGGTCACATCGCCGATGCTAACATGATCTCCATCATGCAACTCCACGGGAGCCAGCACGCGTTCATCGTTGAGAAAGGTACCGTTGGTGCTACCCATATCTTCCAGTATCGCGCGCCAACCCTCGCGCCGCACACAGGCGTGTCCACGCGAAACACGCTTACTGGTGATGACAATGTCATTTTCCAGCGCGCGGCCGATGGTGGTAATCTCGTCAGATAGGAGATGTTCTCGCCCTGTCGGGTCAGTGAGGGACGGAACATGGTCGGTTGGGGTCATCGTGCACCTCTGCCGCCCAAGTCTACCTTGCCTGTCTACCCCTGTCAAATCAGATTAAGCTCAAACCTATCGCCGCCTGGTCGCCTGCGCTCGCTCTTTGATGCCTCTACAAGAGGATTAGCCTTCGCCTTCATCCCCCACCCGGACGATCTGAAGCTTTACGTTCGCCACCAGTGCCGCCAAGGCGCCCAGGGATGCCAGCACCGGCGCGAAAACTGTCACCACACCGCCGACTGCCACCCCTGCCGTGAGCGGTATTTCCAGCAAGATATCGTCGTTTGGCTTGCGGATAATCAAGCGGCGGACGTTCCCCTCTTGAATCAGTTCCTTGGCGCGATCCACCAGTTCGCTGCCAGAGATTTCGACTTCCTCGGTCCAGGTACGTTCTTCTTTAGGTTTGTCGTTCATCGGTTTCCTCCATATAGATGGTTTGAGTGGGCTTAATGCTGCCTCCAATATCATTACGAGTTTTCTTTGGTATTTGTTTCAATTGGGCGTGTTCAAAATGGGTTGTAGGGGCGGGTCTTCCCCAGAGGGGACCTGCGGGTGCATCCGCCCTGGACACCCGCAAGGGGTGTCCCTACAACTGAAACTGAATGCACCCGTTTCAATTGATTGGTAGAAAATAAAAAAAGCCATCAGTCGCTTAACAGAGCAGACTGATGGCCAAGGGAAGTCGGTCGACCAAAGACTATTTTCCCTCACCCTTCGCCTTGTTCATGCTAATCAACGCATCGTAGGCTGGCGTATCAAGGATGCTAAAGTCGGCCAACGCGGTATCTGGGGCAGTGAGGCTGTAATCTAAATTCCAAAGAAACATTGGGCCAACCC
>CAYTNQ010000095.1:0-17060 GCA_964439175.1 uncultured Anaerolineales bacterium | reverse complement strand
GCAGGCGAAAGTCAAAGATCAGGTCTTCGCAATAATCGAGCCACTCTGGGTAGCCACCGATGGCCTCCCACGCAGATCGGGTGAAGGCAACCGATCGGCTGGAGGGGAGAAAGTGATCGGGGTTAATGTCGTTGAGAGTGGGCAGCACGGTAGCCCCCATCGCGATTTCGAACATGCTGTGCGGATCAGGAAGGAAGGACCCTGCGACGACCTGGGGTGGGTTTTCCGAGTCAAAAGGGGCGACCAGTTCCGCCAGCCAGTCGGGCGAGAGCCATACACCAGCATCGGTGCTGGCAATGACATCGCCCGGGGCAGCAGCGATGGCCAGGTTACGTCCCCGTGAGATGTTGGCACCTGGCTCCACCAAGACTCGCAACGGCAACCGGCCCTCATTGGCGTATGTCTGCATGATGGACACCGTCTCGTCGGTGGATCCGCCGTCCACGATAACCACCTCGTCGGGGGGACGGGTCTGCGCTGTCAACGAATCGAGCAATCGGAGAATGGACGTCCCCTCATTGAATACGGTAGCAATGACAGAGACTTTCACTTCTGTTTCCCTTGTTTCTTGCTCCTGCTATGGGCTATGATGATGCGTAAGGCTATCTCACGCCCATAGCATATCACACACGTTTCGAGGAGTCAACGATGCAGACGCTCTTTGACAGCCCCCTCGAAACAAGCTATACTGACATTTTGGTAATAAGATCAGGAGACATGCGCAGTAAGCAGCACGCAGAATACCAAATGCGACTTAAAGTCCTGGAACTTCAAGGCTACAAATCCTTCGCTACCAAAACCACCTTTCAATTTGACGAAGGCATCACGGCCGTCGTCGGGCCAAATGGCAGCGGTAAGAGTAACGTTGCCGACGCCCTGCGTTGGGTGCTGGGCGAGCAAAGCTACAGCGCCCTGCGCGGCAAAAAGACGGATGATATGATTTTTTCCGGCTCCGACGGTCGCGCGCGTCTGGGAATGGCCCAGGCCACTCTGATCCTCGACAATAGCGACGGCGGGTTGCCAGTCGATTTCACCGAGGTGACCATCGCGCGTCGCGCCTACCGAGACGGCCAAAATGAGTACCTGCTCAACGGCAACCGTGTCCGGCTGCGAGACATCAACGAGTTGCTGGCCGCCAGCAGCCTCAGCCGGCGCACTTACACAGTCATCGGCCAGGGGTTGGTAGACGCTGCTCTGTCGCTGCGAGCGGAGGAGCGTCGCGTGCTCTTCGAAGAAGCGGCCGGGATCACGCTACATCGCTCCAAGCGCGCTGACGCCCTCAACAAATTGGAAGGTACCCAGTCCAACTTACTGCGCGTTCACGACATCGTGAGCGAGATTGAACCTCGCCTGCGCTATCTAGAACGACAGGCAGGACGCGCCGCACAACATCAGGCTATCTCGACCCAGCTTCAAGAGCTATTGCGCATCTGGTACGGATACCGCTGGGGTCAGGGGCAAAAGCGCCTGCGCGAAGCCCGGCTCGCTGCCGAGGAAAGCCAGCACGCCCTCGACGCCCAACTTGAAGGGCTGGAGCGCATCGCCCGTCAAATCGCCGAGTTGCGTGCCCGCCAGACCGAACTACGGGCACGGCTGGGCGAGTGGCACCGGACTAGCAGTCGCCTGCACGACGAGGCCGAATCTCTCCAGCGCGATTTAGCTGTCGGTGAGGAACGCGCGCGCTTACTGAGTGCTCAGCGTCAGGAATTATTGAGTGAAATCGAACCGCTCCAGGTCGCCCACCAGGCCGCCGAAGAGCGCGTAGCTGAAGCTCAAGCGACTCTCACCCAAATCGAGGGTGAAGTAGAATCCGACCGTGACCGAGTCGAACGGCTTCGCGCCCGGCTCAATGCGCACCAGGCTGAACGACAGACACTCCTTGACCAACAGTCTCAGGCCGAAAGGGAAGCCAGGCAGCTAGCCGACCGCATCGCCGGCCATCGCGCCCGGCTGGCCCAACTGGGCGAACGGCGGACACAACTGGATCAGGAAGCCAATGAGAGCTATGAGGCCATCGCTACTCATCGGCAGAAACAGGATACGCTTAGAGGGCAACTGGCCGGAAAAGAGGACACGCTCCAGAAAATAGCCGCCGACTTGGAAGCTCTAGAAGCACAGCGGATGGAGCAATTAACTGCCATCCAGAACCTGGGCGCCCAGGCGGGTGAGTTAGAAGAGGATATTGCCACCTGCCGGCGTCGCCTGGAGGCCCTGCACGCCCGGCAAGATTTGCTCTCCAGGATGCAACAGGACCTGGCCGGCTTTTATGAAGGGGTCCGAACTGTACTCAAGGCTGCCCGTGACGAGACGACACTGCGGGGAGTCATCGGCACCGTTGCCCACCTGTTACGCGTGCCTGCTGATCTGGAGATCGCCCTCGAGACTGCACTGGGCGGACATTTGCAGGATGTGGTGGTCGAAACTTGGGCCGACGCCGAAGCAGCCATCGCCCATCTGAAAACCACACATGGAGGACGTGCCACTTTCCTTCCGCTCGACACGCTTCGCCCCCCTGATCCTATTCGCCCGCCTACCCCTTCCGACATGGGAGGGAAAGGGGGGATACTGGGCGTCGCTTCTGACCTGGTGACATGCGATGAGCGGCTGGCCCCCGTCGCCCGTCTGCTGCTGGGACGCACTCTGGTGGTCGAAGACCTGCCAGCCGCCCGGCGTGTCCTGTCAGCTATGCACGGCGGGTTCCAAATCGTCACCCGGGCCGGTGAGTTGGTCCGCTCGAGTGGCAGTGTAAGTGGTGGCAGTGTAGGTCGTGACAAAGCTGGCGGTGGTTTTTTGGCTCGCGAGCGAGAATGGCGAGAATTGCCAGCCACCATCGCCGGGCAGGAAACACAGCGTCAGGCATTCCAGGCTCGGCTGGATGAAAATAGACAGGCCCAGGCTGAACATCAATCAGCGCTGAAGGAACTGGCCCAGCATCAGGCCGAGTTACAAGCAGCCGAGGCGACCGCCGCACGCGAGCGAGAAGCCCTGGCCCACGAGATCGCGCGTGCCGACGAGGCCATCCAGTGGCAACAAAGCTTGCTCGACCGGCTGGAAAGTGAGGGCGCCGGGCTCCATCAAACTGAAGAGCAACTCCGGGCGGAGATTGAGGATTTCCAGGCAACGCAGGCTCAAGCCCAGGAACGAGCACGAGAGCTGGCGGCCCAGGCCGCCACGCTCACGGCGGAAGTGCTGCTGACCGAACTGAGTCAGGCACAAACTGAACTGGCCGTCGTCGAAGGTCGGCGTGAAAGCCAGCGTACCGTCTTGAATGGCCACCAGGCAAACCTGGCGGAACTCAAGGCGCGCATCAGTGCCAAGGAAGGCCGGGGCAAAGAGTTGTTGGACGAGCGAGAATCTCTGCTGATCCAACTGACCGCCCAGCGCGACCACGCCAGCCGGCTTAACGATCAAGTCGCCGAAGTGGTCGCTCTCATCGACCCGGCCGAAGAGGAACTGACCACTTGGGAAGAGCAACAGACGGCGTTCGAAGTCAAAGAAGGCCGAGAGCGAGAGTCCCTCCACCGGCTGGAAACCGAGCACAGTCGCCTGGCCCTGGAACATGGCCGCCGCCAGGACGAATTGGAGATGTTACGCCACCAGATTGAGGACGACCTGGGCCTGGTAGCGGTGGAACTCAGTGAAGACCAGATGGGTCAGCCCTATCTGCCATTGCACCCATTAATCTCCCAATTGCCGGCAGTAGAGGAACTACCCGAGGGCGTCGAAAATGACGTGCGGCGACTTAAAGTGCAGCTCAACCGGCTGGGGTCGATAAACCCCAACGCACCCAAAGAGTTCGAGGAACTACGTGAGCGGCATGAGTTCCTAACCCGCCAGATGGCCGACCTGGAACAGGCAACCGCCGACTTGCGCCAGGTTATCGCTGAGCTAGACCGCCTGATGGAACAGGAATTTTCCCAGACGTTCGAAACCGTCGCCAGAGAATTCAAAAGTTATTTCAAGCGGTTGTTCGGCGGCGGTGAGGCCCAGTTGGTCCTAACCGATCCGGAGAATCTCACAGACACGGGGATAGACATCACTGCCCGTCCGCCCGGCAAGCGTCCCCAAAGCCTGAGCATGCTCTCCGGCGGCGAGCGGTCACTGACGGCGGGGGCACTCATCTTCGCACTACTCAAAGCCAGCCCAACCCCGTTTTGCGTCCTCGATGAGGTAGACGCCATGCTCGACGAGGCCAACGTGGGCCGTTTCCGCCAGGCGTTGGAAGAACTGGCGGACGAAATCCAGTTTATCGTCATCACCCACAACCGCCGCACCATCGAGGCAGCCAGCACCATCTACGGTATCTCGATGGGAGATGACTCTGTGTCGAGGGTGATCTCCCTGAAGTTGGATGAGGTGGAGACTGAAAGTCAGCAGTGAGTTAAACAGCGCTCCCCATAAGTGACAGAAATGCAAAGAAGTAGGATCTATCAACTGTCCCTTTTCCCGGACCTGGTCGCCGAGTTTCCTTCCACTCGTTACCAGGGTAGCAAAGCAAAACTCGTTGACTGGATTTGGGAACAGATCGCCGATTTGGCTTTCACTACCTGCCTGGATGCCTTTGGCGGTACGGGTGCAGTTGCCTACCGCTTGAAACAGAAAGGCAAATCAGTGACATATAATGATTTGCTCCGCTTCAACTATTACATCGGGCTGGCACTCATACAAAACAGTCATGTCCGCCTCAGTTCCGAAGAGGTGAATTGGCTCCTCCAGAGACATCCAGAGGTCCAATATCCCCGCTTTGTCCAAGATACCTTCTCTGGCATCTATTTCACTGATCAAGAGAACGCCTGGATTGACCAAACAATTGCTAATATTCGTAAACTTAATGCCCCCTACAAGTTTGCCCTTGCGTTCTTTGCTCTATGTCAGGCCTGCATTATCAAGCGGCCCTACAACCTGTTCCATCGAAAGAATCTGTACATACGGTTCGCAGAAGTTGAGCGCTCATTTGGAAATAAAACCACCTGGGATAAATCTTTTGATGAATGGTTTCGCATCTTCACAGCAGAAGCGAATCAAGCTGTTTTCAACAACGGCCGGACGAATCGCACCCTAAATTATGACGCGGTTGACGTGCCGGGCGAATATGATCTTGTATATGTGGACACTCCTTATATCTCCAGGCGAGGGGTAGCCGTTGACTATTTGGCGTTTTATCACTTTTTAGAAGGATTGGCGATGTATGACGAATGGGCGAAGCATATAGACTACCAATCAAAGCATCGTCGTTTGAAGCCAGGAGCAAGTGAATGGACCGATAAGAACCAAATTTATGCTGCATTCGATCGCCTGTTCCAACGATATCAAAAGAGCATCCTGGTAGTTTCGTACCGAAGCGACGGAATCCCTTCTGAATCAGAGTTAGTGTCTTTGCTCAAACGCTACAAGCGCAATGTACACATCGAGCATTTTGGCCAATACAAGTATGTGTTGTCTACTAATTCTGAGTCTAAAGAAACCCTATTGATTGGTACATAGCCTCTGAGCAAGCGGAGCCACGATGACTGTAGTAAGCAACTTCAGAGAGAACTTGTTGACACATTTTGACAAATTCCGACAAATCCTTGCTACGGATACCGGTGACTGGGTAGTCAAAGGATTTATCGATACAGAAGACATGGCACGTGCCATCGACTCGGATGTTCCCTACCGTACTCTGGAGGAATATTGGGAATGGCGTGAACGTCTTACTCAAAAGGGGTAAGAAAACCACCGCCGTGAGGTATACCAGATATGAAACGAACCTGGCCCTTGATTCTAATCGCATTCATTCTCGCTGGCCTGTCAGCACTGGATTTGACGGGCGCTTGGGCTGCGCCACCGGCGCAAGGCGACCTGGCGGTCATCACATCGCCGCAAAACAACGCCATCGTGCGCGGGTTGGTGCCCATCCAGGGTAGTGCCACCCACTCGCAATTTCAGTTTTATAAAGTGGAATATGCCCGCGAGCCGGTCACCGGTGATAATTTTGTCATCATTGGGGCGATCCACGAGCAGCAGGTAGTGGACGGCCAGTTGGAAGTGTGGGACACCACCCAGGTGCCCGACGGCAGCTACACCCTGCGTCTGCGCGTGGTTAAGATAGATGGCAATTACAACGAAGCGCTTGTGGTGCAAGTGGTTGTAGCTAACGCCCAGCCGACAGAGACGCCTACGCCGGCTGAGACGCCAACCCCCACTATCACCCCTACCCCTCTGCCGCCGACGCCCACCATTGTCATCGAGCAACCGGCCCTGGCTACTGGTGCGGCCACACCAGTGGCAACCCGTACCACACCACTGCCCACGCCCTCCAGCGACGAGGAGGCCTTTAGCCTGGATACCACTCCCCTGCAAACCGCCTGTCTATACGGCGCGGGGATCAGTTTAGGTGTCTTTTTGCTGTTTGGTTTTATGGCTGCTCTGCGCAACCTCATTTATGCCCTCCTCGGCCGGGGGTAGGTACAGCCGATGACACCAACGTTTCGCCTCTTTGGCCGGCCTCGATCAGTCGGTCCTGTGGAGTGGCTGGTTGTGGGATTAGGCAATCCGAACCGCAAGTATGCTGGCAACCGGCACAACGCGGGTTTTCACGTTGTCGACCGGCTGGCTGCCGTCGCTGAACTGCACTTCGACGAGCGGCGAAGCCGAGCGCACCTGGCCCGAGGGCGCATCGAGGGAATTCCAGTCGCACTGGTCAAACCGCAGACATATATGAACCTGAGCGGTGAGGCGGTGAGCGCCGTCGCCAGGTTTTTCAAAGTGCCATCCGAACGGGTGCTGGTCATCTTCGACGATCTGGACCTGCCCTTAGGAGTGCTTCGACTGCGCCTGGGGGGAGGCTCGGGCGGACACCACGGTATGGCCAACATCATCGTCCACCTGAATACCCGCGATTTCCCCCGGTTACGCATCGGCATTGGCCGACCGCCCGGCAAGATGCCGCCCGAAGCCTATGTGCTGCAAGACTTCACAAGCGATGAAAAGCCGATCGTAGACCAGGTTTATCAACGGGCCATCGAAGCCATTCACGTTGTCCTACGTGACGGCTTCGAGACAGCAATGAATCAGTTCAACTAAAATTCAGAAACTTGAAACTCTTTGCGCTTCTAAATCTGTTCAATACTATACCCGCTTACCGTGAACTGGTCGACGCACTGACCAGCAGTCCGCCACGCCTGCCCGAAGGTCCCATCGGGCTGTTGTCGGCGGCCCGCCCAACGCTGTTAGCAGCTCTACATGCCCATGCCCGGCGTCCCCTACTGGTGATCGTTGCTCGTGCTGACCGCGCGCGAGCCTTGACCCAGCAAATCCGCGCGTGGTCGCCTCACCCAACAGCGGTACTGCGTCTGCCCGACCCCGACGTTTTGCCTTACGAAAAGGTTGCCTGGGGACGTGACACCATCCGCGAACGTGTCTCTGCGCTGGCAGCACTTACCAGTTGGCCCCGCACCCTCCAAGAAACCAACGATGAAAGCGTGCGGGGTTGGCCCCGCACCCTCCAAGAAACTAACGATGAAAGCGTGCGGGATTGGCCCCACACCCTCCAAGAAACTAACGATGAAAGCGTGCGGGATTGGCCCCACACCCTCCAAGAAACTAACGATGAAAGCGTGCGGGGTTGGCCCCACACCCCTCAGCAAGCAAATGGGCAAGAGGTGCAGGATTCGCCCCCGCTGCTCGTCACTTCCACCCGCGCGCTGATGCAGAAGACCGTACCGCCGGCTGACTTCCGTGCTGGCATCAGCACCCTGCGCGTCGGCCAACGCGTCGTTCTCCAAGACCTGTTGGCTGGTTGGCTGGATATCGGGTATCGCGCCAGCAGCGTCGTCGAAGAACCGGGCTACTTTAGCCGCCGGGGCGGCATCCTCGATGTTTTCCCGCCCAACCGGCCGCTCCCCGTCCGCATCGAACTCTTCGGCGACGAGATCGACTCGATGCGTACCTTTGATCCCCTGACCCAACGCTCGGAGGACCGCATCGCCGCTTTCGACATCATCCCTGCCCATGAGGCGCTCACACGCGTGGCCCCATCTGCCGCCGACACGGTCCGGCATCTCGATTTCTCGTCGTGTCACCCGGTGGCTCAAATAGGCTTCGAAGAAGATCTGGTGCGCCTCAGTAACGCCGAGAGTTTTCGCGGCATCGAATTTTACCTGCCTTTCTTCTACCCCAAACCGGCCTCACCTCTCGACTACCTGTCTAACGACGGCCTGCTAATCATCGAAGACCCGGCTGAACTGACGGCCGTCCTGGGTGACTTGGAACAACAGGCGACCGAATTGGCAAGGGATCTACACCGCCAGGGTGAATTGCCGCCCGACTTGCCCAATCCTTATTTTAGCCAGGCAGAGTTGATGGCTGATTTGCGCCTTCACCCTCATCTGTTACTGGGACACATCGCCTGGCCTGATCATTCCCGCCTGGCAGCCAGCCCAATGCCTGATGATCTTTCTCCATCCCATGAATCCCCTTTGGGGAAAGAAAACTTTGGATTCACCCCAGCCCCGGTCTTCGGGGGACAGGTGAAGCGGCTAATGGACAACCTGCTTGAACGGCGTGGGGCGAACGATCGGGTAGTGCTGGTCAGCCGCCAGGCCGCTCGCCTGGCCGACCTGCTGGCTGAACGGGATATCCCCCACCTTCACGGCGCCCCCATCTCTCCGAACGGAGAGCAGGTAGAGACCGTCCCCGGCCTTGCGCAGGGAGAAAGTAGCGAACTACCGCCGCCAGGCAGCATAACCGTCGTGCAAGGCTCATTGGCAGAAGGCTGGATTCTAAACGCGGAAAGCGATGAGGACGATTCATATATCTCGCCCGATAGGTCAGGGCAAATCGCCCCTATTTGCACCTTGTTGACCGACGCGGAGATTTTTGGTTATCATAAACCAGAACCGCGCCGCCGCCCGACGGTTCGACGCGCGGTAACACCAGAGAGCTTCTTCGCCGATGTGCAGCCGGGCGATTACGTCGTCCACATCGAACACGGTATTGGGGTCTTTCGGGGCCTGGTAAAGCTCGACTTGGAGGGCGTGGAGCGTGAATACTTCCAAGTAGATTATGCTGGGAATGACAAGCTCTACGTGCCGATCCACCAGGCTGACCGCCTGTCGCGCTACGTGGGTGGCGACGACCGCCCACCGCTACTTAATCGGCTGGGTAGTGCTGACTGGGGTATCGTCAAGCGACGAGCCAAGCGAGCTGTTGAAGAGATTGCCACCGAGTTATTGGAAATCTATGCCGCCCGCGAAATTGCACCGGGACACGCTGTTGCCCCCGATACGCCCTGGCAACAGGAATTGGAAGCCGCTTTCCCCTACGTCGAAACCGAGGACCAATCGCGCGCCATCGAGCAAGTGAAGGCTGATATGGAGAAGCCCAAGCCGATGGATCGCCTCATTTGTGGTGATGTGGGCTATGGCAAAACTGAAGTCGCCTTGCGCGCCGCTTTCAAGGCCGTGATGGACGGCCTGCAGGTGGCTGTGCTCGTCCCCACCACTGTGCTCGCCCAGCAGCACTATCAAACTTTTGTCGAGCGCTTAAAGCCCTACCCCGTCTTCGTCGAGATGCTCTCTCGCTTCCGCTCCAAAAAAGAGCAGCAGCAAATTCTGGAAGGAATGGGCAACGGGACGGTTGACATCGTCATCGGCACCCACCGTCTGCTGCAGAAAGATGTGGCATTTAAAAACTTGGGCCTGCTCATCACTGACGAGGAACAGCGCTTTGGTGTGAGTGACAAAGAGCGACTGAAGAAGATGCGCACCGAGATAGACGTGCTGACCCTCACCGCCACCCCCATACCTCGCACGCTTCATATGTCGCTGACCGGTGTGCGCGATATGAGTACGATCGATACACCGCCAGAGGAACGCCTGCCTATCAAAACGACTGTAGCTGAATACGATGAGACTCTCATCCGCACCGCCATCTTGCGCGAATTAGATCGGGGTGGACAGGTTTACTTCGTCCATAACCGGGTGATGGGTATTGAGCAGATGGCTCAGCGCATAGCCAAGATCGTGTCCGAGGCAACCATCGCCGTGGCCCACGGCCAGATGCCCGAGCGGCACCTGGAGCGGGTGATGGTCGATTTTATGGCCGGTAAATACGACGTGTTGGTGTGTACGTCTATCATCGAGAGCGGCCTGGATATCCCCAACGCCAACACCATCATCATCAACCGGGCCGATCGCTTTGGGCTGGCTCAGCTCTACCAACTACGCGGGCGTGTAGGACGCGGAGCGGTGAGGGCTTACGCTTACCTGCTCACGCCAAAGAACTATGAACTGAGCGAGACAGCCCGTAAGCGGCTGGAGGCTATCGCTGAGGCCAGTGAGTTGGGCGCTGGTTTCCGCATTGCCATGCGTGACCTGGAAATTCGCGGGGCCGGCGAACTATTGGGGGCGCGTCAACATGGCCATATTGCTGCTGTCGGTTTCGACCTGTATTGTCGCCTGCTAGCCCAGGCAGTGCGCGAACTGAAGGGCGAGTCGCCGGAGTTGGTCACTGGCGATGAGGCAATCGCTTATTTGAACCCTCTCGCGGAAGGGGTGCAAATTAACTTACCGCTACCTGTCTACCTGCCCGAGGACTACGTCCCTGACGAGTCCCTTCGCCTCCAACTTTATCGACGGCTGGCTGGGCTGCTCAGCGAGGAAGAGATAGCGGCAATGGCCCAGGAGTTGGAGGATCGCTTCGGTATGCTGCCAGAGCCTGTTGTCAACCTCCTATATCAACTGAAGCTGAAGGCGCTGGCCTTAGAATCGGGGGTTCAAGCCATCAGCCTTGACTCCGGGCAAATCGTCATCAAAGCCGAGGGACTGGAAGACCTGGACCGGGCGGGGCTTCAACGCCGCGTTGCCCCCCAAACCCGTGTGACACGGCGGCAAATATGGATGCCGATGCATCCCAATCCATCGCTCTGGCAGGCGCAACTGGAGAAAATCTTGCGCTTGATGCGTCGTATGATGCACGATCCAGGCGGATGAATTTCCTAATAGGAAATCCTTCCTAATCAGAAGGTTGAAACCCATCGCCTGAAGTGTTATAATTGCAGATGGAAGAAATCAGGTAATCCCCCTCTCCTTCACTACTACGTGCCTCGCCCGGTTCTGCGGAAAGGCAGGCGTGCATGCGGACTATTTTGTTTGTTGAAGATACCAGCGAGCAACGCGACCTGGTGGCGATGTTTCTGGGGATGAATGGTTACCACGTCGAAGTAGCCAACGACGGGATCCAGGGGTTAGCTCAGGCTCGAAAATATAAACCCGATCTCATCCTACTGGATCTGGGCATGCCCAAAATGGATGGCTATCAGATGATGGAAGAGCTGCGCGCCGATGAAATACTAAAAGACACCCCTATCGTCGTTATTTCTGCCTGGACCGCTGCCGTTCACCGCGAGCGAGCTGAAGCTGCCGGCGCCGACGTCTTCATCACCAAGCCTTTTGAGCTGACCCACATCTTGAAAACGGTACAAAAATACGTGTCCCCAGAATGATTTGCTTTCTCCCCAATAACAAGCAGCCCCTGCCGGAAGTGGACAGGGGCTTCATTTTGTTTAATTGATGTCGGAAGTAGCTCCCTCGTGACAGACCTGATTCTCAGTAGCTTTTCATAATCAATGGCAAATATATGAACCTTGCATTCACTGGGCCTAATGGGCTCACGATCACCTGGGCGCTATCTGTGGCGGTAGCCACATTGACGCTCAGCCGGTCGGTGCCCCAGGCATGGACAACATTAACGGTAGTGGCGGTAATCCAGCGCGTGAGGAAACGCGTATAGCTCGCACCAGGCGCCAGCGACAGGCTACTGGTGATAAGTTCCTCGTGTGCTGTATCGGTAACATAAAGCGTGTCGGTGACCAATCCCTCTTCCATCCAATCGCGGCTGGTGTTAGTCAACTGATATGTATAAGTGACGATCTGGCCCTCCGGGATCCAATCAGGCTGGACCGACACGTCCAGCGCAAGCGAAAGACCCGGGCTTTCTATAAAGTCGAAGTAAGCGTCGTCCGTGGCCGATACCGAGCCAGGAAAGCCGGCGACCCGGGCAGTGGCCGTTGCCACGTTGTGCGTGTCCTGGGAAAGCTGCTCCTGCGGCATAAAGGTATAGGTTCCCCCCGGCAACAGGTCAGGGACACTGAAAAAGCCACGGATAGGGCTGAGTTTGTCATCCCAAACCCTGATGTCTGTCAGCATCACGTCGCCGGTATTGGTAACTTGGAAGTGATATGTCACGAAGGGTTCAAGTGGCGGTGGTTGCAGAGCGTCGTGGCCTTGATAGTCCACCCACTTATTCAGCGCCAGACCAGGCACTAAACAGGTGACCTGGTCGGTCGTCGGCGCAGGCTGAGGTGGGTCAGGCTGTTGGTCGCTGGCGACATGCGCCTGGTTGATGATCGTATCGCCTACGGTGCCGGGGTTGATTGCCACTTCGAAAGTGAGGGTGAGAGCCTGTCCCAATCCTAACTGATCGATCCGAGCGATCACCTCATTGTCGGTGAGGGTGACGCTGCCATTACTCCGCGCACTGCCGGCTACGAAGGTGGTAGAGGCAGGTATGCCATCGGTGATGATGACGTTGGTTTGGGTCGGTACAGCCCCCGCATTTACTACAGTCACGGTGTAAATCAGGGTGTCTTCGGGGTAGAGTGGCGGCCCGGTCGCATCCTGCGACACTTTGTTGGCCGTCAGCCCTGTCGTAATAATGGTAGTCAGCCAGGTATCAGTGATGAGCAACTCACCAGTTATTGGGGCCGTACAGGTCCCCTCCAGCAGCCTGGTGACTCCAGCCATATTCCATAAGGGCGTGCCGCCAGACACACCTTCCTGAATCTGAGCCGTCAGTGTGCGGCTGAGCACGGTATCGGCGGCAACCGTGCCCAGGTCCCACACCCACACCTCTGTATCGCTGATAACCGCCGCCCTCCCGTCGTGTGATGCACCAATGACCGTTGCCTCCGGGCCCGGCAGATCACCCAGACAGACGTTGGAGATGGTCATAGGACCCGGATTGGCCACCCAAAGGGTGTAAGTAATTGTCTGTCCCGGATACGCATAATCCGGCCCATGTTTGTCAAGGGAAAACCCTCCCACTGCGACGGTGGGGTTGGTGAACGGAATGAAAGTGGTGAGACTGGACAGTGTCGTAACCGTGATACCCGACCCGGGCGCGTTCACCGCACCGCTGGTTCCCGGTTCCCAACCGATATGCACCGGCAGCGTGTAAACCGTCTCTTCTGCGATGCAGACCGAATCGAAGGTGGTGCGGGTGACAATAGTCTGGCCATCCGACAGTGTGTAACTCCAGCCAGGCGACAGCCTATCAGTGATTAAAGAGATGCCGGGCGGCAAAATGTCGTAGATGAGAATGGATCTGGCTGCCCTGCCGCGCAAGTCGTGGGCGATGTCCTGATAGATTTGCTGGAGTGCTTGACTGTCAGGCGCGAAATAATACCGCCCACATCCGATATTGGCGATGGTCATCAGCGTGGAAGCGTCCGCACCTTCGCCAAAGCCGATGGTGTAGATGATTATGTCGTCGGCAGCCGCCGATTGAGCAGCGGGGAAGACGGTATCCAGCGTGGAGGCTGGGTCTTGATGCCCATCACTCAGCAGGATCATCGCCCGCCTTGACCCGCTGAGAGCATGACCTGAGGAGATCAACTCGTTGTGAGCAGTATTAATGCCCCGGTCAATGCGAGTGCCGCCAATGGCCACCAGCCCATCGAGGGCATTATGAATCGCAGGTCGGCTCGAGGTGAGCGGCTGCGCTATCGACGAGTTATTGCTGAAGGGTACCACTGCTGCCTGGTCGGTATCTGGGATGGCGTCAACGAAGAGCTTGGAGGCATAAGTGGCTGCTGGCAGACGATGCTCAGGTAGGTACAAGGCTACCGTATATGCCGCTGGCTCACCCGTCCGCGAGACTTCTACCGTCCAGGTGCCGGTAGCCACTGGGGACACCTGCAAATCGAAATCCACTGTGTCCGTGTAGTATGTCGTCGGCGGTACATGGCGCACCAAGCGGACCGGATGCGTGGCAGTGACCCGCATTGAATCGTTGATAAGATAATCAATGGTGAAAGTATAGACTGGCTCCCAGCCACCTTCGGTGACAAAGGTTCCGCTGATCAGCTTGGAACCAGTAGCCCAAGCCATGCTACCCGACACATCAACAACCAACGCCACGTCGAGGGGATTAGGGATTGCTCGAAAATCGCTCACGCCCGACAGTGTGAACGAGATAACCGCCGACTCGCCACTAATCAAGACTGGCGGCTCAATCGTTTTGGCCACCATGACCTGCGGATCGGAGTCAGCGCGCGCTATTGGAATCATCGCCAGCCGGCTCATTAGTGCCAACAACAGTGTCGTTGCCAGCGCAGCCAGCCAAATAGCAAAAGCCGCCTGTAACCAGCGACGGGCGCCGATCACTGGGCGGCAAGTGTGAGAAGCAAAAATGCGAGCAGTCGGAAGTTTCATCATACCGACAGCCTTTGATGGCAGAAAGATGTCATCGAAGAAATGAAGTATCATACCTACTATAATTAAACCCTATAATGGCAAGAAATGTAATAGTAATAGAGTACTATGCCTTGCTACTCATTGACGCAAATGGGACACACGTGCATGAGGAGAAAGGCAGACAGTGGTTTGAATATGATCCCTCGTTTGGGGACCTCACATTGCATCTGGTATCGTTTGTGGTACAATACATTCCTCACGGGAGAGATGGAAAATCCACAACTTTGCTGATGTCTAGAAAGGTTCGACTAATGAAACCACGTTTTATGATGCTGGTCGCCGCCGGGCTTGTGCTATTGCTGGCAGCCTGCGGGCCAGCAACGCCACTGCCGGAAGCAACGGTGACCGATGTGCCGACGGCAGCGGCTTCCCCCACAGCCTCAGATTTGGCAACGCCTACGCCTGTCGCCGAGGCCACAGAGGCTGTTCCTGAGCCGACGGCTGCCTTCCCCACACCCAACCCGAGTCCCGAATGCGTCGCGGCTCCCATCCCCGAGGATCCAAATATTCCCCCGGTGACCGCCGACGAATGGTCACAAGGGCCAGATGACGCACAGGTAACCTTGATAGAATACGGCGACTTCCAGTGACCGGGCTGCGCAGGGATGGTTCCCCTGCTCGAGCGTCTGGTAGACGCTTACGATGGTCAACTGCGGGTCGTCTATCGCCACTTCCCTCTCATCTCCATCCACGACAAAGCCTTGATCGCGGCTGAAGCAGCCGAGGCGGCCGGCGCCCAAGGTGCCTTTTGGGAGATGCATGACCTGCTCTTTGAAAGGCAGCAGGAGTGGGCTTCACGGTCGGCAGAAGAGATGCCGTCTGTACTCTCTGATTACGCCAAAGAATTGGGCCTGGATACTAAAGCTTTTGACCAGGCATTAGCCGATGACACCTACGCTGACAAAGTGATGGCCGCGTATAACTCTGCGTCTGGTGCAGGCCTGTCGGGAACTCCTAGCTTTTTAGCTGGCGGCATTCACTATCCGTCGCAGCAATGGGGTCTCTCCTACCAGGGACTCGACGCCTTTGTGCGGGTGATCGCAATGAAGCAACGTCAGTTCGACGCCCCACCCCCGCTGGTTATCGAAAAGGGCAAGCAATATCAGGCCACCATTAAAACCGAAAAAGGAGACATCGTAGTCGAGCTCTTGGCCGATCAGACTCCTGTCACTGTCAACAGCTTTGTGTATCTGGCGCAACAAGGCTGGTACGATGACACTATCTTCCACCGAGTCATTCCCGGCTTTGTGGCGCAGGCGGGCGATCCTAGCGCCACTGGCATCGGTTGGCCTGGCTATCGCTGCTCCGACGAACTGAACCCTGATCTTACCTTCGATGGACCAGGCGTGCTTGGTATGGCCAACAACGGTCCCGACACTGATGGCAGCCAATTTTTTATCACTATGTCAGCTCAGCCCAATCTTGATGGACAACACACTGTTTTTGGCCGAGTCATTTCTGGCATGGACGTAGTAGAGTCGCTGACCGCCCGCGACCCGCAAGAGGTCACTCCAGATCAGCCAGGCGATCGCATCTTGACTATTTCTATTCAGGAGAAGTGACGGATACGATGAAGAACCTGCTTGTCACTGGTGGCGCCGGCTTTATTGGCTCTAACTTCGTCCACTATATCCTGGAAACTTACCCTGGCTACCGGGTGGTCGTCTTCGACAAGCTAACCTATGCGGGTAACCTAGACAACCTCAAGGACATATCCACAAACCCGCATTACACCTTTGTGCAAGGTGATATCTGCGATGCCGAAGCGGTGGATCAAGTAATGCGTGTGCACCAGATTGACACCATTGTGAACTTCGCCGCTGACACTCACGTAGACCGTTCACTGATGGATCCAGGCACTTTTATCCAGACTGACGTCTACGGTACCTATGTATTGCTGGAAGCCGCCCAAAAGTATGGTGTAGAGCGATACCATCAAATCAGCACCGATGAAGTGTACGGGGAGGTTCTGGCAGGTCGCTCAAGTGAAGAAGACCGTCTGCACACGCGCAGTCCCTACTCGGCTAGCAAGGCCGGCGGCGACCTTATGTGTCTGGCCTACTTCACCAGCTTTGACGTTCCAGTCACAATTACGCGAGGCAGTAACAACATCGGCCCTTATCAATATCCAGAGAAGGTCCTGCCTCTCTTCATCACTAACGCCATAGACGATATCCCGCTTCCTCTATATGGCGACGGCTCGCAAATGCGTGATTATCAATACGTACGCGACCACTGTGAAGGGATTGCCTTGGTGTTGCACCAAGGGCAATCTGGCGAAATCTACAACCTGGGAACAGGCGTTGAAACACGCAATATTGATATGGCGCGGCTTATCCTCAAATTGTTGGATAAGCCAGAGGCCCTGATTCAGCCCATCACCGACCGACCAGGCCACGACCGCCGTTATGCCCTCGATTGCCGCAAAATCCAGGCCCTGGGCTGGCACAGCCGCCACAACTTTGAAGAAGCCGTCGAAAAAACAGTGCGCTGGTACGTTGACAACCAATGGTGGTGGCGCAAAATCAAAAGTGGCGCACATTA
>CAYTNQ010000094.1:0-17081 GCA_964439175.1 uncultured Anaerolineales bacterium | reverse complement strand
GCGTTCGGAGTTGGGGGCGGACCCCACCCCCAGCCCCTCCCCGGCGCGGGGAGGGGGGCAGTTCTCCCCCTTCCCTGGTAGGGAAGGGGGCCGGGGGGTTAGGTCATTAGGGCAGTTCGCCCCCTTCCCTGGCAGCCTGTCCCTGCCAAGGGAGGAAGGGGGCCGGGGGGTTAGGTCATCAGGACAGTTCTCCCCCAAATCTGAACGCACTCCGGGGCTCTTCTTTGTTTGTTGTCGTGCTCTATTTGTGCTAGAATCGTTTCAGACGCGTAGGAATGACCATTGGATTGAAACGGAGGGGAATTTCGCTGGAACCAAATGAATTGGCTCACGCCATTGTCAACGCCGCTGCTGACAAGAAAGCGTCCGATATTCTGATGCTGGACTTGCGGCCTGTCGCCCTCATCGCCGACTACTTTGTCTTGTGCGATGGACAAAGTGCACGCCAGGTAGGGGGCATCGCCGACGGTATTCTTGAGTCGCTAAGGGAGTTGGGCGAGCGCCCATTACGAGTGGAGGGCACGCCGGAGTCAGGTTGGGTGTTGATGGATTTTGGAGCAGTCATTGCTCACATCTTTTCGCCTGAGTTGCGCGCCTATTATGCCCTAGAATCGCTGTGGAGAAACGCACCGGTAGTGGTGCGGATGCAATAATGACTCCGAAAGGTGGGCACTCCACTTTCGGCTGAAATTCCGGCGCCGGCCAGCACTACGACCCGGTTGAAGCGGCTAAAGTCTAGCATACTACCCCCTCCCAGCCTCCCCCTGAGAGGGGGAGGGGTCTCGCGTCCCCAGGCGATTACTCCAAAATCCAGCGGTCCACGTCGCGCTGGTAACTGAGGATCTCGCTCTCGTCGAACCAGAGAGCGATTTCGGCAGCAGCGGTCTCTGGGCCGTCGGACCCGTGAACCAGGTTGCGCCCAATCTCTAGCGCGTAATCAGCGCGGATGGTGCCGGGTGCAGCGTTGACGGGATTGGTTGCCCCCATCGTGTTGCGGGTGACCTCAATGGCGTTCGGCCCTTCAGCGACCATGGCGACGACCGGCGCCGACGTGATATAGTGGATGAGGGGTTCGAAGAAGGGCTTCCCTTCGTGTATGGCATAGTGTTTGCGCGCCAGGTCTTGCCGGACCTGTATCATTTTCATTGCCACGATTTTCAGCCCGCGTTGTTCGAGGCGGGTGATAATGGGACCAATGAGTTGGCGATTTACGCCATCGGGTTTGATGATGACGAAGGTTTGTTCCACGAGTCTCTCCTACTGGATTTAAAGTGTAGAATAGGTGGTATCTTCTCAAAAGGTAGGGGCAACCGCAAGGGGTTGCCCCTACTTTTTGAGAAGATGCCAACTGAAGATTATAATTGGCTTAATGCAGTGCGATAGGCTTTCAAAGCATCTTGCAGACGGCCGTCCTTCATAAAGGCGTCCCCCAGCAATTGGTGGCCGGCAGCGTCGTCAGCGTGCTGGTGGACGCCTGCCTCCATATCCTCAATCACACTGTCCAGCAGTTCAGAAGAACTGACCAGGGTTTCGTAGATCATCAAAGCTTCTGACCAATCGCCGGCGTTGAGAGCGGCACGGGCCATGGCCAGGCGGGCGTCCGGGGCCTCGGGCAAGTCTTCCGCCCGGAGCGGTTCAAGGGGCCGGGTGGTGGGAGACTCGGCCACCTTAACTGGCTCTGGTTCAGGCGGTGTGACCGGGGCTTCCTCGGCTTCGGCAACCTCAACGTATTCCACGGGGGTAGGAGGGGCCGCTTCAGCCGGAGCAACCTCTTCCTCGACTTCCTCGAGTTCGGCCAGGCTTTCTTCATCCCGGACCAGTTCTCCCAACCATTCAGGGCCGGCCGCCTCGGGTGAGATCGCCTCTGGCTCAGGGGGGACCTCGACGGGGGGAACAGCTTCCGCTTCGGCGGGTGTTTCGGCCACTGGTTCCTCCGCCGGCCCAGGTGGTTCCGCTTCAGGAACACCTTCACGCAGGCGGCGAAGCCAATCAGGTAACCCAGCCTGAGCTATCTCGGCCGGTTGTTCTTCAGCTTCGGGCGACGTTTCAAGCTCCACGACTTCTTCGGCGGCCGGCTCGCCCCTGGCTTCCGCTTCTCCTTCCCGGAACTGGCGCAGCCACTCGGGCGCCCCTTCTTCGGGTGCTTCAGCTTCTTCTGGCGCAGCTATACCTGACTCGGCGACCCATTCCTCCGAAAGAGGGGTCTCCTCGGCCATTACCTCGCCCAGCCATTCTGGCATCTCACCGGTCTCTAGCTCAATGGGTTCCTCGAAATCCGGCTCTGCCAGCAGCGTTTCCTCACCTTCTAGTTCCGCGAGCCACTCGGGCATTTCGGCAGAGGGGCCTGGCTCGGGTTCCAGAGGCTCGGCCGCTTGACCGGAGGGCTCGCGCAGCCAATCAGGCAACCCGGCCTCGTCCACCTCGACCTCGGGCATCTCTTCCCTTTCATCTTCAGCCACTGCTTCGGGGGGCAGGTCGGGTACAGCCGCTGCCTCTGCCAACGGTTCCACCTCGGCTTCCGGCTCTTGCAGTTCACGCAGCCACTCGGGCAATTCGGCCCCGGCAGTTGGCGTCTCCGGCTCACCTTCTTCAGCGGAGACCGGCTCGCCAGCGGCCGCCTCATACAGCCACTCGGGCAACTCAGCCTCGTCCGTCTCTGTTTCTGCTGTGGGCATGGCTGGCATTTCAGGTTCTTCAACGGGGGGTTGCTCGGCGGCTGGCTCTGCCGGGGCCGGCTGGGAGGGTGTCGCCGCCAGGTCTGCTGTGCTGCGCAACCATTCTTCGGCAGTCATCCCTTCGGCCTCAGACGGCAGCTCCTCGCCGGCCGACGTCAGATCGACTCCTTCTTCCGCCAATATCTGTTCCCATAAGGCCCGGCCGTCCTCTACCCCAACCGTTGGCTCAGCGGCCGCCTCCGGGGACACAGGCTCTGGTTCCGGTTCCTTTTCTTCCGCCGCCGGCTTTTCAAAATCCCGCAGCCAGTCAGGCAAACCAGCTTCGTCAACTTCGACTTCGGGAAAAGTCTCGGCGCTTGTCGCAACTGGCTCGGCCTCCTCGGAGGGGACCTCCTCGCCGGCAGCGATTTCACGCAACCAATCGGGCACGTCCGATTCTTCGACGATATCTCTGACCGGTTCCAGGAGGGAGGGCTGCGCCTCCTCGGCTGTGGGCGGCGTTGTCGTTTCCTCCACGCCAGCCTCAGGCGGCGCCTCTTCAGTCGAAATCTGTTCCCACAAAGCCCGGCCTTCTTCGGCTGTAGCCGTTGGCTCGCCAGCGATCTCCGGTGACGCAGGTTGCTCGTCCGATTCGGCGAGTGCCTCCGGGCGATCAAGCTGCTGTGCTTCGGAAGTAGCCGGTGTTGGAGCCGGTTCGGGAGCGCTTGCGGGAGGTTCAGGTTCAACCTCGTCGGGAGTCTGGCCGGCAGCTATGGATGTCAACCAATCCGGCGCGCCTGAGTCGGGAGGAGGTTCTTCTGGAACTTCGGGGCGAAGTTCTTGCAACCAATCGGGCATATCGCCCGGCTCGGCTGGGACAGACTCGTCGGGCTCTTTAGTTTCTTCTGCGCGCGCAACCAGGTTCTCCAGCCAGGCAGGGGTCTCGCCCTCTTCCACAGAGGCAGATTCAGGAGGGCTTGGGGCAGCCGACTCTTCGTCTTCTTCATCCAGCAGGTCGTCGCCCACGCCCTGCAGCCAGTCGGGGAGTTCGAACTCTTCGTCTGGTCGCTTCTCGTCGCTCATCATAAGCGTGGCATCCTCCTCATGCAATTTGCTCACCCCATCAATTGCCGGCTCTGGTGTCTGAAGGGAAGGTTTACGCTCGACCGGCGCTGTTGGAAGGGGCTTGCGTTGTGCATCTTCTATCTCGTCTTCGCCCAGCCGCTCTATCTTGACGGTCAGAGGCGGCAGAGGTGATTTCTCACCAAAGAGGGAGTGGGCGACGACGTTTTCAGGGTCCAATGCCTGGGCCAATTTCAGGTGAGGTGCTGCCTCATCTGGTTGGGGGCTCTCCAGCCACACAACGCCAAGGATCAGATTGGCCGTCAATGCATTGGGAAGTCTTTCCAGAATGCGATGGCAAACCTCGGCAGCTTCTAAGTGACGGCCGGCCCGCCACAAGGATTCCGCCAGCGATGCTTGAACGTCCACCCGCGATGGGTTCTGTTCCAGGACCGCCTTGAATTCTTGTACGGCTTTGGCGTAAAGCCCTCCACGAGCGTAGATGCGTCCCAACGCTGCCCGCGTGATTTCAAGTTGTTCGGCCGCCTCGCTCCCTTGGCGGGCATTCAGTAGCTGCCGAAGCTGGATGCGGAGACCGGAATCACCGGGCGCCAGATCTATGGCGCGTCGCATTTGACCGATAGCTTTGTCTAAATCGCCGGTGCCCCGGTAGATTTCGGCCAACCCAATGCGCGCCGCCACATCCTCCGGGTCGGCACTCAACACACGTCGATATTGCCGGGACGCCTCCTGATAATCGCCCGCTGTCAGCAACGCCTGCCCCAACACGCGATAACTTTCCACGTGTCGAGGATAATGGCGCAGGATGTAACGTGTGATGCGGATGGCCGTTTCAGACTCACCAGATTGGATGAGCGACCTGGCCTCCTCACAATAATCACGCAAACTGACCTGCTCCATAGGCCATTGCCCCCGAGTACGCTCAAATAGCCGGGCTATTAGATTCGGCTCACCATAACTATTATGCACTCTTTTGGATAAATTGTCAATGCGACTTCGGTAGGGGGCGTATTTCAGTTTTGGGGCAGACCCCTCCCCCAGCCCCTCCCCGCGTCGGGGAGGGGAGCAATCTCCCCCCTTCCCTGGTAGGGAAGGGGCTGGGGGTTAGGTCGCCCCCGAAGTGAAATGCACCCTCGGTAGGGGTTTAAGGCGCTACTGGGTGCGACGTACCACACCCAGCCCAGCGCCGGATGGGAGATGAAGGCGACCAGCCTCCATTTTCACGCCCACGTAAGGATCATTGGCTACGTCCAGGTTGCCGTCCAGGTCGGCAAAATCTACGAGGGGGGCCAGATGGGCGGCAGCAGTGATGCCTATCGAGCTTTCGACCATACAACCCAGCATGACCTGCATGCCTAGCGCCCGCGCCAAGACGATCATGCGGCGGGCTTCTCGCAGCCCGCCGGCCTTGGTGAGCTTGATGTTGATACCGTCGGCGGCGCCCGCCAAAGGCGGGATATCACGGGCCTGGCGCACGCTCTCGTCGGCGATGAGCGGCAGCACATCGTGGGGGAGCCGCCGGCGCAGACGGTGCCAATCCTCAACGTCGGTTCGGGGGATGGGCTGCTCGATGAAGAGCAAGTCGTAGGCGGCCAATCGGGGAATGATCTGGGCGGCTTCGTCTACCCGCCACGCGCTGTTAGCATCTACACAAAGCTGGACGCCGGTCTCCTGACGGACCAGGCGCACGATGGCCTCGTCGGCCTCCAGGTCGCCGGTGCCTAACTTTAGCTTGAGAATGGGGAAGCCCTCAGCCGCCCGCACGCGCCGCCGCAATTCGTTTTCGTCCTCGCTGATGCTGAGGGTGAGGGAGCTCAGGGGTGCGCGCGCCGGGTTCAGTCCCCATAGCCGGTAGAGGGGCTGGCCGAGTTGCCGCGCCCACTGATCGTGCAGGGCGATGTCGATAGCGGCGCGCGCCGGGCCTGGACCGGGAGGCAGCCGGTCGAGAGCATCCTCCAGCGCCAGCGGATCGTCGCCCAACAGGACATCTGGATCCAGGCGCTGCAAATAGGCCACCGTCTCCTCCTGGCTGTAACCGTAATAGGGCACGGGTGAGCCTTCGCCCAGGCCATCGCCCAGGTGAACTAGTACGTTATGCCGCGCCGTACTGGTGCCATGGGCGATGCGGAAGGGGGTTTTAAGATTCAGCGTGATTGGTTCTACGAGCAGTTGCATGGAGAGCCTCTTGTTAGAAGTTTACGTGGCAGACCCTAAGGGTTTCTATGAAGATTAAGAAATAAAGGGTTACCGATGCATGGGCCGCACCGCCATAGAATAGGCGGTGCTAGGTAGATTTCCTGAGAAAAACCAGCCTAGCACCGGCTCTTCTCCCGCAGGGACCCCCGTGGGGTAGGCCGGTGCGGCTTTTGCCGTGTTACCCAGATAATTTTTGAACCTTCATTGAAACCCTTAGGGTCTTACACGGAATTCCATGTACGGGTATTATATGGTATTCTATGGGAATGGTTCATGATCTGGTTGACACTTTTTCACGCGACGAAAGACGAAGGACCAAGGTGAATTTTCGTCATTCGTCTTTCGTCGAATGAGGAGACCCGATGCGTGCTATTTTACAACGTGTGAAACGAGGCAGTGTCTCGGTAGAAGGCCAGACACTGGGCGCTGTCGGCGCCGGGCTGGTAGTCCTGGTAGGCACTACCCACGGCGACACCCCCACCCAGGCCGAGATCCTGGCCCACAAGATAGCCAACTTACGCATCTTTGAAGATGAGGCAGGTAAAATGAACCTGTCGGCCCTGGACGTGGGCGGAGAAGCGCTCATCATCTCACAGTTCACGCTCTACGCCGATTGTCGGCGCGGGCGCCGGCCCAGCTTCACCCAGGCGGCCCGGCCGGAAATTGCGGAGCCGCTCATCGAACACTTCATCCAAGCGTTGCAGGCCGAAGGAATCTCTCACATTGCGAGCGGCGTATTTGGAGCAACCATGTTGGTCGAAATTCACAACGATGGGCCGGTGACCATCATCCTGGATACGGACGAACTTTAGCACTTGTCCACCTGTAGGTCCCCAAAGGGGACCTACAGGTGGGCAAGTACTTAGTGGTTCGACTGGAACCCACCCCTTGGAGGAGTAGTTGGCAGATTCCCCCAACTATCCGCCTGCCACTTTTGCCCAGTCGTCGAGAAAGGCCTTGAGCCCCTTGTCGGTGAGCGGGTGCTGAACCATCTTCTTCATCACAGCGTAGGGCATAGTGGCAATGTCGGCGCCGGCCAGGGCCGCCTGGGTGACGTGCAACGGATGCCGGATACTGGCTGCAATCACTTCACTGTCGAAACCGTAGATCGAGAAAATCTCTACGATGTCGCGCACCACCTGCATGCCATCGTGGCCTGCGTCGTCCAGTCGCCCCAGGAAGGGTGAGACGTAAGCCGCGCCGGCGGTGGCGGCCAACAAAGCCTGGTTCGGCGAGAAGATGAGCGTGGCGTTAACGCGCGGGGCAGGCCACCCTGCCTGGGGTGGATCCCAGCGGCTGATCTCGCGCATGGCCTTGAGCCCTTCGGGGATGGTAGGGATTTTGACAAGCACGTGCGGCGACCAGGTGACGATCTCACGTGCCTCCCTTAGCATCCCCTCACAGTCGGTGCTGATGACCTCGGCGCTGACCGGCCCTTGCACAATGTCGGCGATTTGTTGCGTGACCGTTTTACGGTCGGCGCTGCCCGCCCTTTGCATCAAACTCGGGTTCGTGGTCACTCCACTCAAGATGCCCCACGAAGCGACTTCGCGGATCTCCTCGATTTTGGCCGTATCAAGCCAGAGCTGCATTCTAAAACCTCCTATGCCAAATTAGAAGAGCTTCGCTCTCCAACCAAACTATGATACTATACCCACTCGCGTAATCCATCCGACTGCACCCAGGCCAGGCAGTCGGCCAGGCTGCCTCCTAAGCCAGAGTATGGGAAGACGTCCTCGCTGGCACTATGGGTAATCCAATACGTGTGCAACCCTACCTGCATCGCCGGCTCGATGTCATTCTCAAGATCATCCCCTATCATTATCGCCTCTTCAGGCTGGCTGTCTAACCTGCCCAAGATCTCCTGGTAATAGCGAGGATTGGGCTTGCAAAAGTGAGAGTTCTCGTAAGTGGTGACGAGTTTGAAGGGAAAGTCGAGCACGCCAGCCCATTCGAGGCGGTGTTCGATGGCGCGGCGCGGAAACATAGGGTTGGTGGCAATGACCACCTCGTATCCCCGGTCGAAGAGAGTCTGGACCAGCGGCCGGGCCTGGGGCCGGGGGTGTGTGTATCGCTTCAAGGCCGGAAAATCCTCTTCGTAGAAGGCGTGGATGATCGAGCGCACCTCCGCCTCAGGCAGTCGGAGACGCGGGAAGAAATCAGCGTCAAAAGCCTGTTGGTTGGTGACGGTTGGATCTTGATTCTTCACCATCACCCGCGTCGAAGAGAGCAGCATCCTCACTAAGGTATCTGGGGCCACAAACTGGGCCATGCGGCGACCCAGGGCCTCAAAGTAAGGGGGCAAGAAACGATGCATATCGTTGTCGAGAAGTGTGTCGTCTAGATCCAACAATATCGCTTGTATCACGGCTGGCCGCCTATTGTGAATTTGAGGATGCGGTTGTTGTCGGAGTCAACCACGTACAGGTCATCGGAAGCGTCGAAAGCCATGCCCAGGGGCAGGGCAAACGAGGCAGTGTCAAAGCCATACTGGCCAAAGGTCATGACGAACTTGCCCTGGCTGTCGAAGACGAGAATCCGGTAGCGTTCCGGATCGCCCACGTACACGTTTCCCTGGCTGTCAACGCGCAGGTAGGGCTTGTTGGCGGGCGACTCGCTCTCCCAGCTCTGAATAGGCCACTCGGCGATAGGGGTGAAATCGGGCGAGAATTTCTGGACGCGCCGGTTCCAGGTGTCGGCCACGTAAATGTTGCCCTCAGGCCCAAAGGCAATGCCGGTCGGTTCCTCAAAGTGGCCCGGGGTCACACCCCCACCACCCCACTGGGCGATGAATTGGCCATCTGGCGTGAACTTCTGAATGCGCTTGTTGCCGGTGTCGGCCACGTACACGTTCCCCTCAGCGTCCAGCGCGATGTCGCGCGGCCCCCAGAAAACTCCAGGCTCAGCATCGGGCGCGCCTTTTGTATCGGCAAAGTGTCCCCAGGTGGAGAGGAAATTCCCTTCCTGGTCAAAGACCTGGATGCGATGATTCCAGGTGTCGGCCACGTACACCCGGCCCGCGTCGCTGACGGCAATTCCCCACGGCTCCTGAAACTGACCCAACCCGCTGCCGGCACTTCCCCAAGCCCGGATGAAGTTCCCTTCGGCGTCCAGAACCTGGATGCGGTTGTTGCCGCTATCGGCCACGTACAGGAGGCCATCGGGGCCGATGGCGATGGCCCGGGGTGCGGAGAACTGTCCCTCTCCCGACCCGGCGTTGCCTAAGACGCGTGCAGCCCGCATCTCGCGGTAGCCTTGGGCGTAGGGCTCAATCTCTGCCTGGGTGATGGGGCCGGTTTGATAATCCCATAACTGGTTCAGCACGTCTTTGCGAATGTACATATAGAAGCGATGGACGTAGGGCCACTCGTTCAACGGCGTCTTGTGGCGGCGATAAAAGATGATGTTCCACAGCTCTTTTCGGTTCTCTCGGACCTGATCCCATAACGCCTGCCGCGCCGCCTCGTCCCCTGCCTGGCTCAGGTCCGGGTAAACGTAGGTATGCCAAATTTTTAGCGGTGATTGGTCTTTGTAGGTCTCAATCGGCCACCACACCAAACGATAGGTGAAACGCCGGTAGCGATCACCCAGAAACGGCCTCACTTTATCTTCATTGGCCGACCCTACAATGACAATGGGTGCATCGAGTTGTTCCCGGTTGGGGCTGTCGGCGTAATAGGCGCGGTTGGGGTACTCGCGGAAGTACCATTCAAAGGGCCAGGTAGAATCGTTGTCGTAGGCTATTTTGATCTGTTTGTCGCCGACCGTGCGCCGGGAGATGTCCTCGATTTCGTGCATAGCCAGAGTCACGTCCGGCGCGGCATGGGCGTAAAAGAGATATTCACTCACGTAGTCATAGTTGATGAAAGAAACCATCCAGGCAGAGCGGAAGGTAAACAAAGCCAACACCACCACGATTGCAGCGCAAGCCACCCGGCCGGCGAAATACCCTCCCAGCCGGCGGCCATAATGCACCAGGGCGTAAACCAGCGCCACGGCCACCACCAATGACCCCAACCACTGGCCGGTGTCGCGCAGGTCGAAGAGGGACTTTCCCTGGAAAGGTCGCACGCTGAGGAGTGTCACCAGCGCCACTGCTACCAGTGGCAGCAACAAGGCAAAGAATGCGCCGCCTCGCGCCCACGCCCGGCGCCAATTCACGCCGCTCAATGCACGGTCCACGGTCCAGGCAGCGAGAAAGATGAAAGGTAACGTCAGGTGCACGGTAAGCCATGGCATCTTCTCCCCGGCCCAACTGTAGATGACGAGGGCATCAATGGCCCAGTAGATGAGGAAAGCGACGAAGTAACGCTGAAGTGCTGGAGGCTGGGGGTCGTCATCACTCAGCGGTCGACGGCCAATGATCTGCTGCACCAGGTACCACAGCCCTCCGGCCGTCCCCACGAGGAGTGGCAAAAACTCGTAGAGAGGCAATAGCAGCATTATGTAGTAATACCATGGTTGGCCGCCCCGTTGCACGTCTTGCTGGCGCAGCCAGTAACTCACTGCCCCCCAGGTACCAGAGACGATGCCGTAAGGGTTGGTGAAAAACGTGGTGTAGAAGAGGATGAACAAGGCAGCTCCGAGCAAGGCGGCCATCCCCAGCGTCCGCATAGGAATTGAACGTACCGCGTCGGTCATCAGGTGGCGGCGGCTGGTCACGCTCAGCGCAAGGGTTGAAGCTGCGAACAACAGGCCTGTCAACAGCACACCAAATTGGATGAGCTTCCATACCGTCTTGCCATGATCCTCGCGCGTCAGGCCTGGATTATTTGCAAGACGTTCACTGGCCGGGGACAGGAACTCAATCACGCGCTGCGCCAGGTTGAGTTGGCCGACCTCACCGGGTAGAGTCCCGGCATTGCCGAAAGTGAGCCAGAGAACAATCCCCCCCACGATGACCAGCAATGCCAACCCGGCGAAAAACAGGATACGGCGGCTGGCAAGACCAATCCCCTCCAAGATGCTCATCAGAAGGATGAAGGTAAACCCTATAAAGCCGTGGATGAAGGCGACTTCTTTGGTCGTCAGCGACAGCGCAACTGCGGCGCCGCCGATCAACAGCCAGCGTGACACCCGTGCCTCATCCCCCTGCTCACGCCCGCGCAGGTATTGGAAGAGCGCCACAAACATGAGCACGGTAAACACCGCGTTGAAGAGGTCGTGGCGCAAGTGGCGGCTGTATTGCATAATGGCGGGCGAGATGAGGATGAACGTCGAAGCTGCCAGCGCGCCCAGGCGTCCCAACCAGGGCCGGAACCAATAGGGTAACATCACCAGGGCCACGCCAAAGAGGGCGACCCCGGTGCGAGCGACGAAATTGGTGTCGCCGAACAGGAAGAAGAGAAACGCGGTGACGTGAAACAAGAGCGGGCCGTGCATCAACGGATCGTGACGATAGCCTTCACCGTTGTAGAGCTTATACGAATAAAGCGCGTGCAAGCTCTCGTCGTGGCTGATGGCCCGGGCGCCCAAATCGTAAAAGCGCGTCGCCAGCGCCAGTACAAATATCACTCCATAGAGAACCAATTCCCAGTTGAGCGCCATCACGTTCCACAGTGGCCGCTCCCAGAGACTGGTGGGTTTTTCTGCATGTGAAATAGAAGCCATAGTAATCCTCGGAATCAGCAAATGAGCAAATCAGCAAATCGGCAAGTCAGGCGGAATAATGAAGGTTAAGAAATTATTTTGGGGTATAAAGCTGGGTTTTAGCGCCTTGCCGCCTCGAGCTAAAGCTCCAGGCTAAAAACTCAAGTACGTTGAAAACGCACTTTTTTGCTCAGGTTTGCTCAGGTTTAGCCTGCTTAAGCTGGCTTTAGCTTTCAGCCTGAGGATTTATTCTCAGGCGATTGCGGCACAACCCTATTACCTGCTTATTTTCTTAATCTTCATAATTCCACACTCCACGAATTTCCGAATAAATAGTCAAGTGGCGTATCGCCTGCCTACTGCGTCTCATACGCCGACTCAGCAGTTCGGAGCAGGGCGGCCTGGCCGTATTGCTGGTCTGGGTCTATTAAGAGGTAGAGCACTTCGTCTTCTTCCCACAACAAGATGTTGTCTATAATTGGCAATCTAGTCCTGCTTCACCCACAACACCGCTTTTTCATAGTTGACGGGAGTGGTAGTGGTGCGCAGAACAATCCAGCGGATCAGCGATTGGCCGTGCAGACCGGCCGGCGACCAAAACGCGCGGATGGCAAAGTCCTGGCCGGCATAGCCTTCGTCCAGCTTCAAGGTCGTATCAGCCGGGGTCAGTATTGCTTCGAAATCGGTCGATGCGCTGGAATCCCCGGCAGGTACGGTCGGCGGCCACTGGTCCAGGCTGTCCACCCAGGTCACATTCTTGAAACGACGCAACTGCCACTCGACGGCGGGGCCGACGCGACGGTCGGCGATGACATCAAGTAAATACGGGTCGCCAGCGCGCCAACTCGATAACTGCTTCAGCGTCGCCACCAGGTCAGGGAGCCCCTCGGCTGCCGGCGTATGGATCAACGGCTGGCGAGGATCGGCCAAGGGCCCATAGTTCAAACGCCAGCCGGTAGCCACGCTGAAAACGGCCAGGGCGGTCACTGCCACCAGTGCCCCGCCCCGCAGCGCCGAGGGCCCATCATACCACACCCGAAAGAGAATGACCAGCAGAACGAATAATCCGAGCGCGGATACCGGCAGCAAAAAAGTCATCCCGCCGCTTCGGGTGTATTCCATGAGTTCGATGTAAGCATAACCACTGATGACCAGCCCGGTGACGGCGATGATACCTTCCCGCTGCCAACTCCCATCCTTTTGCAGCGAGTCCCACAGCATCCCCAGTGCCAGTCCAGCCAACAAAGTGAGGGGGACTAACGGGACCAGAACTTCACCCTCAGTGCGTCCTGACCGAAGCAGATCCAACGCAATGCCACCAAAGGCCCACCAACCCAGGAAGAGGTCAAACAGTCGACGTCGCAGCAGGCCAACCGACAGGCCGAAGAGGCCAGCCAACAAAATCAGGGGCTCGTAGAGAGAGAGCAAAAAGACGGCGGGGTAAATGCCCTGACCGGCCATGGCCGGTGCAAAGCCTAAGACCCAACTGGTCAGCAAGTCAGCAGCCGCTGCCAGCCCTTCCAGGTTAAGAAGCAGGCTGGTGGCAACCGCCAGCAGCCCGATAGCCAACACCAGGCCAAAGTTACCCCACCCGACCAGCCGAGTCCGCAGCGTCACCAACCCTTCGCGTGCGGAGGTAGCATAGCCTTTGTCACCCACGGCGGCTGCCAGCGCTAAGAAGCCGAGCAGCAGTGCCAGTATCGAGTAGCTGGAGGGGGAAGCGGTGAGCACGAGTACCAGTCCGGCCGCAGCCACGTAGAGCCAGGTCACCCCCGAAGATTGGGAATCGCCCTCCCGGTCGAGCCAATGAAAAAGCCCCATCACCAGGACCAACCCGCCCACAGCGGCGCCTATGTCTCCATTCACAGCTCGCGAGAAATGGAGAGCCGTGGGTGAGATGGCAAAGAGGGCGGAAGCGGCTAACGCCCCTGTCCGGCCCAGGTAGCGGCGCAACCCGTAAGGAAGTAATACCAGGGCCAGGCCCAACAGCGCCGGCCCCAGCCGCGCGACAAATTCGCTGCCCCCCAGCAACAGAAAGCCCATTAAGTTCAGGGTAACGATCAGCGGACTGTAGCCAGCCTCGCCTACCGGTTGTCCCTGGTAAGCGCGCCAGGCCACCAGCGCCTGCGCCGCTTCTGAATCCGACAGCGGGTGCAAGCCCAGATTTGCCAGTCTCAGGGCCAGTGCCAGCAGCGCCAATCCTATATAAGCTGCCCTCTCCACCGTCAGCCAGGAGAGCAACGTATTCACAGAATACGCAGGCAAGGCGGCAGGAGTGCCAACGACCTCTTCACCCTCTGCGGGCGGTAATTTCTTAAGTTGCGTAGTAGTCATTGATTGTTGCATTCATCTTCTTTTATAGATGGTTACTTCACCCTGTTGGTAGACAACGTCCATCAGGCGCCCAAATTTGGCCAGCCCGCTGGGGTTGTACCGCTCTCGCTCCAGCGGACCCACATAGACGTAAGTTATATCATACTTGTCTAACAACGTCAAAGTTTGCGCCGGGTCCACAGAGTTATACAGGATGTCAATGTCCGGCTCACGACGAGCCGGCTCGTCGCAACTACCGCGCCACTGACACTCGTGGAAGTCCCAACCCAATGGGGTCGGCAGGCCGGTCAATGCCGATACGCGCCCCGCATAGGTGTAGGACTTACCCGGCGCTTCTAAAATGACCGCACTATCAGGCACGTTGGCCTGCAACCAGCGAATTGCGGCGTAGTCGTCAGGGTGCACCGTTTCCAGCCAGGCCATGCCGTCCAGGGTTGGTGTGGCGCTGAAATTCCCCGTCTTGTTGGGAATAGCCAGGATCGGGTAGACCAGCCCTCCCAACACCAGCAACGTCAGAGCCAGGCGCCAGGCGACACCCCCTATTCCCCGCAGCCGGCCTAACACAACCGATGTCCCATAGGCGGCTGCCAATGCCAGTAACACCCATGCCTGGAAATAGAATTTGAAGACGGTGTTTATGCGGTTGCCGAAAAGATCGCGCAGGTAGACAAACTCCACCGCCAACGGCAGCAGCAATCCGACGCCGATGAGGATCAGGGCGAACAGGTCGGGGGCCGGGGAGGGCTGGGGGCTGTTATTAACGGTTGGCCAGAAGAGCAGCACCCAGGCCAATAGTCCGCCCAGGAAGAGAAAGGTCCAGGGGTTACTGAGCCGGATGCGGGCGACCACCATGGCCAGCGAGCCGAGGCTGGCGTTTCCCAGAATGGCCTGCAAATTGGAATCGCGCAGCAGCCCCTCTACCCAACCGCGCGCCGAGGGAGAAATCGCTAACGACGCACCGATCATCAACATCAGCAGCACCGGTCCTCCCAGAGTCAAAGCCAGCACGGACGGCAGCCGTCGCCGCCAGTTGCGAAGAGTCGCCCCTCGTGAAAGCACCGCCAGGTAGCTGACGACGACGAACAGGAACGGCCCAAAGAAGACGAGGAACTGTTGCAAGTGCGTCGGGTTGAAGAGATTAGGCAAAATGCCCCCCGCCTGCGACTGGAACCCCAGGTAAAAAGGCAGGTACAAAACACCCCCCAGCCCACCCAACGCCAGCCCGGCGGCGATGGCTTCAAGAACCCAATTGGGGGAACCGGCCTTCGCGCGCCAGAGAGCAAAGGCAAGGGTCACCACGAAGAGATAAATGGGAAAATCCCAGGTGTTGAGAAACCCCAGTGCCCCCAGACAGAGGGCATAGATGACAAACTGAGGCCAACCTCCAAAGGCTGAAGTGATCAGAGTGGAGAGTGGAGACAGTGTGCCCTTTGGGTATTGGGTATTGGAGATTGGGTATTGCCTGCCCCCCGGCCCGCTGGCGCGAGCCAGGGCGGGCTGGCGGGTAGGCCAGGGGAGATTGGAGATTTGATTCAGCGCCAGGCCTAAGGCCAGCAGCACGAAAGGCAGGGCCAGCACGTGAGGATGCACGTCGCCCAGCAGAAAGCTGAAGAAGGGGAACTCGTCGATCACCTCCCAATTGCCGTTGGGGGGATTGCAGTTGCCAACCAACAATCCCTGGAAGGAGCAATCGTGGATCACGCGCGAGGCGCGCCACCACCAGATGAAGCGAGTCGGAATCCAGCCGCCGACTCCCGGCGGCTGGTTGATGTCTATGATGTCCAGCCAGCGCCAAAAGCTGGCCGGGAAGAGCCCCCGGCTGTGAAACACCTCCAGCAGCCCCTCCAGGTTGCCTACTATTCCTACGAACAATGCCCCCAACAGGCCAAAACCAATGGCCCGCCCACCCTCACGTTGCTCGTCCCCGGTCACCTGGGCGCGACTCACCACCAGGTTGTAAACCAGGCTGAAAGCACCGGTCAGAGTCAGCGAGAAGAGCGTCGGGATGAAGAGGTTGAAGGCAACCGTAGCTCGCAGGCCGGACAGCCGGGTAAGCATGGCCATCAGCACGTAGCCGAAGTAGTAATAACTGATGCCAAAACCGGAGAGCCAGGGGTCCTGCGGCGGGAAGCTGCTGCTGCGCAGCGTGGCATGAATGAAGGCAATCTCCATCCATTTTTCGCCGCCGGCCGTCTCCAGGTTGGGGTTGTACGACTTGTAGACCGTCCAGCCGGCCAGCGTTATCGCAAAGATCAATTCCACCGCCAGCCAGTAGGCAGTGTGCGAGCGCAGCCAGCCCAGGATGGACACGTCTTTGCCATTTTGCTCCTGGCTGGGAGCGCGGCGACCGAGGTAAAGCCATAACCCTACCCCGGCCACTAACACCATGGCGACCAGCGTGCCTCCGACGCCGTTGCGCCAAAAGCCCAGGCTGCCCCCCAACCAAAGCACGTAACCGGTCAGCAGCAGGCCCAGGGGACGCGCAAAGGCGTAGCCCCGGTCGGGCAGGTTGCCCAACAGCCGGGAAGCCAGCGGCAGCCCAACCAGGCCGAACAATTGTAGTAAAAGCCACCAGATAAGAACAGGTGTGTAGATCAAAGAGTTATTGCTCCACTGTAACGGACTTGTTCATCAATCGCTGTTTAGACACAGCTTTGATAACGTTGCCGCTCCTGAAAAATTGAATATACTATATAATCAGTGATCAGAAATCAGCGAGAGTGACAGCCAGGAAATCTTTTATGTCTGACGAGCACCCACAAAGTCCTCGCCCAGGTTCTGCTGGGTACCCACAAAGCAAAGTCCCTCCGCAACAGGCGACTGATACCCGCGCCCGGCAGGCAGCAGAGATCGTGGACCGATTGCGTGCAGTCGCCCCAGAGGTGCTGGGTCGTTATTCAGTGGACGCAGCCTACATTTACGGGTCTGTAGCACGAGGAACGCCCCTGCCTGATAGTGACGTGGACATCGCCCTGCTCTGGGACACACCGCCCGCCCCCTACCAGAGGCTGCTGACCGAACTGGAGATCCAGGCCGCCTTGGAAGATGCCAGCGGTCTCACCCGGCTCGACGTGCACTCTCTTAACGATGCTCCACTAAACGTTCAAGGCGAGATCCTGGGCGAAAGCATATTACTTTATTGTCTCGATGACGACCACCGCGTCGCCTTTGAGGTCAACACGCGCAAGCGCTATTTCGATTTTCAACCCCTGGCCGCTCGATTGC
>CAYTNQ010000093.1:0-17098 GCA_964439175.1 uncultured Anaerolineales bacterium | reverse complement strand
CTCAGGACAGGCCCTTCGGCTGCGCTCAGGACAGACCCTTCGGCTGCGCTCAGGACAGACCCTTCGACTCTATGACCCCGGGGCATCTGTCGCCAGGTGCGGTAGGTAACGACAAAGTACTTCCCGGCGATGACGAGAAAGATAAGCAGTCCCACCAGTCCCATCTGCTCGGCGATGAGCAGGTAAAGATCGGAAACACCCAGGTATAAATCAATGTCAGGCGCTCCAGAGAAGCCAACGCCCAACACCGGGTAGCGACTGATAAGGATGAAGGCGTCTTTGTACTCGCCAAAGCGCATTTGGGTGGCCAGGTCCTGCCCCTGTATCCCCTGGATGAAGCGTGTGATGAAGACTTGAGTCTGGGGCAGTAGAAGCATCAAGATGGCTACTATGGCTATCAGCGGGAGCAGCTTGCGGTAGCGCAGCACTCCAACCAGCACCAGCGCGGCGCCTAACCCCAGCATCGAGCCTCGGGAGAAGGTCAGTGCCAGGCCCAGTCCCATGAATCCAGCCAAGGGTACTAACAGGCGGCGGGGCAACACAGGATGGTCGGCGAAAAGCTGCACCACGGCCACTGCTGTGACGATGACCAGCAGACCGCCCAGCGCATTGGGGTCGATCGACGTGGCGATGGCCCGCATCGGCTGGCTGGGATCATCCTCGACAAAGCGTAGAATGCCAGGTCCGGCCGGATAGTTGAAAATGGCCAGCTTGGAAAGGATACGCACCGTCAGCGGGCCAGGCAGTACGTAAAACAACACCGCAAAAAAGCCGGCCAGACCGCCGCATAGGATGATGACAGCCGTGATTTGCTCCAGCCCCTTGATGTGACGTACCTGGTTAACTATCACGAAGAAGAGAGAGACGGCCAGGAGTACCTCGGCGAATCGGCGCAGCACGGTAGCGCTGAGAGGGGCGTGGGCCAGCCCGGCGATGAAGGTGATCAGTGCCCAAAGCAGGAATGCAAAGATCAGAAGATGGAAGGCTGGAAGGTTGGAAGATTGGCTCATTCTCCCAACTTTCCACTCTTCTACCCTTCCAGCCTTGCGTACAAACCAGACGCCGAACAATGCCAGCAGCACGACGTCGATAAAAGTAGGCCGAAAGCCCACGTCGATAGGAATGGCCCCATAAGGCAGCAAGCAAATGAGTCCGATCAACGCGAACAACCCCCAACGGATTGAGCGCAGCATCAAAAGGCCTACTACCAACCCGCCGATGGTTCCCAGCGCCAGCATTGGTCCCAGAAGGCCAAACAGTGCGCCGGTCGCCAGGCCGACCAGCGTGGCCACGCCAATAGCCGTCCCCAGCGCCAGGCGGGAGTCGTCAGCGGTGAGCCATGTTCGCAAGCGATCAAGCGCCGTATTTTGCACTGATTCTTCAGTCCTCCTGTTGAGCAATCTTCACAGTTCGCATTTGAGCGATTATGTCCTTGGCGGTTATCTTCATCGATCTATGTTCATTGTACCTGGATAGTGATGGCTTCGTTGAGTTGAATCGAGTCTCCTGTCGCCTGCTTCTCATCGTTGAGCACTGTCACCCGGCCGCCCGTGGCCGGGTCGTATAGACCGACCAACAGGCGATACTCGCCGGGAGGCGCGTCGGGGCTGACTGGAATCTCATATGGATCAACCACGTTTTCGCCAGGGGACCACTCGCTGGTGGGATAGCTCCCTCGCACCGGCGGATTGTCCCACTGACCGTAGAGTTGTCCGTCCGGTCCGAACAGGTGCGTGAAGACAGTATAGGGAATGTCGCTGGGGCTATCGGCCTGCCAGTAGAGACTGAGATGTAATGCGTCACCCGGGGATAACGTCAACCCATGCGTCTCGTGCTCGCCTTCAGACAGGCGAAAGCCCAGCAGCCGGATGCCCTCGGCAAACGTGACTGGCTGTAATGTCATTGCCGCCTGCCAGGCCGGCGGTGTGAGATATCGATTCACATGCACTCCCCGGAAGAATCGCTGGTCTACACGGTCGGCATGTCGGTCGAGCCATGTGATGACGGTGCCGTCGGCGTCCCACCACGGCCTGACCAAGGGCACCAGCCAGACATGGGTGTAATCAGCAGTAACCTGTTTGAGTTGAGCCCTGATCTCATCCGCGCTGAGCCGGGCACTGTTGGGAATCAACTCAATGGGCAACTTGTCATTATTGTAATAGAGGACCGAAGATTCGGGAAAATTATAGATGAGCAGGTCACCGGGCCGGGCTTTTTGGTGAACGTAACTCATCATCTCTCGCCACGCAGGGCTTTTGGCGTAGGCTGGATCGGAGAAGTAGCGATAGTTGGAGAGAAGCATTGAACCGGCTAACAACAGAGCTATCAAGATGGCCATTGGCCATACCTTACGCCAAATGATGGCGAGTCCACGGGCCAGGCCTGCCAGAAAGAGTGGCAGGACGAAGATGGTCAGCTTTTCGTCGTAAAGGGGGCGCTGAAGCGATCCCAGGTAAAGTACTGCCAGTGGCGCGAAGATCAAAACTAGGAGCGTAATCACTTGCCGGGTCCTCAAGTCGCTGGAGCGACCAGGCCGCCATGTCCACGGGAATGCCCCGACCACAAAAACTGCTGCCACGATGAGAAGTACTGGCAGCGCCCAATTCTCTTTACTCACTAGGTGCAGGCTGTAGGCGATCAGGTTGCGACGTAGAATCTCGAAGAAGCCAACGTGCTCGATCCATGGCTCTCTATAGGCATTGACCATATTGAAGCTGGCCGCCAGCCAGGGAGTATATAAGGCCACGGCCGCTGCCTGGGCCAGCCACCAACGAACGGCCAATTTCCTGGGCCAGCGCCGGGTAAGCGTGCACCACAAGCCTATCAGGTTGACTGCTCCCCAAGTGAAGTAGGTGTAATAATGGGTATAGAATCCCAAAGCCGTGACCAGGGTATAAACCCACCACACCCGCCAGTGCCCGTGTGTGTTCCACAAGCGAATGGCCAGCAGCGTTATGGCAGCCGCAAACATCGCCAGCAGTGAGTAGAAATGAGCGTCCTGTGACCACCAAAGCAGATAGGGGTTGATTGCTACTAGCAACCCGGCCAACCATCCGACGCGGCGGCTCCTGTCTGCCTGGCCTGACCTGGCCCGGCCAAACAGTTGACGACCCAGCGCATAGGTGAGTGGCGTGAGCAGTGTGCCGGGTACCACTGCCGTGATCCAGCGTAAGGCGAACTCTCCCCGACCAGCAATCAGCAGCCAGTAGTGGAGACTGATGTGATAGAGCGGTGGGTAGATTTGGTTGAATCGATCTTGGTAGATGATTTCTGACAGGGGTTGGGCGGCGTAGAGTACGTCGAAAGCTTCGTCACCGCGCAAGCTAAGATGATCCAGCCGGTAGAGGCGCAGCGCGAAGGCAGCCAAGGTTAGAGTGATCATCACAGCCCATGTTGACCAGCGCTGTGTGTTGGTGTAAACGCTGTCGTTGCTCAAATCCAGAGAAATCGTCGAATTCATAGGTTTATCTTTGGGCGACCATATAACGCTGGCTACTTTGTCTGTTCCTCCCTCAACGGAGGGCTGGCGTGATTGATATCTCTCGACCCTCTCTTTGGGGCTTTCTTGCTCAACCAGATCCATAAACCAGCCGCAGCCATCGCAGCGAATGTCACTCCGCTGATTACGGTCCCCCATATTAAGGTTACAGGTTGGTAGAAAACCTCCACATGATGTTCCCCAGCCGGGACCGGCACTCCCCGCAGGATGTAATCCGCTCTCACGATGGGAACTGGCTGTCCGTCAACAGTGGCCCGCCAGCCCGGATAATAGATCTCGCTCAGCATCAGCAAACTGCCGGCGGGGGCCCTGACATTCAACGATGTGGAGCCGGGCGTTCGCTGAACGATCTGTATCTGGCCTATCTCATTCTGGGGAGGGTACCCCTCAACCGAGATCGATGTGTCAGGCGGCACCAGGGCTATCTGAGATGGGTCGAAATCGAAGGCATCGAGTCGAGACAAGGCCGCATTGTCTTCGGCTTCTTCCACTTGATATACCAGCCAGGCACGCGGGGCCACATGGCTCAGCCGATGGACATAAGTCACGTCGTCGCCGGCCGGTTCCTGGTAAATGATCTCCGACGGCGCGTATAATTCCTTGCGCCAGGTGATGACGTATTTCACGTTGAGCAGTTCCCACAGCCGCTCCATGCGTAGCGAATGGTACAGCGCGTCATAGCGGGCCAGACGTAATGGACTCGCACCCCAGGCATCTTCCAGGCCATAAGGCACCCCATAATTTTCGTAGATGCGGTATTCATTGTAAACGCGAAAAGTATCGTTGGATGAAGCGTCTTGCTGGATCGCTTGGACCGTTGCTGGCACAGCCGTCTGAGCCTCAGGCAGAGATGGGTAGAGGTTGGTCTTCCAATTGACGGAGAACAAATCAAAAGTTACCAGTAGCAGGTAGCTGATAGCCAGAAGGGAGAAGGGAGTAGGGAGTAGGGAGAAGGGAGAAGGGAGTAGGGAGTAGGGAGTGGTTCTTTGTACCCTATCTCCAGTTTTCAATCGCTTGCCACTGGTTCCTGATCCTAAGTCTCTGATCTCTGACCTCCGTTCTCCAATCTTCGTCACACCCCATATCAGTGCCAGCAAGATTGCCAACCACACGCTTCGACTCAATAGGAGATAAAAGGGGCTATCGTTCTGCCAGCCGGCATTATTCAGCCCGTAGAAGAAGAGTATCACCATGCCTACTGCCCCAATCAGCAGCCACCCAACGACAGTTTGGAGTTTGGAGTGTGAAGTTTGCTGATTGGATATTTGATGTTTAAACCCATAGCCGGCTAACACTGCCAGTCCAAAGCTGACAATGAACGCAGCCCGCTCCTGGTCGCGAAAAATGCTGAAGCCGGGTACAAGCAAGTAGAAAGGTGTGTAGAGAAACGTCTCGCCACCCAGGGAGAGCAATAAGGCGCCGGCCGCCAGTATTCCCCAAAACGTCGTCTCTCGTTGGCGCAGTGACAGAGCTACCCATATTGCCAGCAGCAGTGGCAGTACTCCCACGTACAACGGGGAGTAGAAGCTGACCGATCCGGGCAGCAACATCTGAATGAGATCATAGATAGGAAAACCACCGGCCATCTTGTCGTAGAGCCCGGCTGCTCGCACCGACAGCCGCATATATTCCAGTCCGGGCAGCCAGGCAATTGCGGAAAAGCCCAGGCCGACGAGGATGATCAGTGCGGGAGTGCGGAGTAGGGAGTAACCCACACCTGCCCCATACCACACCTGCGATGTGGCACAGGTGCCGCAGGTGCGGGTAGGTCCCCTTTGCGGAGGAGTAGGAAGTAAGGAGTGGGGAGTGGGGAGTTTGTGGGTGGGGTGGCTTGTGGATGGACTGCCTCGCTGGCTCCTGTGCGCTAAAATCAGGAACATGACATAAAGTATGAAGGTGTAAAACACAAACATGGCGCTTTGCGGGTGGCCAGCCAGCAAAATCACACCCCAAACCAGCCCGGCTGCCAGTGTATTGGACAGGTTGGGGCGTAAGTAGGGCGTCTCGCTCGACCGATCCATCAGCGCCCGGTCGGTGAAGTAGAGCAGCAGCGGCAACCAGACGACCGTCTCCAGCACGGCCAGTTGCTGGCTGGGGTAGCCGGTGAGGTACCCGCCAAAGGTGAAGGTGATGGCCGCGAAGAGGGCTGCACCGCGGTGACGGGTCAAGCGCCGGACGAACAGGTAGGTAAATATACCCGCCAGCCAGAAGTGAGCGACGGCTTCGACCTCCAGTGCAAAGAGGGAAAAGCCCCACGGCCCCGATAGCAGTAGCGTCAGCAGGCTGATGGGATAGAGGACTGCGCTCTGGATGTCGGCCCAGAAGGGTGCACCGGCGTAGGTGTAAGGATTCCACAGCGGCATTCGTCCCGCCGAGAGCTCCCGTACCTCAAAGGTGGCGAACGCCCAGAACTGCCGGGAGAAATCGCCAGGTGGAAAACTGGCGCGGTCGGCCAGGTTGGGAGTGAGAATGCGCCAGAAGAAGAGCGCGACCAGCAGTGCCAGCAGTATAAGGGCGGCCCAGTCGCGGCGAGACCAGTGGAGTGAGGTAGGTGGAGCGTGCTGGGAGTCGAGCGGCATGTCAGAAGATGTCATCGAATCGTCACCGTGCCCAGGTCGGCGTAATCGCCCCCGGAGGGGGAGAGGTTGGACAGACGCTCCCCAGTGAGCGGATGGTACAGGCCGGCGATCAAGCGGTATTCCCCAGCCGGAAGATCGGCAGGCAGGGCCAGTCCGTGGCGATCCGAGACTTCCTCGCCAGGAGACCAGGTAGAGGTCGGGGTGTAGCCACCGTTGGGTGGACCATCATGTTGGGCAACCGGGGCTCCGTCGGCTGCAAGAAGCTGCAAGAAAAGATTGTAATCGTCCATAGGTTTGCGGAGGGGCAACCAGGCAAATTCTACAGGCAGTATTTGTCCTGGCGAGGCTGATTTGGCTAACTCTACTCTAACCAATCGCAGTTCCTCGCCCAGAGTGGCGTTGATCGTGCGTGTAGTCATTGGGCGAACAAGGCCATAGCGTACCAGGCGCACATCATCTAACCACTCGTCGCTGGCTTTATAGGCGTTGGAGGTGAGCCACTGTTCGGTAGCGTTGTCGGGTGCAGCCGGCTGGAAACCAACGGTCACGAGCCAGGCATTTTGGCCTATCAGAGAATCTCTGAGCAAAGGCAGTGCTGTCTCTGGCATGGGAGGCTGTTGCTGGGCGAACCCAACGATAGGCACTCGTGCCTTGAAGCGATTCATAGATACGTGGTAGTGAGATGGAGCTACGCTCAGGATGCGATCATTGGGGCCGGCCTGGGCGGCCGCCGTGTTGAGGACACGGGCGTAAGCATCCTCGGCGGGGCCAAATTGGCGGTCGGTGCGATAGGCGCGCTCCAGAATGAACAGGCTGGTGAACAGGGCGAATAGCATGAGCAGAAAAGGGCTGAGGGCTGAGAGGCGGGAAGTGTCCATGGACGCAGTATTTTTAGGGTAGCGCAGCAAATGCCATAACCACACGCCGCTCAGTCCCAGGAGCGCGACCATCACCCCAAACGACAGGCCATCGAAGCCCCACGGTTGCCACCAGGCTACGTCGGAATTGGTCAATGACCACGATTGAAGCTGACCAATTACTTGCATATAGCGAAAGCCAGTCAGGGCGGGTGTGTTCTCCAGGAAAAACTCACCGCCAAAGTCGGCCTGCAATTGAGCCAGGTAAACCCAGGGATTCATAGCGATGCCCAAGAATTGGATGACAAACGACAAGGTCCCCAAGCTCAAAAGCAACCCGGCCAGGACTTTGGAACCAGCCAATACCCGATCCAGGACCGGCGCCAGCGCCAGGCACAAAAAGGGTACGACCGGAACCAGGAAGCGAGAGCCCCAACTTAATCCTTCACCGGATGTCCAGGCCGAGAAGAGGAAGACCGTGACGCCAATTATTCCTATGACTAACCCTGCCTCCGCCCGGCGTCGCTGCCATAGCCAGGCCAGGCCTGGCACGCTCAAGAGTAACAGCGGGGAATAGACGAACAACCCTCGCAACGGGCTAAACAGCAGTTTGTACAGGCCCAGCAACAGATTGGGCGAGAAGATGGTTAAGTCGTAGCCGGTCTGCAACGGGTTGCCGACGCGCACCCAGTTGTATCCCATTAGCATAAGAGCAGGAGGAATGAGGCCGAGCAGGAAGTAGGTAGTGGGTAGTAGGTGGTAGGGAGTAGGGAGTAGCCCACACCTGCCCCACCGTCCCGGATCCCGTCCCGGTCTCCGGGATCGGGACAGGTGCGGGTAGGTCCCCTTTGGGGAGGAGTAGGAGGCTGGGGGCGTCTTGCTATCTGTTGTCTGGTGGCGGCTGATTGCTAGCAGGTACGCTCCAAATACAGGGATCAAGAACAGATTGTTGGCGCGCGTTGCCACGGCCAGACCAGACAATAGCCCGGCCAGCAAGGGGCGCCAATTCCCCCCTTCCTGGCGGAAGGTGATCAGAAGATAGGCTGTTGCCAGCAGCAACAAGCCGGCCAGCGGCTCGCTGAAGAGATATTTGCTGTAAACCCAGGTGATAACTGCCAGCCCATAGAGGAGCGCCACCCCTAGCGCCACCCACTCTTCGTATTCAAGACGCCGCACCAGGCGAAACAGCAAGGCAGCGCTGATGGCCGTAACAATGGGGTTGAGCAGCGACGCCGTTTGCAACATACCCAGGCCGGGTATTAGCAGACCCAGCCAGTAGAGGGGGGCCATTGCCAGTGACATCCCCAGCCCCTTTTTCGAGTAGACATGTCCGTCTATCCCGAAGAATCCTTGCGCCTCTCGTTGGCTGGTCGTCCACTGAGTCCAGGTGATTTGGTCGGTATCCAATCGGCCAAATTTCACCATGCTCTCGGTCACGGCGAACATGGAGACTTCATCTATCGAATGGAAGCCGCCGCGGTAGCTGAGCAGATAAACCGCAAACAGAAAGAGACCCACGCCCAAGGCGAGGGCCGTATCGCGTCGCAAGGTACGGCGCGCAGCGGAATGCGTGACCATGATGTCGTCAATGATAACGTTGATACCAGGTTTTGTCAAAGCTTGCGCCAGCGGTCAATTCATTCGGGTCCGACTAAATTTGGTTGATCCTTGCGAAGGTTCAAAACCTTCGCAAGGACGTTCTCAACTAATTTTAGTCACACCCAATTCATTCCCCGTTTCCTGGATCGGATCTCATCAGCCAACGCCGTACGCGGGAGCGAAGCAGTGAGGGGGCGGCCGGCTTGCCAATATAGTCGTTCACCCCCAGCTCAAAGCTGTGCACGATATCCTCCTCGTCAGCTCTGGCAGTGAACATAATAATCGGAATGTTTTGAAACTCTGGCATCGCCCTGAGTTGTTGTGCAACCTCGTAGCCGTTCAGCCTGGGCATCATTACGTCCAGCAAGATTAAATCGGGGCGCTCGCGCCGGGTGACTTCGATGGCCTCCTCGCCATTTTTGGCTGCAAGGATATCGTATTTGTCTTTACTCAGCACAGCCTGGATAAAGCGGACCATATCCGGATCATCGTCGGCAACCAGGATGCGCGCTGACCCGAATCTGGTGGAGGGGGGCTGGGCTATCATATCTTCAGGCATTTGGCTTGCCGCTTCTGGCAAATAGATTTCCATCCCCTCGGCGGCAACGATGACGTGCAGATCTGAGCCCAGTTCGCGAACTCGGGCCTGGCAGCGTGCTTCCTGCTGGGCCAAGAAATCGTCGTCGTGCTCTGGATCGTGGTGGGTCAAGACCACTTGCTTTACCCCAGCGGCTATGGCCACATCAGTTACGTACTCCATTGTGCTGTGGCCCCAATTGCGTTTGTTGGGATATTCGGTGTTTATGTATTGGGCATCGTGAATAACCAGGTCCGCGCCAGTGAGAAACTCGACGTGCCGCCTGTCGCCAGCGTGAACAATATCTGCCAGGGAAGGGTTCTCAGCGCCAGCTCGATACAGGTTGGGGGAAAATGGCTCGTGGTCAGATGCATAAACGACAGTGGTCCCTCCCGACGTAATGCGAAACCCCAGGGTGAGAACCGTATGGTTTAGAAACTGAGTCCTCACCTGAACGTCGCCGACGTTAAAGGTCTCTTCGCCCACTTCTTTGAAAAAGATAGAAGTTTCCAATTCATCCAGGGTGAGCGGGAAGTAAAGGTAGTCCATCTGGCCGGCCAAAACTTCCGACAGGCTTTTATCTACGCCTGAGACGGCGAAGATGGTGAATTGATTGCCTTTTTGAAAAACTGGGTCGAAGAAGGCGAATCCCTGGGTGTGGTCCCAGTGAGTGTGGCTGAGGAGAATGTTGCCGACGATGGGCTGGGGTTCATGCATGAGCTTCTGGCCCAACTGGCGTAATCCGGTGCCACAGTCCAGGATGAAGAGGGTGCCATCGTCGGTGCGCAGTTCAATACACGACGTGTTGCCGCCGTATCGGGCGGTATGAGAGCCGGGTGTGGGGATGGACCCCCGTGTTCCCCAGAATTTGACATGCATTGTCTCTACCCTTACGAGATTTGTGTCGCCAGCAGTTCAGGGTCGGTGGTAGGCGACTGGCAGACGAAGCGCTGGCAAACGTAGGCCGTGGTACGTCCATTCTGCTGTGGACGGTCGGCCAGAAGGGGGACAATGTTGGCAGCGTTTTTATCGCCCGGAGCAGCGAGAGCGACAACTTGATGAGGATGATATACCCCGAACACTACGTCGAGCATCGCGTGCGTATCGTCGGTTGTGGGATCACCCACCAGGGCAATTTCCCTCGGGGGTGCCAGTTCAAACGACATTACGCTCAGCCAGTGGCTAAAGCCGCCGGGATATTGTTGCATCATCGGGGCCATAGCGGCCAGCATCTCCTCGGCAGGACGCCGGTAAGTATCGTCGCCAGTGTAGGCTGCCAGCCGCAGCAACACGTCGGCAGCAGCGGCGTTGCCGGAGGGGATGGCATTATCTTGCAGGTTCTTGGGCCGGGTGATAAGTTGTTCGTGGTCGTCACTGGTATCGAAGAATCCGCCGTTGGGATCGGCGAAGTGGGTGAGGATGGTATCGACCAGTGCGCGCGCTTCGGCGAACCAGCGCAGGGTAAAGGTGGCCTGGTATAGTGCCAATAGCCCGCCAGCGTAGAAGGCGTAGTCTTCGAGGTAAGCGTTGAATTTGGCCTGTCCTTCGCCTGCTGGAGATCCGGATCTCCACGAGCGCAGTAGACGCCCGTCCCGGCGCAGCTCATTGAGTATAAAACCGGCGTTGCGTTCGGCCACGTGCCGGTAATCCTCTCGGCCCAGTACTATGGACGCCTCGGCAAAGGCAGCCAACATCAACCCATTCCACGCTGTCAACACTTTGTCATCCCGGCTCGGCTTCACGCGAGCTTCGCGCGCCTGGAGAAGTTTTCGTCTGCCCTGATTGATAACGGCATGAAGACGGGCTTCATCTATTTTGGCGACGGCGGCGGCTGTACTTGGATCGAATTTGACGTTGAGGATGCTCTTGCCCTCAAAGTTTCCCGCCGGCGTCACGTCGAAGTAACGGCAGAATATTTCTCCCTCTTCGTCACCCAAGACCGATTTCACTTGATCGGGTGTCCAAAGAAAGAATTTGCCTTCTTCACCTTCGCTATCAGCGTCTTGCGCGGAATAGAAGCCCCCCAGTGGGTGGGTCATCTCGCGCTTCACGTAATCTAACGTCTCCTCGACAATGCGCCGGTAGAGGGGGCGCCGGGTCACCTGCCAGGCGTGCAGATACACGCGGGCTAGCAGTGCGTTATCGTACAGCATCTTCTCGAAGTGAGGGACGAGCCAGCGGGCGTCGGTGGCGTAACGGTGGAAGCCACCGCCAAGCTGGTCGTAAATGCCGCCAGAGGCCATTCGGGTCAGAGTCAGGTCCACCATCGTCAGTGCTTGTGGCTCACCCGTGCGATGGTGATAACGCAGCAGGAACTCCAGGTTCATCGGCTGGGGGAACTTGGGGGCGGTTGAGAAGCCACCGTGCGTCGAATCAAAACGGCGAGCCAGGCCACGATAGGCGTGATGCAGTGTCTCTGGGGTCAGGCTGGCCGAGTCGCCGCGCAGAGCCAGGGATTGGCCAACGCGGGCTTTGAGTTGTTCACTCCCCTGCTCGATTTGTCGGCGCTGGTGGCGATAAGCCTCGGCGATGCTGAGCAACACGCGCTGGAAAGAAGGCATGCCGTAGCGATCGGTAGGGGGGAAGTAAGTGCCACCGTAGAAGGGCTCGCTATCAGGCGTGAGGAAGACAGACATTGGCCAGCCCCCCCCGCCGGTCATGGCTACAACCGCTTCCATATAGATTGAGTCCAGGTCGGGCCGTTCTTCGCGGTCTACCTTGATGTTAACGAAACGCTCGTTCATCATGGCTGCTGTTTCGGAGTCCTCAAAGGACTCGTGGGCCATCACGTGGCACCAATGGCAGGAAGAGTAGCCAATGCTGAGAAAGATGGGTTTGTCTTCTGCCCTGGCTTTGGCCAGTGCTTCTTCCCCCCATGGATACCAGTCTACCGGATTGTGGGCATGTTGCAGCAGATAAGGACTGGTTTCATTAATCAGTCGATTTGGCATAACTATTCAGCCATCACTCCACCCAAATCCCGCTGAAATCGGTGCCCGGCGAGTTAGTCAGATTTATCTGGTTACTGCCGTCCGCGTCCATCACGTAGATTTCTACATTGTCGTCGCGGCCGCTGTGAAAGAGAATCTGGCTGCCATCGGGTGACCAGGCAAAGTCACCCTGAGGCGATTCGTCGTCCGGGCTATTAGTCAGGTTGGAGAGATTACTGCCGTCCGCGTCCATTGAGTAGATTTCGAGATTGCCGTCTCGATCCGATAGGAAAGCGATCTTCGACCCGTCTGGCGACCAAAGGGGAAAGCGGTCGTTGGTGGGGGATTGGGTGAGATTGATCAGATCACCTTCACCGGTAGAGTCGAGGAGGTAAATGTCTATGGCGTCCGCCGGGCCTTGGATTGCCATAAACACGACCTGCTGACCGTTGGGGGACCAGCTTGGCCCACCCGCCGGGTAGCTGCCGTCGGTTAATGGCTGCCGGGCGCTGCCCGCCGGGTCGGTGATGTAAAGGGAGATGCCCTGGCCCACAACGGAAGCCAGAATAAAGCTATCTGTTTCAGGCGACCAGCCGCCAAAGGCGCTGGCGTTGTCGCGCTCGCTTAGATTGACCAGTTCTTCACCGGTCGTCTGTATGAGGAAGATGCCTGTGGTGCCGCCCTGGTCGCTGGCAAAGGCCAGGTATTCACCGCTAGGGGACCAGGCAATAGGAATTTCATTGCTGTCGGGGGTATGGGTGAGATTGACGACGTTGCCTCCGTCGAGGTCCATCAGAAAGATGTCCAGTCCAGGGCCATCCCGGTCGCTGGCAAAGGCCAATCGACCCAGACCGGGGGCGTAAATGGGAATCCCATCCGCGCTGGGGCTGTTGGTGAGATTGACGAGGTTACTCCCGTCTCGGTCCATCACGTAGATTTCCCAATTGCCATCCCGGTCACTCATAAAGGCGATCCGGGCAGCGCGCGTGAGGGGTAAGCCGAAGCCAGTGTTGGACCTTTGGTACAGAGAATAACCACCAATTACAACCGCAGCCAGCACCGCCAGTATCAGGGCCGGCAAGAGGTAAGCCGGTCGGGAAGCGGGCGAGGACGTCTGCTCGGTGCCCGCCTGGTCCTCATCTGTTGGAAAAAGTTCATCTGACATTTCGTTTTTCTCCTTAATTATGTACTTGGGACTTCCCTCACGGCTTTTCACCTCGTCATACGCATCGCCCGTGTCTGTGCGTACCCGGCAGATAGGTTGACCGGGTGCGACATCTATGGAGGAAAGAGTGAAGGGATCATATGGTTTCGCCGCTGGAGATTTCTTTGGTCTGGAAGTCTTGCTCCTTCACGTCCGGGTTGACGGCCACATTGTGGCCGAGACGCACCCCGGCTGGCAACCGGGCGTGCTTGCCGATGACCGTCAGGCCAGTATTGAGGCTGTTGGGCGATTTCCGGTTGGGGGTATTGTCGCTGCCAAACCCGATTTGTACATTCTCGTCAATTCGCACCTCTTTATCGATGATGGCTCGATCGATGATAGCTCCGGGGCCGATCCATGTGTCGTTCATCACCACAGAGTCGCGCACGACTGCGCCCGCCGACACGTAGACACCCGGCGAGATGATGGAGCGCTCGACGATGCCTTCTACAATGCAGCCATTGGAGAGCAAGTTACCCCCCACTCGCGCCTCAGGTCCGATTTTAACTGGCGGGCGCTCTTCACTGCGGGTGTGGATGACCCAATTGGGATCATACAGGTCCAGGGCAGGACTTTCGCCCAGCAAGGCCATGTTCGCTTCCCAGTAGGCTTGAAGGGTGCCCACATCGGCCCAATAACCTTCAAAGGGATAGGCCAGCACGCGATCCTGGCGGATGATTGCGGGCAATACGTCGCGGCCAAAGTCCATGCGGGCCGGTTCGGCCTCTTCTGTCAGGCGCTGCATGAGGGTTGGGTAATTGAAGACGTAAATGCCCATAGATGCCAGGGTGGAGCGCGAACGGCGTGGCTTCTCTTCAAAGTCAGTTACCCGGCCCTCGGCGTCGGTGGTCACGATGCCAAAACGATGTGTCTCGAAGGGGCTTGTGCGACGTACAGCAACGGTCACGTCGGCCTTCTGTGTCTGGTGAAATGCCAACATAGGACGGTAGTCCATTTTGTAGATATGATCACCGGCCAGGATGAGGACGGTGTCGACTCGTTGTTCCTCGACGAAATCCAGGTTGCGGCGGATGGCGTCGGCGGTGCCTTGCTGCCAGCCATCGATACCGCGTCCCAGGTAGGGTTGCAGCAGGCGCACACCTCCTTGGGAGCGGTCCAGGTCCCAGGGCTTGCCCACCCCCACGTGTTCGTTGAGCGAGCGGGGCATATGCTGGGTCAAGAGGGCCACGTTGAAAATATCCGAATTCACACAGTTCGACAGGGGGAAGTCGATGATGCGATATTTGCCACCAAAGGGGATGGCCGGCTCGGAGCGAACGACTGTTAATACGCTCAGAGCCGGGCTGGCGCCACCGGCCATAATCATTGTCAGGACTTTCATCATTCCATACTCCCCGCTTACACTGTTTCGCCGCTGGGAATAACCGGCTCGGAAAAATCGCTTTCGACGCGATCAGGGTGGACCAATACGTTGCGGCCCAGACGGACTCCACCTGGAATGCGTGCCCGTTCACCCACTACGGTGATGCCGGTGTCTAACCGGTCGGGCTGCTCGCGATTGGGGGTATAATCGTCGCCGTGGCCCACAATTGCGCCTGGCCCCACCACGACATCGGCGTCCAGGATGGCGCTGTCAATCAAAGCGCCGGGACCGATCCATGTGTCGCTGAGTATGACTGCCTCGCGCACGACCGCGCCCGGTGATACGTACACACCTGGCGCCAGCACTGAGTGTTGCACTATCCCGCGGATGACGCATCCGTTGGAGATCAGGCTATTGGTCACCTGGCCCTGAGGACCGATTTTAGCCGGTGGCCTCTCCTGGTCGCGGGTGTGGATGACCCAATCGGGGTCATACAAATCCAGAGGCGGCACGGGCTGCGCCATTTCCAGGTTCGTCTCCCAATAGGCGTGGACTGTCCCTACATCTACCCAGTAGCCTTCAAAGCGGTGGGCATAGACGCGCGCCTGGCCAATGAGACCGGGGATGGCGTGTTTGCCAAAATCCAGGTCGGACACTTCCTGGTGCATCGCCTCCAATTGCTCGAGGAGCACGTTGGCGTTGAAGACGTAGATACCCATTGAGGCCAGCGTGCCTTTGTCGCGGTTGGGGGGCTTTTCGGTGAACTCGACGATGCGCATCTCGTCGTCCACTGTCATAATGCCAAAGCGGTTTGTTTCTTCCAATGGCACGTCGCGTACTGCGACGGTTAGATCGGCCTCCGTCTTTTGGTGAAATGCCAGCATAGGCTGGTAGTCCATCTTGTAAACGTGGTCGCCCGAAAGAATGAGCACGGTATCAGCGCGTTTGTCCAATATGAAGTCCAGGTTTTGGTAAACGGCATCGGCGGTGCCCCGGTACCAGTCGCCGGTGGCACGGCCCAGGTAAGGCTGGCGCAGGTGGACGCCACCCCGTTGCCGGTCCAGGTCCCAGGGCTTGCCGATGCCAATGTGCTCGTTGAGGGAATGGGGACGGTATTGGGTGAGAACCGCTATGTCGTAGATGCCAGAATTGACGCAATTCGAGAGGGTGAAATCGATAATGCGGAACTTACCGGCAAAAGGGACAGCCGGCTTGGCCCGGTAATCGGATAAAACGGTCAGGCGTGTGCCTGCACCGCCTGCCATTAGCATAGCGACGACCCTCATGGGTACTTCCTTTTAGATGGTAGGTGCTGCGTGTGCAGAGAAATGTGTGCGCATTAGATGGCAAAGGGCCGGCGTGCTGACCGGCCCCTGCCACTGAGATGGGTCAGCGCCCCAGGCAGGACTCGAACCTGCAACCAACGGTTTAGAAGACCGTTGCTCTGTCCCTTGAGCTACTGGGGCAGGATCAAAGGTGACGTAATTTCTCCGGTGCGTATTCTACCGAATCCGGGCACGATTGTCAATTGGGTTTAACGCGCTTCAGTAAATCTAAAGCCCCCGGCAGACCCTAAGGGTTTTCCGCAAACCCTTAGGGTCTTACTCACCCGGTTTACCCCATTGTTTTTGGTCTGATATTATGTTATACTTGACCCAGAAGGAAAACCCCTTAGGCATCCGGGAGGCTGCCTATGCCAGAACCGGGTCATCATCTTCAGGCACAACTGGAACAGCTCCGGCAACTCCATAAGCAGGAGTTGCTTTCCGAAGCCAACTACCGCGCCGCCCTGGCCGGGCTGGGCGTGGAGCCGGCGGCGGTGTTCGACCAGGGGCAGCAGCAGGTGGAACGCCAGATCAATGTAGCCGGGGACTATGTAGACCAACGGCAAATGGTCCCCGCGCCCGGCGCCAGCCCGGAGGCGCTGCGCCGCGCTTACCTGCATCGCCTGGCACAACAGACTCGCCGCCTGCCCCTGACCGGCGTGGACCCCAAAGCCGTCAGCGACGAGAAGAGCGGCGATCTGCAGCTTTCCGCCGTCTACACCGCCCTCCTCACCCAGCGCCCAGATCTGGATAGAGCGGTGCTAGCAGAGCGCCTGGAACTCGAGGGACGCTCCCTCTCCGCTGAGCAACTGGCGGAGCGATTGGACCCCCGGGCGCGCCGTCTCTCCGCCCTGGAGGTCCTCAACCACGAGCCGCGCCTGGTGCTGCTGGGCGAGCCGGGGGGCGGCAAGAGCACCTTCGTCAACTTCGTCGCCCTGTGTCTGGCCGGCGAGGCGCTGGGCTTCGAGGACGCCAACCTGGCCCTCCTCACCGCGCCGCTGCCGCTTCCTGGTCACCAGCCGCACCTACGCCTACCAGCGCCAGGACTGGAAGCTGGAGGGCTTTGCGGAAGCGGTCTTGAGTCCCTTCACGCCGGGCCAGATCGACCGCTTCGTGGACGGTTGGTACGCTCACGTCGGCGCGCTGCGAGATATGGACCCCCAGGACGCCCAGGGACGGGCGACGCTGCTCAAGACCGCCATCC
>CAYTNQ010000092.1:0-17206 GCA_964439175.1 uncultured Anaerolineales bacterium | reverse complement strand
AGTGCCATCTCTGGTGCTCCGCCTATTGATTTTACCGCCGACATCAAGCAGGTTGAGGGGCAGCCCGTAGCCAAACGGGGACGCATCCCCGGCCTCACTCACAACCCGCGCTTGCATCGGATTGACCTGTGATACCCAAGCGGATGGTGATCCCTGGCTGCGTGTCAACCTGGTACAGGGAAGAGAGCCGGATATGGCAAGATGTACCCGAGATTATGCTCAAAGGATAGCATTTGGAGGAGATGCCGATGAACGTGGTAAAGCGAGACGAGGTTCCAGTGTTTCAAGGGGGACCCGGTGAGGCGGTACGTGAGTTAGCCGGACTGGCTCGGACCAACGCTCAGCATCTCAGTTTGGCTGAGGTGATCATTGCCCCCGGTGGGCGGGCACGCAAGCACTATCATCACCAAATGGAAGAAGTGTATTATCTCTTAAGAGGCCAGGCTCAACTGACGGTTGACGATGAAACGAGTACCGTTGGGCCAGGCGATACGATAGTTATCGCGCCCGGTGCCCGCCACAAGATCGTCAATAGTGGCGACACCGACGTAGTAATGGTCGTTGCCTGCGCACCAGCCTGGCATGAGCACGACAACGTCTTCCTTGAGTGAGCGACATACCCGAATCGAGTTCAGGTCAGAAGATGTGTTCCGGCCAATCGAGCATCCATACGTCTATGGCGCTCCCCGCTTCGAGGAAAGTGACTTCCTCAGGCACCACCACTAACCCGTTGGCCCACACCAACGATGACAAGATGCCGGAACCTTGCACGTGCACACCACTGCCGCGCGTCGTCACGCGATAGCCATCCGCTTCCCGGCGTACCTGCGCTCGCATGAAATGTCGCCGGCCGCTATTGTGTACGTCCTCGTCGAGGATGGCACGTATCGATGGCTTCTCCCAGTTGGTGTGTCCCCCTAATTTCAGAATAGCTGGTCGGGCAAAGACCTCAAAGGCGACCATCGCCGCCACCGGGTTGCCGGGTAACCCCAACAGTGGTATATCCCCCACGCTGCCAAAGGCAAGTGGCTTACCTGGCTTGATGGTCACTTGCCAGAAGTGCATTTCACCTTCAGCAGCCAGCACGTTCTTGACCATGTCAAAATCACCTATCGACACGCCTGCTGAGGTTAGAAAGAGATGCACGTTTTGTGCCAACCCTTCCCGAATCTTGGTTGTGAGGTCTTCTTCTGTGTCACGAGCAATGCCTAACGGGACAGGCACGCCTCCATAGCGCTTTACGAGAGCAATCGAGGTATACTCGTTCGAGTTACGAATTTTACCTGGCGTGATAGCTTCATTCACGTCCACCAACTCATCACCGGTTGCCAGGATGGCCACGCGCGGGCGACGGACAACCCTCACCTGCGGATAGCCCATTGCGGCCAGGACGCCAATGTCTGGCGGACGCAAAACATGGCCGGTTGAGAGAACCAGTTGCCTCTTCCGGATATCTTCTCCCGCTTCACGCACATTGTCGCCGGCCTGCACCGGCTTGTAGATGGCCACCTGCCCGGCAGTCTGTCCCGCCCCACTCTTTCCTTCGCTGGTAAGCTCAAATGGCACGACCGCATCGCTGCCAGATGGGACCGGCGCGCCCGTCATAATTCGCACGCCCGTACCTGGCTCCACTGGACGGTCGGGCACGGCGCCGGCGGGCACCTCGGCGATCACCTTCAACACTGCCGGCGACTCGGAGCTGGCCTGTGCCACGTCCTCGGACCGCACGGCGTAGCCATCCATCGCCGAATTGGCGAAAGGGGGAATGTGAATCGGCGAGATTACATCCTCAGCCAGCACGCGATCCAGCGCTTCGACGATAGGAACCGGGTGACTGCCCAGGGGTGCTATATGTCGCAAAATGTAGTCTAGCGCTTCGTCAACACTGATTGCCTGTATTGTCTGGATTGCCTGGCTCATCTTTCAACTCCCAATATATCCCAAGTAGTGCAATCATAGTATACTCTTCTGTCGATCATGTCTCGATTTTACCGAACAAGTGCGCCTGCGTCAAAACCGAATTAGTGACGTTTGTCACTAATGGAGAATGACACGTGATACTACTTGAGTTCGACTAAGTGTGATATGCTAACTGCGCAGCACCGGACAGTTAAAGGGACAACGATGTCCCCCGACTCTCCTCCTCCAGCCGGCAGATGAGCACTCCATCTGCCGGCTTTCTTAATTTGTCGTAACTACTCAGGACAGATGACCCTTGCGAAGGTTTGGTGAGGATTTTCAGAGCAAAATTGCCCTGGTCTACCGGAAATTGCCCTGTTGGCATAGTTATTCTTAACCTTCGCAAGGGTGGCTGAGTAGTTACAATTTGTCTGCCAATCTTTTCCCTCTGGCATATTTTCCCCATTGCTTCTCTTACCCACTTATGTTATACTGACTTCGTGTATCCTATTATGAAAATCTTAACTCCTCGACGCAACCGAATTCTGACATCAATTGCTTCCCTGGAGCCCCACCTTCGTGGGACAAAGCCCCACCTTCGCGGGACAAAGCCCCGCCTTCGCGGGACGGCGGGTACCTACGGGCACGGAGTCGTGCTTGGCGTCTTTATGTTGGTACTTGCTGCTTGTGCAGGCTTGTCCCCCACAGCCGCTTTGCCGCCGACAACGATTCAACCTGTCTCAGTGTCCCCTTCCACCAACTATGCAGACCCTGGTGCGACACTTGTGCCATCCAAGGCCAGGCCAGCGCAGGTGACCGGCATGACGAATGACAACCCAGATCCTTTTCCTGCCTATGCGCAGATAGCCTTTGCCTCCGACCGGGCAGGCGCTGGCGATATTTTCGTCGCCACATCAGGGGGAGAATTGCTCAATCTCACCCACCATCCGGCCGGCGACTGGGACCCTGCCTGGTCACCGGCCTGCGCCGACCCAACCAGAACTTGTCGCATTGCTTTCACCAGCCATCGCAGCGGTGACAGCGAAATCTGGACGATGGACGCCCAGGGGCGTAATCTGCGCAACATTACCCAACATCCAGCTTGGGACTACTGGCCCGCATGGTCACCCGACGGGCAGGCCCTGGTATTTGTCTCTGAGCGAGATGGGGACCCAGAGTTGTTCATTCAGAAGATAGGCGATCAGGAAGCCATCCAATTGACCTTCAATGATGAGAGCGATCGGTTGCCTGCCTGGTCTCCCGATGGATCGCGCATCGCTTTTGCGGCTGTGCGAAATGGTGTCGAAGAAATCCACGTCATCAACGCCGAGTGCGGAAGCCTGCCCGCGGGATGCGACAGGCATGAGAGACCCGTCACCGCCTGGCCGCTGAAGGGTACTGCTCCGGCCTGGTCCCCCGATGGTCGCCGCATCGCCTTCATCGGCTGGGACGAAGAAGACCGGCCAGGCATTTACATCGCCGGCCCTGAGCCGGAAACTATCCAGGAGCTATGGAAAGGAGATGCCTGGATGGGATCACTGACCTGGGCGACTGATCTGGAGTCGGGGGGTGGGAAAGGCTGGCTACTCTTCACCTCCTGGCAAGATGGGAATCACGAAATCTATGCCCTGCCCGTTGCAGGCGGGACGCCAGTTCGCCTCACCCGGAACCCGGCCTGGGATGATTTTCCTACGGTTCGGCCTGGCCCCCTGGCTGCACCCGCGGTTGGCGCGTCGGAGCCAGGAGAAACTGCCGGCGAGGCAGCGGGGTGCTCTGAGTGGGAGCAAGACGGTCCTCTTACGCCAGCGACGATAGAAACTCCAGGCGCGACGCCCTCGCCGCCAACACCGCACGCCGGAGAGCCAACACAACGCAGCTTTGTTCGTGGTGTGAACATAGCAGACCTGGGCAAGGCCTACCTGGTGCGTGATCTGGGCTTTGGCTGGGCCAAAAGTTACGTCAACTGGGAGACAGTGGAGCCGCAGCCCGGCCAATATAACTGGGTGGACCCTGATAACATTGTGACCGCCTTCGAGGGCTATGGTGTGCGCATCCTGATGCGCGTCCACGGCACGCCGGCCTGGGCCAGGCCAGAGGGAACGTTTCTCAGCTATCCGCCTGACGATATAAGCGATTTTGCCCGTTTTATGCAGACATTAGCTGCACGCTACAAGGGCCGGGTCGCTGCCTACGAGATCTGGAACGAACCCAACTTGAATTACGAATGGGGCTACCTGGAGCCAGATCCGGCCAGTTACACGGCCCTGCTCAAAGCGGCCTATCAGGCCGTGAAAGTTGTGGACCCCGATGCCCTTGTAATCAGTGGAGGGCTGGCGACTACCGGCGACGGTTCTTCCACAGCGATGGGGGACCTGGCGTTTTTGCAGGGTATGTATGACGCTGGCGCGCGCGGCTACTTCGATGCGCTGGGCAGCCACCCTTATGCCTTCGGCCACGACCCAGATTATGAGGATCCGTGGGGACTGTCGCTGGCGCGAGTTGTCCAGCAGCGGCAGGTGATGGTGACCAATGGAGACGTTGAGACGCCTATCTGGATTACCGAAGCTGGGTGGGTCTTGCACACCAATTGGAACCTGGTAGAGCATGAAGCCACCGCCGTGGACGAAGCCCAGCAGGCTGCATATCTGGTACGTGCCTATCAAAAGGTCCAGGCTGAATGGCCATGGGCCCAGGCATTGTTTCTGTTCAACCTGGATTTTAGCAGCGTTCCCTGGTATCCCGCTGCCGAACCGATGCGCTGGTATGCTATCCTCAACCCTGATCGCACACCGCGACCGGCGTATACACATATCAAATATCAAATGGCGAATGGCGAATGACGAATGGCGAATGGCGAATAGCGAATAGCGAATAGCGAATAAAGAATTTGGTATTTGATGAGGAGATTGGGAGATGAAGATAGGGCTCATAAGCGATACGCATTTGTCGTCGGGCAAATTGCCCCAGGCGATTGCCAACGTCTTCCAGGGAGTGGATTTGATTTTGCACGCCGGCGATTTAGTGACCATGGACCTGCTCCGTCCCCTGGAAGCCATCGCTCCAGTCACCGCCGTGCAGGGCAATATGGACATGTCCGGCGTTCGGTTCAATCTGCCTTTGAAGACGATAGTTGAGGCCGAAGGTCATCGGATTGGGCTAATCCACGGCCACCATATTCCGCACCCCGATCATGTGTTATCCTCGCCGATAGATTATGAAGCGATGCACAACTACTTGTTAAGCGAATTTCAGGATCAGGAGGTGGATTGCATCGTGTACGGCCACACGCACCAGGCGCACGTGGAGACCTATCAGGATGTGCTGATCATTAACCCGGGCTCCGCCACCCGGGGCAAGGGCGGCCACGCGAGCATAGGCTTGCTCACCGTCAGCCGAGATCAGATTCGGGGTGAAATTATCCAGATGTCATAAGGGGGAGGTGAGGTATCATGTTCCCAGAACTCAAAGAAAAGGGGGAGCGTGCCCGTCAGGCAGCCCGTCGTCTGGCGACCCTTAACACCGCTACTAAGAACAACGCCCTCAAGGCCGTGGCCGAAACCATTATGGAGCAGGAGCCGGAGATTTTGAGTGCCAACGACCATGACATTGATGCCGGGCAGGAAGCGGGGTTGAATGAGGCGTTGTTGGATCGCCTCCTATTGACCGTCCACCGCTTGGACAGCATCGCCAAGGATGTGCTGGCCGTCGCCACGCTGCCCGATCCGGTTGGCGAAATCTTCGACGCTCGTACCTTGCCCAATGGACTGCGTGTTGGCAAACGGCGGGTGCCAGTGGGCGTCCTCGGCGTCATTTACGAGTCGCGGCCTAATGTCACCGTGGACATTGCAGCTCTCTGCCTAAAGTCGGGCAACGCGGCCATTTTGCGTGGGGGCAAAGAGGCGGTTCACACCAACCGGGCGCTGGCCACAGCCGTGGCCGAAGCATGTAAGAAGAGTGGTGTCCCCCCGGCAGCCATCCAGCTCGTCCAATCCCAGGACCGGGCGCTGGTGAAAGACATGCTGACTGCCAACCAATATATAGATATGATTATCCCGCGCGGAGGCGCTGGTCTGCACAAATTTGCCTTGCAACATGCTTCCATTCCGGTTATCACTGGTGGCATTGGCATCTGTCATATTTACGTGGACGAAAGTGCCGACCCGGAGAAGGTCATCCCCATCATCCACAACGCCAAGGTGCAGCGCCCTACGGTGTGTAACTCTCTGGATACCCTGCTCATACACCGCAACATAGCCGAAGATCTCCTCCCCAAAATTGCCAATGACCTGGCCCGCGCTGGAGTCGAACTGCGCTGCGAGCCACGCGCACTTTCGATTTTGATGGGCCATGCGGCTGCCCGCTCCGCTGGCCCCAAAGACTTCGACACCGAGTTCCTGTCACTAGCGCTGGCGATCAAAGTAGTGGACAGCCTGGACGAAGCATTGGATCATATCTACCAGCACGGCACCCAGCACTCCGATGCCATTATCAGCGAGAACTACAGCCACGCTATGCGCTTTGTGAACGAGGTCGACTCAGCGGTGGTATACGTCAATGCCAGCACTCGCTTCACCGACGGCAGCCAGTTTGGCCTGGGGGCCGAGGTGGCCGTCAGCACCCAGCGTTTGCATGCTCGCGGCCCGATGGGGCTAAAGGAATTGACGACCTACAAGTGGGTAGTATTTGGGGAAGGCCAGGTGCGGGCGTGAGCGGCTGGCCCCCGCTTCTGAATGATGCATCTACTCCGTTCACACAACTACGGCGGGTCACAGTGCAGGGGCAATTGCTGGATCCAAATCGCCTGTATCGTCTCGCGCATACCGATGCTGAGACCATGTCTGAGGTTGGTTATCTGGTGTTAGACCAAGGACAGACCACGTACCACGAGGTGCCCATTATCCTGCGTGAAGCGATAGAGGACTACCTACGCCGACATTCGCCGATGCCCCGGCCAGCGCGGGGACGCTGGCTGCCCGTTCAGAACTTGAAATGATTTGTACCCAACCTATCTGAGAATTCCGAGTAGCGAAGGCAGTATGTCGCCTGGTTTTCTCGGAAATCTTCCTCAGAGGGGAGGTACACCCACGTACAGGTATTATAAAACCAGGGGAAAATTATGCGTGGTTTAAAGGACAAACGGGTTCTCATCACGGGGGGTGCCAGTGGTATTGGTGCGGCGACAGCCAGACGCTTTCTAGAGGAAGGCGCACAAGTTGTGGTATTGGACCGTGACACGGTTGCGTGCACGCGTATCAAGCGAGAGCTGCCAGCGTTAAAGGCTACCATCGTAGCCGATGTCTCAGACGCCCAAGCCGTTTCACACGCTTTCGACGAATTGGATAGCATCTGCCAGGACTTGGATGTTTTGATTAATAACGCCGGGATTAGCATCCGCCATTCTTTTCTAGACATCACACCCCAGGAATGGCAGCAGGTCATTGATATCAACCTCAACGGGGTGTTCTATGTCGCCCAGCAGGCTGCGAGGCGGATGTTGGAAGCAGGGTCTGGCGTTATTATCAATATGGGTTCGACGAACGGACTTATGGGCTATCCATATTATGCTGATTACAACGCCTCAAAAGCTGGGGTGATCGAGTTGACGCGCTCGATGGCGCTGGAATTAGCTCCGGCAGTTCGCGTCATCGCCGTCTGTCCCGGTTATGTCTTAACCCCTATGCAAGAAGCAGAATACACTCCAGAAATGATGGAGGCTGCCAATAGCAAAATCCCATTGGGCCGATATGCTCGGCCGGAAGAAGTAGCTGCTCTCTTTGCCTTTCTTGCTTCTGATGAGGCTCCCTATATTACCGGGCACAGTTACGTGATTGATGGTGGGGAAATCGCTGGCGGCTTGGCCAGCAGATAGAGGCACTGCTTGCACCGAAGTACTTGTCCAATAATAACTTTGCATTTTAGTAGGCAGATCAGGCGTAAACTGATTGCAAAAGTACTAAGCATTTCTGGACAAGTGCTAAGTACGGCTTGATAATATTCACCTTATGCGGTATCATCTCCTGATCAGGTATAGTAGCGAGGTGACATGTGATCCGAGACGACCTTATCCAATTGATTGAAAAAGCCATCAAGAAGGCACAGAAGAAGGGTGACTTACCCAAATTCGAGCTGCCTCAGGTGACGATTGAGCACCCCAAAGACGAGACTTACGGCGATTATGCCACCCCTGTCTGTTTGAGCATGGCTCGGTTGGCGCGTATGGCCCCGGTCAAGATTGCGGAAAAGGTAATTGCTCACGTGGAGCGCCCCGACTACGTGGGCTCGGTGGAGGTCGCACACCCGGGCTTTATCAATATCACCCTGTCGGACGCGTGGGTGGCAGCACAGGTGGAGACGATTTTGCGAGAAGGGGAGCGTTTTGGCCGCGTCAATCTGGGAAAGGGGCGACGGGTGCAGGTGGAATACATCAGTGCCAACCCTACCGGCCCGTTGACCTTTGGCTCCGGTCGCAACGCGGTGCTGGGCGACACCCTGGCCAATGTGCTGGTCGCCGCCGGCTGGCAGGTGGAACGTGAATATTATGTGAACGACATCGGCACTCAGATGGAAGTCTTTGCTGCCAGCCTCTACGCCCGCTACGCCCAGGCCTTAGGCCAGGACGAACCGTTGCCCGAAGGTGGCTACCCTGGCCATTACCTGGTCGAGATAGGCGAAGCCATTGCGGCCGAATTCGGCGATCGGTTTCTGAGGATGGACCGGGACGAAGCAACCGAAGCGTTACGGGCTGAGGGTCTCAAGCGCATGCTGGCCGGGATCAAAGCCGATGCCGAGGCCCTCGGCATTCACTTTGATAATTGGAAGTCAGAGCAAAGCCTGTACGACGACAGCACTTATGGCATCGTGTTCAACAAGCTCAGCGCCGAGGGCTGGCTCGTCCATCGGGAGGGGGCCATCTGGTTCAAAGGTGACTCGGAGACCCACCAAGATAGCGAGACAGGGAGGGGTACCTGGGATGAAGACCACCGGCGAGAGAAGTCAGAGGACAAAGACAATGTCGTCGTCCGTTCCGATGGCCGGCCAACTTACTTCGCCTCCGACATCGCTTACGTATGGGACAAGCTTGTCATCCGGGGCTTCGACTGGGCTATTTACGTGTGGGGCGCGGACCATCACGGCCACGTGCCACGCATGAAGACTGTCACTCAAGCGCTGGGCCTGGACCCCGACCGCGTGACCTTCATCCTCTACCAGCTTGTCACCCTAAAACGGGGAGGCGAGTTGGTGCGTATGGGAAAGCGCGCCGGCGAGATCATCACGCTGCACGAGGTGATCGAGGAGATCGGCGCCGATGCTACCCGCTTTATGCTCCTCACCCGTTCCGCCGATAGCCAGATGGAGCTGGATCTGACATTGGCCGTCCAGCAATCCAGCGAAAACCCGGTCTATTACGTGCAGTACGGCCACGCCCGCATTGCCAGCATCTTCCGCTATGCTCAAGAGCGGGGCGTGTCGCTGGAAGGGGGTGACGTGGGCTTGTTAACTCATCCCGCCGAACAGGCCCTCATCCGGGAAATGATCCGCCTGTCCGAAATCGTCGCCCTTTGTGCTGAAACGTTAAGCCCACATCACCTCACTCTCTATGCGCAAAAGCTGGCATCGGCCTTCCATTCCTTTTACAAAGAGTGTCGCGTCGTCTCCGACGACCCGGCCTATGCCGACTTAAGCAAAGCCCGGCTTAAATTGGTATTGGCTGCCAAGAACGTTCTGGCTAACACCCTCCACCTGATGGGTGTCTCCGCACCTGACACGATGTGAGGAAATACCCGGTGAGGCAAGCTTTTCCCCTCTCCCCTGTGCAGGCCTGCCCCTGGGTCGGCCCAGGGGGGACCGTGGGTGGGGAAAAGGCTGCCCCACGGTCAAAAGATGAAGGGTGTCGGTGGGGGGAACCGGCACCCTTCTCTAACAAGGAGGCAGAAAGACCGACTGGCAAGCTGGGGGGAAGTCTGCCAGCCAGTCAATGCCATAACTAACTTTGTGTACATTTTCACATAGAAGTATACACCTAAATCGCAAATTTGTCAACTTCCGATTTGAGAGTTTCATTGACTTGTGGGCTCATTGACCTGTATAATGGGGTCTGCCAAGATACTCTGGATCGGAGGATGTTATGTCCCAACCCTTTGCACCCGATGAACTGGTTGCTATGCGCCGCGCCGACCGCGCTATCATCGATGATGCCGAGATCGCGGACTTGTTGCGCCGGGCTGACGTCTGTCGCGTCGCCACTTCGGTGAACGACCAGCCCTTCATCAACGCCAACACCTTTTGGTACGACGGCGAACGCATTTTCTTTCACACGGCCGACGAAGGCCGCACCCTGACCAACGTGCGGCAAAACCCTCGCGTTTGCCTGGAGGTGGATTGGCGCGGCCGGTGGCTGCCAGCCAAAACCGCCCTGGCTTTCAGCGTTGAGTATACGGGTGTCGTAGTTTTCGGTCGCGCGCATCTATTGGAAGACTCTGCCGAGAAGGAGCGGGCACTTCAGGGGCTCCTGAACAAACACTTCCCCGACCTGAAGCCAGGTGTTGACTATCGCCCCATCACCCCGGAGGAACTGGCTAAAACAGCCGTTTTTGCTGTGGATATCGAAGCCTGGAGTGGCAAGCGCAAGGTAGCACCTTAGGGGTAGTGATTTCTGAAGGGAGGATAGTGATGTTTCATGGTGGTAGTTGGTGGTCCTATATTAGATACGATGAGAAAAAGGATCGGCCCCAAGTCAGCCGTGAGCTGTTGCTACGGGTGATACAGACGGCGCGGCCTTATCGGGTACAGGCGATGATCATGCTGGTCGCGATTTTGCTTGTCTCTTTGTTGGGCCTTATCCCGCCGCTGCTGATCCGGGACCTGATTGACAAGGCACTCCCAACGAAAGACTTAGCTCTTCTCAATCGGTTGGCTCTGGGGATGGTCGCCGTCCCGGTGCTCAGTGGGTTGATCGGGGCCGGTCAGCGCTACCTTAGCGCGCGTATCGGCGAAGGGATGATCGCTGACCTGCGCCAGGCGCTCTACGCCCACATGCAACGTATGAGCTTGCGCTTCTTCACCCATACCAAAACCGGTGAATTGATGAGTCGCCTGAACAACGATGTAGTCGGCGCCCAACGGGCCGTGACCGGTACCTTTATTGACATCATCACTAACATCGTCACCCTGGCGACTACCCTGGCAATCATGATCTCATTGGAGTGGCGGCTAACCCTTCTAAGTATCTTCATCTTTCCTCTCTTTGTTCTGCCGGCCCGGCGGGTGGGGCGTATCTTACGCCGGATTGTGCGTGAGGCGTTGGAAAAAAACGCCGAGATGAATGCGATGATGAATGAGACTCTCAATGTGAGTGGGGCGCTGTTGACCAAACTCTTTGGTCGCCAGCCGGATGAAGTGGGCAAATTTACCCAGCACAGCAACGAGGTGCGCGACATCGGCGTGCGCCGGGCCGTCGTCGGGCGCTGGTTCTTCTTCAGTTTGAGCCTGGCCAGCGCCATTGGCACAGCGTTGGTCTTTTGGGCGGGGGGACATCTGGTCATTAGAGGCGCTTTCACCATCGGTACCATCGTCGCCTTCACCAGCTACCTGGCTCAGTTGTACGGACCGATGGCCTCACTGACCAACGCCCGCGTCGAGTTCGCCCAATCGCTGGTCAGCTTCGAGCGCGTGTTCGAAGTGCTAGACTTGCCCGTGGAGATTGAGGACACGTCTGGGGCGGTCGTCCTTGGCCAGGCGAGAGGACATGTCCAGTTTGAGGATGTATCCTTCAGCTACCTGGCCGCCGACGAGGTTGGAGCCTTTTTACCCGGCGTGACTGTGGCCAAATCAGTTTCTGAGAACGGGCACGACGGGCAAGACGGCAGTCCCTCCGAAGATGATCGAAGTCTCTTCTCGGTGACTCGCGCCGCTGATCGTCGTTGGGCAGTGCGCCATGTAAGCTTCGAAATCAAGCCGGGACAACTGGCGGCGCTGGTCGGACCCAGTGGAGCAGGCAAAACAACCATCACCTACCTGCTTCCCCGACTCTACGACCCTACCGAAGGATGCATCAGGCTCGACGGGCACGATCTGCGCCAGGTAACGATAGCTTCGCTGACACAGCAGATTGGCATGGTCACCCAGGAAACGTATCTCTTTCACGACACGATTCGTGCCAATATGCTTTATGCGAAACCAGATGCCACGCAAGCTGAGATCGAAGCCGCCTGCCGCGCCGCCAATATCCACGACTTCATCGCCAGCCTACCGGATGGCTATGAGACGGTGGCCGGCGAGCGCGGCTATCGGTTGAGTGGTGGTGAGAAGCAGCGGGTAGCTATTGCTCGTGTCATTCTCAAAGACCCGCGCATCCTGGTGCTGGATGAGGCTACCTCGTCCCTCGATTCGCAGAGCGAGACGCTCATCCAGGCTGCCCTGGAGCGGGTGATGCAAGGTCGTACCAGCCTGGTCATCGCCCACCGGCTGAGCACCATCCTGGCGGCTGACATAATTCTGGTGATGGACCAGGGACGTTTGGTGGAGCGGGGCACCCACGCCGAGTTGCTGGACAGGGGAGGGCTGTACGCCAATTTATATAACACCCAGTTTCGACAGGGTAAGCGTTCGCCGGTCGGCAACCAGCCACGGCCAGAAGCTGACGGTTGAAATCTCAAGACCTGAGTGTGGGACGCTGATGGACGATGAGAATACTCACCACCAGGGAGCATGGAAAAGGCCGGTGCTGCTGGGCCTGGCTTTACTGGCGTTGATTGCGTTAGCTGTAGAAGCCTACAGCCATGCCTCCCTATTTGCTCCCTCGTTCGTAGCGTTTTTTGATCCCGGTCGCTTGCGAGCTCTGGTGATCGGCTGGGGTCCCTGGGGGGTACTGGCGTTGATTGGCTTGCAGGTGGCTCAGGTGTTGCTGGCGCCGATCCCAGGCCAGGTGCTGGGGCTGGTCGGCGGCTATGTGTACGGCCCGTGGCTCGGCACCCTGATCAACATGGCCGGCACGTTGATCGGCTCCGCCACTGCCATGTGGCTGGCCCGGCGTTTTGGCCGGCCCCTGGCCCAACGCTGGGTCTCCCCCGAGTGGCTGGACCGCCTGGACGGGTTGGCAAGGCGGCGCGGGCCGGCTGTTTTCTTTCTTATTTTCCTTTTTCCCTTTCTCCCTGATGACGCTGCCTGTTTTGTGGCCGGGCTGTCGCCACTGCCATTGGGCGAGTTGTTGCTGCTGGTGCTGATCGGCCGCCTGCCCGGCGTTTTCATCCCCAACTGGCTGGGGGCACACGCGACTGTGCTGAACGCTCGCCAATGGATAGTCATCATCCTGCTGATGGTTCCCATCGCCGTCGCTTTTTGGCGTTGGCAGGAGGCGATTGAACGGTTCTTACTGCAACTTCTGGACCGGTTTTTGGGATGAGAACGGCAGTTAATCGGAAATAGGAATATCAACGCAAAAGGAGAGTATATGGAGTCATTCAGTCAAACGCTCGCTGATGGAGCAGGTAACGATTGTCGCTTAACCAGGCCCGGCCCATCACCGATATGCAACAGCTCTATGCCGTCTTGACATATATTTTGGTAAAGCAAAGGTTGCAAGCTTCGTAGTTTGTTGAGGTGGGCCAGGCTCATTACCCTCACTGACAGGAAAACATCGTATTCATTCGACAAACGGGCAGCCAAGAAGCGAATTGGCTCATGCTCTCGCCAATCATCGTGGCGAGTAATGATTAGCAGGTCTACATCGGAGTCCGGCTCTCGCTCATCCCGGGCAATGGAACCATAAAGCACAACCAGGAGAATAGTGCGGCCATAGTCGCGCTTTAGCCTCTCCAATAATTGTGTCAGAGCTAACCGCTCACTGGCCGATAGATCAAGTTTTTGAAGTAAAACATTTTTCATTACGTGCCTGTGCTTTTCAGATAATTCTCGACCCGATCCACAAACTGTTGCGCCTCATGCAGTCGCTTCAGGGCCAACTCACGATTAACAAGAGGAACTAATTCGTAGTCGCTCTCCTGGCGGGCATCGAAACCGACTCCTAAAATATCGCCAAATTCAGCCTCGATCAGGCCAGTCTCAATAAAGCGCTCACGGAAGGCAGAGATGACTCCTGAATGTTTGCTGCGTGCAATGCCAATACTGGCCAACAAACCACTGGCAGCATAGAACATCGCATAGTAGCAACGGCTAATAGCTACGGCATAAAGTTCTTCACGGATGTTTACTTCAACAGCTCGTAGCTCCTCTCGGGCGCGGACGAGGTACGGTTGCACATCAAGATTGTCCATATGGGTGAAACTCTCAATGATAGAATGAGTTTGCTTTAACTACGATTATACCATACACTGCCCCTGATACAAGGAATGTAGAAGCAGTACAAGAGGACTAATTTTGCTGAATAACAGAGTTATAATGCAGTGATGACAAGGAGATGATTTATGCACCCGGCACAGCGTTTAGCCGGCCTGACCGAATCGGTCATCCGCGAGATGACACGGCTGGCCGAAAAACACGAAGCTCTCAACCTTTCGCAGGGCTTCCCCGACTTTGACCCGCCGCCGCAGGTAGTGGCTGCGGCCACCGAGGCACTGCGGAGTGGCTACAACCAATACGCCGTCACCTGGGGATCCGCCCGGTTGCGGGCGGCGCTGGCCAACAAGTATGATCGCTGGTACGGTATGACAGTGGACCCGGAGACCGATGTAACCATCACCTGCGGCGTTACGGAGGCCATTATCGCTGCTTTGTTGAGCGTGGTGGATCCCGGTGACCGGGTGGTCATCCTGGAGCCAGCTCACGAGAACTACCTGGCCGGCGTCCTATTTGCCGGAGGCGAGCCGATTTGGGTTCCTTTGCCGCCGCCTGACTTTACGTTGGATGAAGCTCAACTGCGCGCCGCCTTCGCTCAACGGCCCAGGGCAATCATTATTAACACGCCCCATAACCCCACCGGACGTGTCTTCACCCGCGAAGAATTGGGCCTCATCGCCAGGCTGTGTATTGAACATGACACCATCGCCATCACCGACGAAATTTACGAGCACATTCTTTACGACAGGCGGGAGCACGTTCCCCTGGCCACTCTACCCGGCATGGCAGAGCGGACCATCACCACAAGCGGGCTGAGCAAAACCTACGCCGCCACTGGCTGGCGAGTGGGGTGGGTGATCGCGTCACCAGGGCTATCGAATGCGGTGCGCACCGTGCATGACTTTCTCACTATCTGCGCGCCGACGCCATTGCAAGAGGCGTCGGCCGTCGCCCTGGGCTTGCCTGACACCTACTACGCCGAACTGGCCCAGGCCTACACCGCCCGCCGGGATAGGATGATGACTATCCTGGAGGGTAGCGGCTTTCGCGCTGCGCCGCCGGAGGGGGCTTACTATGTGATGGCCGACTTCTCCGACGTTCAGCCCGACCTGGCGGGATATCCCCGTGGTCTTCAAGGAGGGCAGGGTGATGACGTGGCCTTTGCCCGCTGGTTGACCATCGAGAGGAAGGTGGCAGTGGTGCCAGGGAGCAGCTTTTATCACGACCCGGCGTTCGGGCAAAAATTAGTGCGCTTCGCCTTTCCCAAGCGGTTGGAAACGCTGGAGGAGGCAGAAAGAAGACTAAAACACACAGCACTTGTCCAGAAATAACTTGGTACTTTTGCCATCAGTTTACGCCTGATCTGCCGATTAAAATGCAAAGTTATTAGTAGACAAGTACATAGGAGGACTACAATGAAGATCATCGTGCTGGGTGGTGCCGGTTTGATGGGCCGCATCGCCGTCCGTGACCTGACCCTCAATCCCGAAGTGGACCAGGTGGTCATCGCCGACCTGGATGTGGATCTGGCCCGGCAGGTAGCCGCCATTTTGGACAGCCCTAAAGTCAGTGTGCAGCCAGCCAACGCCACCGATAAGGCATCGCTGGTCTCGCTCCTGGCCGGGGCAGACAGCCTGCTTAACGCTACCGTCTACTACTTCAACCTGCCAGTGATGGAGGCGTGCCTGGAGGCGGGGGTTCATTACGTCGACCTGGGCGGTCTCTTTCACACCACGCGTAAACAGTTGGAACTCCACGAGCAGTTCCAGGCAGCCGGCATTACCGCTGTGCTCGGCATGGGTAGCGCACCAGGCATCCCCAACGTGCAGACGCGCTACGCCGCCGAGCGGTTAGATACCATTGAAGCCATCCGGATTTACGATGGCATCAAGCCCTCACCGGGCGACGAGGTCTTCTTCGGCTACGCCATCCCCACCATCATCGACGAGTTGACTATGCCGCCTATGGTCTTTCGTGATGGGGAATTCGTCGCCTGCGAGCCGTTATCGGAGGCGGAGGAGTACTGGTTTCAGCCACCGATTGGGCCGTTGAAGACACACCTTTCCCTCCATTCCGAGGTGGCCACGTTGCCGGTAACGTACGCTCACAAGGGAGTGCGAGAGTGTTTCTTCAAGATTAACTACTGGGGACTTTCCGAGAGGGCATTACGCAAAATCAAACTCTTTGCCGACATGGGCTTTGCCGGCACCGAACCGGTAGAAGTAAAAGGGGCGTCGGTAAGGCCGCGTGACCTATTAGTGAAACTGATGGCTCCCTACACGCCCCCGCTCGACGCCTTCATGGCCGAGGCAGCCGATGCCACTGATTGGAAAAAGGAAATCGTCACCCAGGTGACGGGAACGCAAAACGGCGAGCGGGTGACATACCGCTTGGGGACGTTGACCGCCATCGGCTCCCGGCCCACCGGCGTGGCACCAGCCATCACCGCTCACTGGCTGGCGGCCGGCCGTATTCCTCAGACTGGTGTTTTCCCATCCGAGGCGGCCATCGAGTCAGAGCCCTTCTTTGCCGAGTTGGCTACGCGAGACATCCATACTCAGGTCAGCGTCACTCGGGGCCTGGCTTAGATAGAGTGCCTTGTTCCACTGCACGCAAGAAGGCGGCACTGGTCTCGGGCAGAGCAGTATTGATAAACATGCCGCTACCCAACTCAAAGCCGGCCGAGTGGGTGACGCGGGGGACAATGGTGACGTACCAGTGGAGATATTCAGCGCCAGGATCGCGCAGAGGGGCAGAGCGAATAACGTAATTGTAATCTGGGTCCCTCAGGCCCACGTAAAGTTTGTGCAGCACCTGGCGCAATAATTGCCCCAGGTCGACCAGTTCGTGGGCGGTGACGTTCAGAAAACTCGATCCGTGACGGCGAGGCAGAATCCACGTGTGGAAGGGAGATAGAGCGGCATAGGGAATAAAGGCTACAAAGTACTTGCTCTTGGTCACCAGGCGGCGGCCGTCCTTCAACTCGTCGGCCAGCATGTGACACAAGACGCAA
>CAYTNQ010000091.1:0-17211 GCA_964439175.1 uncultured Anaerolineales bacterium | reverse complement strand
CCCCCGCTGGGGGGAGGAGCCAGGCTTCCCCCCCAGCGGGGGGGACTGAGGGGGGAGAGGTTCCCCAGTCCCAAAAAACCTACCCATGAAAGCCCCAGCCCGGCCCTGCCACCTGGCCCGGCCCGGATCCGTCTCCGCGAACGTTTCCCCTTCGGGTAAAGGTGTTATTCACAACTTAAAGTTGCGCCTACGCAAATGATCGATCCCCAGCCTCCAGCCCCTAGCCCCCAGCGCACCGCAACTTTACATACACCCAAGTCACAACCCTATTGATATGAGTTCCCAGAAGTGATATAATACTATAAGTTCAAGCGTACAAAAGGGGAGGTTTCGAACATGCCCATCCCCGGACCCTTCAGCCCCGCCGCGCTAAGCGTCGGCGTTGTTACTAATATAGCCAGCGACATCCTCAGACACCACGCCCAGGCCCTCGAAGGCACCATGGTTGGGCGCATGCTGAAATCGGCCGGCCTCATCGAGCCCGAGCCCGACTTCGACGACCGCCTCCGCGACGCCTTGAGCAAAGCCCTGAACCTCTATTTCGAAACCCACCCCCAATACCAGCTCACTGGTATCATCGTCTTCCTCCGCGATCCGGCCGTCGCCCGGCAAATCGAGGGCTACATCCTGAGTCGTAAACCTGACCTGCTTCTTCGCCCGGTTTACAGCCAAAACCTATCATCCAGGAGAAACTGATGGATGGGGTGCCCACTGCTATGTACAATCCGTTGAAACAAGCTTTATTGGACTGTGGTCCATACCGGCTGGCAAAGTTGGCTGAGGAACTCAAGGAGGCCCTTCGTGGTGGAACATCCCCAATCCAACACCCAGCTACCATAGGTGGACGTACCAAGCCCAAACCATCCTCTCCACCGGCCCAGTCCGATGCCCAGAAAGCAGAATCACCGCGCCCTGAGGATAGCCTCACTTCCGGCCAACCCACCGCCGGGGGCAGCTATGAACGACCGCAACAAGCCGAGAGGAAAGACTTCTTTGTCAGTTACAACCGCGCCGACCGCGAGTGGGCGGAGTGGATCGCCTGGCAGTTGGAAGAAGAAGGCTATACCACCATCATCCAGGCCTGGGATTTCCGGCCGGGAGGGAACTTTGCCATCGACATGCAGCGCGCCGCTGAACGGGCCAGGCGCACCCTTGCCGTGCTGTCCCCCAACTACCTTCAGTCCCTCTATACTTATCCCGAATGGGCCGCTGCCTTTGCCCAGGACCCAACGGGTGAAAAGGGAACGCTGTTACCGGTTCAGGTGCAAGAATGTGAGTTGAAGGGTCTGCTGCCCCAAATGGTTTACATTGATCTGGTTGGATTGGACCAGGAGGCAGCGAAACAGGAACTCATCGCTGGGGTAAAGGAAGACCGCGCCAAACCAGCCATCGCCCCCAGTTTTCCGGGGGCGGTAAAGCATGCAACGTCCGAACGACCGGATTTTCTGGGAGGAGCCTCCTCAGGCTGAGTCTGGAATCGAATGAGGGGGGTCAATTCGTCTTTCGTCCTTCGTCCCGCCCCCCAATTTGCCATCAGAATTCTAGCGAAGCTTCGCCTCAAACCGCAGAGAGAAATGGCTCACAGATTAACACAGATGAACACTGATTTTTTCAATTTTTATCCGTGAAATCCGTGTTCATCCGTGAGCTAAATTCTTGTCTTATTTGTTAGAGATTCGCCTTATGAAGATATCTAGTAACTCTTCCAACTCTATGATATTATTATAGGCGGGAAGTCGTCCACAGCCGGGGCTCATCCCGTGGAGCGCAGGGTTTGCAGGGTCGTGCTCCACGGCGAACACGCTCCGCGAAATCTCCAGTTGAGCTTTCTCGGAAAGTCCTTTATAATCTAAGCGCCTGGCTTGACGCACTTGTTCATTAATAACTTCGCATTTTGGAGCAGAAATTAGGCGTAAAACCACTGCAAAAAAGGAAGTTGTTTTTGAACAAGTACTGACGGAACACGGACCACGCAACACGTTCGTAGTCCGTATTCCCCACCACGACCACGCTCCGAGAACTCTCCAGTTAGAAAGAGGGGTATCACGTGAAAAGACCACTTTGGGAACCTTCCGAGCCATACCAGCGCCAGGCCAACATGACCCGTTTTATTGACCTGGTTGATGAGCGATACAGCCTGGACATCAGCTCGTGTGCCCCATTGTACCGCTGGTCCATCGAAAACATGCCGGATTTCTGGGCGGCTATGTGGGACTTTGCGGAGATCAAAGCTTCCCGTGGATATGCTGAGGTGGTGGATGACCTGAGCAATTTCCCCGGCGCCAGGTGGTTTGGCGGCGCCCGGTTGAATTTTGCCGAGAACCTGTTGAGACATCGAGACGACCGGCTGGCTTTCGTGTTTCAGGGAGAAACCCGGAAATCAGCCAGGCTGACCTATGCAGAACTTTACGACCAGGTGGCACGCCTGGCCCAATCACTCCGCGAGCTTGGGATTGCGCCGGGAGACCGGGTGGCAGCGTATATGCCCAACCTGATAGAAACAGCCGTCGCCATGCTGGCCGCGACCAGTGTGGGTGCCACCTGGGCCTCCTGCGCCACGGACATCGGCCCTCAGGCTGCCCTGGACCGTCTCGGCCAGGTGGAGCCGAAAGTCCTCTTTACCGCCGATGGCTACTTTTACAAAGACAGGCTCTTCGACACCACGGGCAACGCGGCCGAAGTGGCCAGGCAAATCCCGTCTCTGGAAAAAGTCGTGGTTGTGCCGTATGCCAACGAGGAGCCGGTTATCGCCCATATACCCAACGCTATATTCTACGAAGATTTCCTGGCCAGGGAAAAAGGGCTCAGCATCGAGTTCGAACAACTGCCTTTCAATCACCCCCTGTACATTATGTTTTCCTCCGGGACGACGGGTAAACCCAAGTGCATGGTACAGGGAGCCGGCGGCGTGCTGATCAATCATCTGAAAGAACTCCTTTTGCACACCGACCTGAAGCGCGCAGATAGGATCATGTACATCACCACCTGCAGTTGGATGATGTGGAACTGGTTGCTAAGCTCCCTGGCGGTCGGGGCTACCGTAATTCTATATGACGGCAACCCCAATTATCCTGATACCGGGGCTATGTGGAAACTGATTCAAGATGAAAAAATAACAATTTTCGGCACCAGTGCCACTTACATTAGTTATCTTCAAAAACAGGGGGTTAAGCCCGGCCGGGATTACGATTTGTCATCCTTGAGAGAGATATCCCAAACCGGGTCTCCCCTTTCAGCCGAAGGCTTTGAATACGTTTACCAGGAAATCAAGCAGGACCTCCATTTCAACTCTATCTCCGGGGGCACCGACATCAACGGCTGCTTCGCCGCGGGCAGTCCCATCAGCCCGGTATACGCCGGGGAATTGCAGGGTCCGGGCCTGGCCATGAAAGTCAAGGCGTATGATGAAAAGGGCGACCCCGTGTGGGATCAGCAGGGCGAGCTGGTTTGTGAGGCCCCCACTCCCTCAATGCCTCTTTACTTCTGGGACGATCCGGATAAGCGGAAGTACCGAGAGGCGTATTTCACCTTTTACCCCGATAAAAATGTCTGGCGCCACGGGGATTACATCATCATGCACAGCGACACCGGCGGCATAACCTTCTATGGCCGCTCCGACGCGGTTTTGAAACCGGCCGGAGTGCGCATCGGTACGGCTGAAATATACAACGTCGTGGAAGGGTTGGAAGGGATTGCAGACAGCCTTGCCGTAGGACAGAACTGGCAAGGGGATCAACGTATCGTCCTTTTCGTGAAGCTTGCCGAGGGCTTCTCCCTGACGGAGAAACTGAAAAGCGAGATCAAGATGGCGTTGCGGGAAAACACCTCACCCCGGCACGTTCCGGCTCTGATCATGGAGGCGCCGGATATCCCTTATACCTACAATATGAAGAAGGTCGAAAGCGCTGTCGCCAACATCCTCAACGGCAGGCCGGTGATGAATCGGGATGCTTTGGTCAACCCGGCGGCGCTGGACCACTTCGAGCAGATCCTGCCTGAGCTGCAAAGCTCGTAAAACGTAAGGCGTAAAACGTAAACGCTTTCATCGTCGTCGTGGTAGCTGAAGGTAAACGGAATACGCAATACGCACAACGAACGTGTTGCGTGGTCCGTGTTCCGTCAGGCCAGGCCCCTAGATTATAAAGGACTTTCCGAGAAAGCTCTCAAGATTGGGAGAGGGGGCCGGGGGGTGAGGGCTGTCTTCACCGGAGGGAAGCGCCGCAATGCCGGCAGAAGCTATCCTCCTCCTTGATTGGCTTGCCACAAAGTCTATTTTGCTGCCAACACTACAACGAATTGAGAAACTAACGAATTTTCTTCTTCTCACAACCTTCTCCCTCTGTGCGCCCCAGGTATCTGCTTCCGTTTATCTATGCTACCCACGGCAACAGCTATTCACGGCTGCCAGCAACCGTTCTGGCGGGTCGCCCTTGCTCACGAAGGCATCGGCCCCGGCGTCCAGGGCCGACTGCCGCGCCTCCGGTCGCCCGCTGAGGGCGATCACCACCAAGTGAGGCAGGCGTTGGCGTAGCGCAGGCAACAAATTGGTCGCTTGCAGGCCAGGCAACTCCCAATCGATTAACACCAGGTCGGGGCAGGCCATCTCTATCTGAGCCAACAACTCCCCGGCCTCGGTTGCCTCGCCCACCACGTCCAGCTCCGGATCTTCTCCCAGTATCAATTGCAGCGCCGAACGTACGGTCGCCTGATCATCAGCCAGTAAAATTCTCATCCCGCTTAACCTTTAGATGATATAACATCCTTGCGAAGGTTCAAAACCTTCACAAGGATCAACTAAGTTTAGTCAGACCCAAATAATATCTTATCGATGCGCAGTGCCTGCGGTGCTGCACCACACCAGGAGCATCGATAAAGCCAACAAGAGTAATATTGTTTCCATTGGGCACCTCCGGCCTGCAGCATTTTCAGCTCTCAACGCTGCTCCTCAGCGGGAACCAGCCTGCAGGCCTCCTTCGGGGAATTGAACCAGATAGGCCAGGGTATGAGTTGCTGGTTTCCTGGCGAGGGCTGGCTCACCTCCATCTGTTCAATCTCACGCATCGTTTTGTCCAGCATATGCCCCAGGTGATGTACATGACCGAGCAGCTCCATGATCAGCAAATCTGCCTCTTCGGGGAGATCGCTGGGGCATCCCTTCGCAGCCTGGGCAGTCTCTATGGCCTGTAGCACCGACTCCCGCTGGCGGTCCAGGCCATCAATGGCAGCCTTGGTATCTTGTATCAGCATCTCAAGTTCACATCGGGCTACATCCGTCAGACACCGGTGCGTATCCATTGTTGCCTCCCAGGCAGCAATCATCCCCTACGTTTCTCTACTGCTGCCCTCACCCTCAGTATAAAACAAAAACTCCCCAGGCACATCAGGCATCTGGGGAGTTTGCAAACTGGACAGGTGGCGAGTCTCTTACCTGGCCATGTGACCAGGTAGCTTTTTTTGTCGTCAGCGGGTCCTCAGTAGGGCACCTGGCACGACGACGACAAACCAGGCAGCGCCACCCCCAAGAATAGGCAGCATCTGCCCAAAGTACGGCGTCCCGGCCAGGATGAAACTCGAAGCAGCAATGATAGCCACCCAGACGATCACAGCACTGATGAGATAATTTCTTCGGGTCTGGTCACCCGCACGCGGCTCACCTGGTTTCTGTCCTTGAGTTTCCTGATTCACGCGATTCTCCTGGTTAAAGTTATGGGGCTTGGTTTAACTTCCTGATGTTTCTTGTAGTAACGCCCTGCAACCCACACCAACACCAGCATCGCGATCAAAACCTCGACAAAGCCCAGGGTGGAGATGAGCGGCAGCGACAACCCGTCTTTGATCAAAGTCACCAACTGTCCCATCGGCTGAAACGCCGGCCAGAGGACCAAAACGCTCCTGGTCAGGCGAAAGGCGACGGCAAACATGATGCCGATGAAGAACAGGAACAGCATCTCGTCTAGCGGCATGGCGTAGCCTACGTGATAGGCTGCATAGAGCAGAGAACCCAGCAAGATAGCGGGGATGATGCCAAAAGCTTCTTCCAACCGCAGCAGAACCCAACCGCGCCAGAACACCGCTTCAAAGAAGCCGATGGCCAGCGCCAGGGCAATCAGCGGTACCAATTCCTCAAAGGATGGGAGTGGAACCTGGGCCAGCGTGCCCACAAACTGAAGCGAGGCAAAGATAAGCTGAAGCGCAATGCTCACGCCCCACCAACGGAAGGTCAGTCCCAGATCGGCCAATGGGCGCCGCCGGACGACAACCATCCAGTACAAGGGAATGCCAATCCCGAAGAGCGTGGCTGCCAGCACTGCGTACAGGACAAAATAAACCAGCCCGCCCCCTGTGTCCGGTCCCACAATGACGTTGGCGGTGTAGATGGACCCCACCACCAGCAACCAGGACCCGGCGACGACCGCCAAATCCCAGGTGGGCTTCCAGCGAAAGGTAAAAACCTGTTTGAATGTCATACTGATCGAGTTGATCAAGGTACTATCTCCTTCCCAATTCAGCTACCCTTGTGGAGGTTAAATAAAACCTTCGCAAGAGTTATCGTTCTTTTACTTATGAAGATCAAGAATATAATCAGGTAACAGGGTTGTGCCGCAATCGCCTGAGAATAAATCCTCAGGCTGAGAGTTAAAGCCAGCTGAAGCAGGCTGAGCCTATATAAAGCTAAGTAAAATAGTGCGCTTTCAGCGTAATTGACCTTTTAGCCTGGAGCTTTAGCTCAAGGCGACAAGCCAAGACCCAGCTTTATACCCCAAGTAATTTCTTAACCTTCATCAGTATAAAACAAAAACTCCCCAGGCACATCGGGCATCTGGGGAGTTTGCAGACTGGACAGGTGGCGGGTCTTTTACCTGGTCACCTGACCAGTCCCATAAGGCTCAAGGACGTATTCGATCGCTGGCGCCCTGTCCCGTGCCCTGGCTGGGTGATAGTGGACGTGAACTCGGCGCACGAAATCGATGCTTTCCATCAGGGTGCGCTCTACCTGGGTTGCAATCTTGTCACCAGCGGTCACGCTCAACTGGCCATCGACGCCGATGGTAACATTGACCACCAGGTATGGCCCAAAGCGGTGAGCCTGGACCTCTTCAACCTGTTTCACTCCTGGGATGGGATCCAGCAATTTCACGATTTGCTCAGCCAGCACCCGCCCAGGCACGGCATCCATCAAGTCTTGAGCGGATACTCGCAAGATCTCGATGCCGGTGCGCAAAATTACCAGCGATACCAGCGCCCCGGCCAGCGGGTCTACCCACAAATAGCCCATGCGGCCCAGCAGGATACCGATGGTCGCCGCCAGGGCGGAGAACACATCGTTGCGATGGTCGTAGGCCAGCGCATGAATAGCCGCATTCTGCGTCTGCTGGCCGACCCGCTGGGTAATGAACGTCAGCACCAGTTTGAGGAGAACTGTAAACAACGCCACCCACAAAGCGCCAACCGAAGCGCCCCGAAAGTTACCCTCTCCAAACAGAAGATCATACACATTGTTGGCCGCATCCCAAAAGATGGCAATCGCGGTGGTTATCACAAACGCGCCGACAACCAGGGCAGCGATGCTTTCCAGTTGGCGGTGGCCATAGGGATGCTCCTCATCCGGCGGCTTGCCGGCCAGGCGCATGAATACGCTAACCACGACGTAGTAAGCCACATCCGAGGTCGAGTTGATGCCGTCGGCCAGCAAGGCAGGACTATGCCCCAAGATGCCAATACTGGTCTTCAGCCCGGCCAAAAGAATATTTGCCCCCAATCCCAGGTTGACCATCAAGATGCCTTTTCGTTCCCGCTGTTCAATACCGACTGTCATTTTGAATTTCTTACCACTTTCCTTGATCTGCAGATTCCCCTTCAACTCTATTTTAGCGTACTCCTCGATAAATGCCAGAATCGCGGGTGCGTTCGCTTTTGGGGGCGGACCCCACCCCCAGCCCCTCCCCGCACCGGGGAGGGGGGCAGGTCTCCCCCTTCCCTGCGCAGCCTGTCCCTGCCAAGGGAGGAAGGAGGCCGGGGGGTTAGGTCATCAGGACAGTTCGCTCTCAAATCTGAACGCACGCCAGAATCGCTGACCGTCGGGGTGCATATGAAACAAAAAACTCCCCAGACACGTCGCGCGTCTGGGGAGTCCGTCGATCTTCAGCCAGGAATTGCCTCGAAGTCTATGCATCTCACCGCCACGAGAGCATACGTTCGTCCACGTTGTTATATTGCAGAGTGCCCTCTGGGTGCAATGCCAACCCATCCAACGTTCCGGCCGGGAACAATGGGCGCTGATTGCTCCCGTCGGCGGACATCACCCACATCTCCCAGCGACCGGTCCGGTCAGTCAGAAAGGTGATTTGCGAGCCATCCGGGGACCAGGCCGGGGCCACATTGTTCCATGATCGAGGCGTTTCTCCATTGATCTGCTGCTCTACGATGACGCGCAAGGGCGTTTCGGTCAGCCGCACGCGCCCGCTCCCATCGGCGTTGATCACGTGGAGTTCCCAGTGATCGTGCTGCCAATAGCTGACGGCGATCTTGCTTCCATCGGGTGAGAAGACAGGCGAGTGGTCACGCACGTCATCCGTCAAGGCCCAGGTGGTTCCCTGGTTGAGGTCCATATTGACCAGGCCCATGTCACCGTCGTAGACCAGTCGCCAGTCGTTGGCCGGGTCCCAGGTAGGCGCATATGAGAAAAGATCACCGGGCAGGTCTCTTAATGTACCCGTTGCCACGTCCACCATGCGCAAACCCCAGAAGGGATGGGGTAATAGGGTGTAGCAGTATTTGACTTCGGCATCACCCTGGTCAAATTCGACGACTACTTGAATGTCCTCCTTATCGACAACTGGGTCAGTGGGCAGCGAACGACTACACTTTTGTTCGGATTGCAAACGGCCGCCGTGCTGCACGCTGATGGCAAGCTGCGTGCCATCGGGCGACCAGACCGGCGCTTTGGGCTGGCGTACGTCGCCTGCAAGGACCCGTTCGCCTGTGCCATCTACATGGATCACCCATAAACTACCAAAGGCCCCGGGCTGAGTATCATCCCAGCGGGTGAAGGCGACCCATTGGCCATCAGGCGATAGGGCGGGATCGATACCCGTTGTCAGATAGCGCAGGTTATTGCCACTGGAATGGACGGCGTAGATGGGACCGCCGCTGACCGTCTGGAAGACAATGGTGCTGTTGGGGCCGGGTGGATCACCCCCCTGGGCAGCCGCACCGGGAGCCAATATCATCCCCGCCACTACCGCCAGGATCAACAGCAGCAGCGTTAACAGCAGGTGGAGCATTACTCTTCGAACATCTAAGGCTACTTGCATCTTTTAAATCTCCTTTTCAGAGGAGGTTTGCATCAATGCCATTGTCTCTCTCGATGTTCAGTATAAATCAGAATCTGCCCAGGCACATCGGGCATCTGGGGAGTTTAGGGACTGGACACCTGGTGAGTCTTCAACCTGGTCAGGTGACCAGGTTGAAGACTCACCAGGAATTGCTTCTTGACAAAATCTCCAAAAACGGCACGGCATCAATTCCTGACCACGACCATTAAGGTGATGTCGTCCGACTGGGGCGCGTCGCCTGAAAATTCGCGCACCTGCGTGATCAGCGCCTCCTGTATATCTTGAGCTGAACCACCCAGGGTAGCTTGCGCGACCTCCAGCAGCCGCTTCTCGCCGAAAAACGTTCCCTGTCGATCTTGTGCCTCGGTGATGCCGTCCGTATAAAGCAAGAGCACGTCCCCTGGGGCAATTTGGACGGCGGCCTGTGTCCAGGCCGTATCTTCGAATATACCCAATGGCAGCCCGGTTCTGCTCAGCGCTTGAACCGGGCCTCTGTTTTCGGCGTTGAGCAAAAACGGAGGATTATGCCCCGCGTTGCAATATGCCAACCTTCCGGCGACCGGATCCAGGATAGCATAAAAGACGGTGACGAACAGTTCAGCCCGCGTATCCATCAAAATACGGCGATTGGTGGCAGAGAGCACCAGGTCAGGCCGGGTATCGTATTCGGCAGCATAGGTGCGGATGAGGGTACGACTCAAGGTCATATACAAGGCTGCCCCCATGCCCTTGTCGGCTGCGTCCGCGACCAGTATCCCTAATCGTCCGCCAGGGAAGGGGATAAAATCGTAGAAGTCGCCCGATGTCTCTCGAGCTGGATCTAACCTGGCTGCCAGTTGCCAGCCAGGGACATCTGGCAGAGTCTTGGGCAATAGGCTCGTCTGCATTTGCGCAGCCAGCGCCAACTCGCGCGTGACTCTCTCTTGAGCTAAGGTTTGGGCGTAGACTTCGGCACTGTGCAGTGCAGAGGAAATCTGGGCCGCCAGAGACTGGACTGCTGGTAGTAAATTGGCGACAGCCTCAGGGTCCTGGTGCTGTAATATATAGATACCACCTATTGGGTCCCTACTTTCGACGCCAACGATGGGTGCTATCAGCAGAGAATTGCCCATTGGCTGCACATCTCCCCAGGGCAGTACTGCCCCTGGCAAGAAATAGTGTGCCTCAGATGTCGTGCGCAGCCACTGCCAGATCGTATCCGGCACCGGCGGCCCATCAGCAGGAGAGCGTAAGAGGTGCTGATCAGGATAGATCCGGATTTCTATCCGGCTGTGTGAGAACATACCGGGAACGTGTTCTCGTAACAGTTCGGGCAAAGTGGACGCGTCAGGTGGCGCATCAATAATTGCGCGTGCCAAACGTTCTAGTTTCTCGGCCTGGACCAGAGTTTGGGCTGCCTCGGGGGACAGGGTGGGGCGACCTGCGTGGGCTGCCCGAATGGCGTCGGCCAGTTCGTCCGTCGAGACGTTCTTCAGCAGGTAGCCGATAGCCCCGGCATCCAGGGCTGCCTGTACTAACTCTTTCTCCTTGAAGCTGGTCAAGGCAATAACCTGAATCTGGGGATGGCGCTCCCGGATGGCCCGGGTAGCCGCCGCGCCTCCCATACCCGGCATGACCAGGTCCATCAACACCAGGTCAGGCTGAACTTGTTCGCACAGACGCAGAGCTTCCTCGCCACTGCCTGCCTCTCCGACCAGTTCCAGGTCGTCGAAAGCCAGCAGAAAAGCCGACAGGCCACTGCGCACTACGGCGTGGTCATCCACGAGCAAAACACGAATGGGGTTTGACTCGGTCATGAGCTCTTCCTTTAAAGCGTCGGCCAAAGCAACTGCTATTCGTCCTCCGTCCCTCGTCTTTCGTCTACTTTTGGGTCTCTGTCCAGATCACCTCGACCTGCGTACCCTGGCCGGGCTGGCTTTCGATCCGCAATGTGGCACCGACGGTTTCGGCCCGCTCACGCATGATACCCAATCCCAGGTGATCAGGTGGGACATCACTTGGATCGAAACCCCGCCCATCGTCACTGATGCGCAATTTTACTCTCTGCGGCTCGCCGTGCGCGCTGATTGTCGCCTGGCTGGCACCGGAGTGCTTGGCTATGTTATTCAGTGCCTCCTGAGCGATGCGATACAGAGCAACTTTTACCTCAGGCGGCAAGACACACTTGCCTTCTACTTCCAATTTCACCGGCACCCGCGCCCGGCCGGTGATGGACTCAGCCAGTTGGCGCAACAGGTCGCCCAACTCTGCATCGACCAGAGCTGTCGGACGTAATTCGAGCAGCAAGGTACGCATCTCGGCCAGGGCACCCCGCGTCAACTGGCGTAGCTCGTCCAGGCGCTGCCGCCCCTGCTCCTCGTTACGCTCCCATAGGCGCGGCAGCACTTCGGCGATGAGGCTGGCCGAGAAGAGAGTCTGGGTCACCGCGTCGTGCAGTTCCCGGGCCAATCTCTGGCGCTCCTCTATGGTAGCTACTTGCTGGGCGCGCCCGTAAAGCCGGGCGTTTTCAATTGCCAGGGCAGCCTGGTCGGCGAAGGTGACAGCCAGGCCGATTTCCTCGTCAGAAAATTCTCGGGGGGCACAATAGTAGAGGGAGATCGTGCCGTATACCTCGTCTTTGATGATGAGAGGCACGGCTAGATAGGCACCGAATTCCCTGCTGACCACCTCTAGCCAGGCCTGCATCTGGGAGGGGAGACCGGAGTCGTCCGCGTTGATGGCTGCCAGGTGCAGCGCCAGGTCAGGCACGGCAAATGGTTGCCAGTTCAGGACTGCCTGATTGGGTCCCGAAGCGACGAGAGGTAGTGACTCCAGAGCCAGGAACTCAGGCGGCATGCCGGAAGCAGCTTCAACCCTGATCAATTGCTGATCGACCTCGAGCCGATAAATCACGCCCGCATCCGCACCCAGCAACCGGCCGGCCTGGGCTACGATAGACTCGAGGATTTCGCCCAAGGGGCGAGTGGAGTTGAGGATGGTCAAGATGTCTCGCAGGCCCTCGGCCACCTGGCGACGTTGCTCGGCATCATAGCGTTGTATTTGCTCTTCCTGGTAGAGGCGTGCGTTCTCCAATTGGATCACGGCTCCCGATGCCAGCATACTCAGCACCCGCTCATCGTCTGGCCCCAATGCCCCCACCGACTTGTCGGCAACCAAAATTGCGCCGATGGGTTGGGACTCAGTGAGCAGAGGGACGACCAGGAGAGATTTCGCCCCGGTTAACTGGCTCGCCTCCGGGTTGGCACGCGGATCATTGTCCACGTCGGTGACTAGAACGGCCTGGCCTGACCGGATGGATGCCCCAACTGCTGATTGATCCGTAGGCATCCGAAAACCTAGCGATAAACCGGGAATCGGTTGGCCCGAGAACGTGGATAAGCGCACGTCGTCCCCATTGAGTAAGAGGACCATGCTAAACCGCGTAGACGTGAGCCTGCGCGCTTCGTCGGCAATCAGTTGCAGCACCTCGTCCCACTCCAGAGGACTGGCGATGGCTTGCTGGACGTTGTACAACGTCTGGATCTCGTCGGCTCGCCGCCTGGTCTCAGCGTACAAGCGTGCGTTGTCGATCGCCACGGCTGCCTGGGCGGCAAAAGCCAGCGCCAGCTCTGCCTGTTGGCGCATATAGTAGTTGGGCTGGTTGTGGTCGAGGCTCAACATGCCAACCACCTGATCTTTAACGATCAGCGGGACTCCCATCCAGGAACGAATGTAGCCAAAGGTAGTTCGTAGCTCATCGCCGGCTGCTTCTTGAAAAGCGCGCGCCATGGGAGCACCTCCCCAGACGTCGGGGATAAATACTGGCTCTCCGCGTTGGATCACTTCGCGATTGGCTCCTGCCTCCTCCAGGGGGAACTGCAACTGGAATACTTCCCCCAGGGGAATGGGGCCTCGGTAGGCCAGGACTTTCAACACTTCCCCATCTAACGTCAAGATGGAAGCTCCGTTGTAGTCCACAACCGATTTGAGCTGATCCAGGATCAGACCCAGCAGTGGTTCCAGTTCCAGTATGGAAGCCACGTTGCGCGAGACCTCCAGCAGCGTGGATAGCTCGCGAGTGCGGTCTGCAACCTTCTGTTCCAGATTTGCATATGATTCCTGGAGCTGGGCTGCCATAAGGTTGAACTGTTCTGCCAGTGCTTCTATTTCGTCCCCTGTTTTAGCCCTGATAGTCTGGCCGAAATTGCCTCCGGCCACTTCCTGGGCGGCGCTTATCAATTCCGCAATAGGCTGGGTGATGCGCCGCACCCCGACGGTGACGACCATGGCTGGCACCACGATCCCCAGCACCAGCAGCAAAAGCAGGAAGCGCTGGTAACCTCGACTTCCGCTGGTGAGTGCGGCCCAACTCTCCTCGGTGACAAGCCCCCAGGGTGTGCCTGGCACCGGGGAAAAACCGGCGACGATGCTATGACCGTCAAAATTATAGGTGCGGATAGCACCCCCCTGGCCGTCCAGCACCTGGTGTACCGCTGTTTGCGTAGAGAAGTCCTGGCCGATGTGTTCTATCTCAGAATGATAAATCACCCGGCCGTCGCCATCTACCAGGTAAGTATTGCCGCTCTCTCCAAGACGCAATTTCACAATGTCGCCGTAGAAAGCGCTGACGGCTGTAGTGCCCAGTCGAAACATGCCGGCCATGGCTCCCAAGAACTCACCCTGGCTGCCGAAGATGGGCACGACGACAGCGACCACCTCGCTCCCTTGCGGGCCATGGGCCATGATGTTTGTAAAGATCGGCCCTGGAGAGCGAAGCATCTGCCGGAAGTAGTCATGGTCAGACCAGTCTTGCCCGAGCAGGTCTGGTCGCTCTGGCTGGGTGGCTACGACCGTCCCAAAGGGATCGATGATGACGACGCCGCCATCAAAGACCACCAGGCGATTGCTGGCTTGTTTGAGAGCGGCTTGTTGAACCGTCGGGCTGTAGTGCGAGATGTCCGCCGTACGCGCCAGGGCCGTCAAGATGTCGGTATATTCGGCCAATTCCGTCGCTAACTGGCCGGCTGAGAGACGGGTCAGTTCCTGATCGCGGGCGATGACGAATGTCTCTGTAACCTGCTGGTAGGCACTGAAGGTGACCAATGCCACTGCCAACAAGATGATCGCCGTGGGCACGAAAGACCAGGTGATGATTTTGGTACGTAGCCCCCCCCAACGGATTTTTGACCCCATAAGTATTCTCCCTTAGCCTCAGCCTCAACCTTCCTTCTGTGTCTCTTCGATCTGGCGACAGACGTCCTGCATCTGCTCCACCGGCATCTGGCCCAGGGTGAAGATTTGATCCCACGCGGCATAGGCAATCCGCTTGGCATCGGCCATATTGGCGAAGACCTCGGCCGTTACCGAATAGCCCTTGATATGGCCGTCCGCGAAGGCGGCGATATCCACATCCCTGGCTTTCTCCGGAAATTGCTCACGGATGAAGCCTACCCACTCGTCTACCAGGGAGGCGCGTGCCGGCTGGAGGAAGTTGGCGCGCGCCATAGCCCGGCCGTACTCTTTGCTGATGAGGAACTTGACCAATTCCCAGGCGGCGTCGGGGGACTTGGTCCCGGCATAAATACCGAAGCCGTCCGTCGTGGCCAGCGTTACCCGGCGCACCGGTCCCGCCGGGAACGGCGCAACTCCTATGCGGAAGTCGGCTCCTGCCAGGATGTCCTTCAGCGCCCAGGAGCCATCCTCCACCATGGCCACCCGCCCGGTAATGAAAGCCTGGCGCGTCGTCATGTTCTGCACGTCCGGGAAGGTGGCCATCACCCCATCATCCCACATCCGGGCGCGGATCCACTCCATGGCCGCCATAGCTTCAGGCTCGCCCATACGACATCGAGTTGGATCATCCGGGTCCGCGAAATGGCCGCCCCAGCCATTGACGTGCATTTGAATGCGATCCCATGAGACGTCGAGCATGCTGCCCCATAAATCGGTCTTGCCGCCTACCTCACGTTGGTGGGTGAGACGTTTCATGGCCGCCAGGTAGTCGTCGTGATCCCAGGTGTCGTCGGGATAGTCCACGCCGTAATCGTCGAAGAGATCTTTGTTGTAATAGAGCGCCAGCGCGCCATGATATTTGGGCAGGCCATATTGCCGTCCATCGCGGGTAAAGAGAGCCAGATATTGAGCCTGGTCCCAATCGTCTATGGTGGCCTGATCTAAATCGGCCTCCACGTAGGGGCGCAGGTCGAGGGTATATCCCTCCTGGGCCAGGATGGGGAAGAAAGAGCAACAGGCCTGGAAGACGTCCGGCGCAATACCGGCCTGCATGTCGGTCAGCAGCTTCTCCTCGATATTCTCCGGGTCGGGGGTGTAAAAGACGCGGATATTCGGATGGGTAGTGTGGAACTGTTCCAGCATTTGCTGGGCCATAGGTGGGAACCACTCAGTTCGCCAGTCCTGATAGACCAATTGCACCTTGTCACTGCCCTGGGAGGTGGGGCGGGACCGGGGCAGGGCACAGGCGTTCAGGACGGTGCCGGCGGCGGCCATCCCCGTCAGGCGCAGAAACTTTCGTCGCGAGAGCATGGGCGAGAGAGCGTCCAGTCGCCCGTAGCTTCCATACCTGCTAGTCGGCGCGTTCTTTTTCATATCCCTTCCTTCTTAACTTAACGCCATAAAGGCGTAACTCAAGACCGCCTGGGGCGAACTATCCAGCGAGAGGTGAGCTATCAACACCTACGTATTTTAATCAAGTTTGGCTGGAGAGGCAATCCCAATATTCCCACTTCTATTATTCTTGCCTTTGCCGCTGTAGAATACGCGGAGAAGTACCGGGAAGGGATTGCAGACCTGGGGATGTCACCTGATGACTTTTGCACACAGCGATTTTGTCGCTGTTCGTGTGACGCCGACGAATCTGCGTGGACACTGATTCTACCCGATCCTGCGTGCTAACGAAGGCACAGCTTATCGAGCGAGGGCAAAAACAGGCGGGCCAACACAGTGGGCAACAATGAGACAGAAAGCCGTGCTGGCCCGAGTAGAAGTAGCAAGCCCGTAATAAGCAATAATTGGCTTGCCAGCACTACCATAATAGCACGAGACAAGTAGAATCTCGTGAGAGAAATATAGGAGAATGGTTAGAAATGTTGCTGGCCCGGCGCTACTGTCAAGCGCAAATCGTCGCGCATTGCGCATCAAGAAGGCGTTGCAAAAAGACCCGATCTTGGAGCGAAAGTGCGTCGCATCTGTGTCGGCTAAGCAGTTACAGCGATAGTTAGAATGGCATCTTTCGCGTTCGGTGCGATTGTGGTAAGATAGCGTTATGCAAACGCGTAAGCGAGGGAAAGAGCTCCCGTCACCAATCCGCCGGCAGGCGTTGGTGGTGGGAGGGCGAGTCATGCTGGTTATTGCTATCGCATCGCTGTTGGCGGCGGCTTTGATCAGTGCGCGCCTATTGACCGGTGGCGAGAACCAGCGGCCGATCACAGCAAAACCTCCAGCGAGTGAGAGTGACACGACCACCATCTCCGACACGCTTGTGTCGTCCGTCGATGGGGCGCCGGATGCACCCTATGTCGGCATTGTCGCTGGACACGCTGGCTACGATCCTGGCGCTGTCTGTCCTGATGGGCTGACTGAGGCTGAGGTGAACATGGGCATCGCCCAGGAAGTTCAGGAACTCCTCAAACGCAAGGGATACCATGTGGATTTGCTGGAAGAATTCGATGATCGCCTGACCGGTTATCGCGCCGACGCGCTGGTCTCAATCCACGCTGACTCGTGTGACATACCGGGCGCCACTGGCTTCAAGGTCGCGCGTGTCACCGACAGCGCCATTCCAGAAGCCGAAGACAGGCTGGTGGATTGTATTTATCAGGAATACGAAGCAGCAACCGGGCTGCCGCGCCATCCCAGCAGCATCACCGATAATATGACC
>CAYTNQ010000090.1:0-17573 GCA_964439175.1 uncultured Anaerolineales bacterium | reverse complement strand
TTCTTTATACTAGGTTGCGAATCACCTGGCTAACAGGGCAGTTTTCGGTAGGCCAGGGCATTTTCGCTCTGAAAACTCTCACCAAACCTTCGCAAGGGTTATCTGGCCTGAGCAGTTACTTAGTTTTGTAAGTTGTGCTAACGGTTACTTAGGGTATAATCTGGTTGTAGTAAGCACACATATGTTGTTTAGCCCTTTGGATAGCGAGTGCCTGATGGCAAATGAGGAAGTCCTAACGGGTAAACGTGTTGTGAAGCGTCTGGGCTGGGTGGTCCTTCTCCTGGCGCTTTTCTTCTCCTCTCTTGTCTGGGTCGCGGCGGCACAGAAGCCAGAAGCCAGCGACGCCTCTTCATCCTTGTCCTTCATTGACCCTATGCTACGACTCAAAATCGAACCAGTGCTTTTCAAACAACTGGTTGAGGGGGACGGAGGCCGGATGCCCATCATCGTCGAGGTGAAGGCCGCTGCGGATCTGGGGGCTGCTCTGGCTGAACCTGACCCGGCCCGGCGACGCCAGGCTGTGATCACTACCCTGCAGGCGACGGCCCACAGGTCACAGGCGGGTGCGCTGACCGTACTGGCCGAGCGAGAGGTGGTGGGGGGCGCGGCCAACATCCGTTCGTTTTGGATTTTCAATGGGCTGGCAGCCGATGCCGACCTGGACACCGTGTTGGCACTAGCCGCCCGCCCCGAAGTGCGCATCGTCCGCCGGGATCGCCTGTACTATATCACTGATCGCCCACGAGCGCTGCCGGATGTCCTGCCCTATAGCCAAGGCGTTGAATGGAACATCGCCCGCATCCGCGCTGACCAGGTTTGGAATGCACTCAACGTGGAGGGGACTGGCGTCGTCGTTGCCAATATTGACACGGGTGTGGACTGGTTACATCCGGCGCTCCAAACCCGCTATCGTGGCTACGACCCGCACGGTTTACACGTGCACACCTGCAATTGGTTCGATGCTACGGGGGGCGGCGCAACCTACCCCGTAGACCGCCAGGGGCATGGTACTCACACGATGGGGACCATCGTCGGCGGGGGGGGCATCGGCGTGGCGCCAGGGGCTACTTGGATTGGGGTGCAGGCTTTCGACAGCCAGGGAGTAGGCCAGGAGAGCTGGCTGCACGCTGCTATGCAATGGATCGCAGATCCTGGCCCTGACTGCACTCCGCCCGACGTGGTTAGCAACTCGTGGAGCAATTCCGGGGGGAGCACCGACGTCTTTCGCGCCGATGTGCAGGCATTGCGGGCGGTTGGCATCTTTGCCCCCTTCGCCGCTGGCAACGATGGCCCGGCCGGCGGTTCCATTGATGTGCCGGCCGGCTACCCTGAAGCCTTCGCTGTGGGCGCAGTTGCCGGCGACGATGTGATCGCTAGCTTCTCCAGCCGGGGACCTTCCACCTGGTATGGAGGCAACCTGATCAAGCCCGAGGCATCGGCCCCCGGTGTGAATATACGCTCCAGTCTGCCGGGTGGGGCGTATGGCGAAAGCAGCGGCACCTCTATGGCCACGCCTCATGTGGCCGGGCTGGCTGCTCTGATGCTGCAAGCCGATCCCGATCTTACCGTGAACCAGCTCGAAACTATCATCGAAAGGACGGCGGTGCCGCTGGGGAGTCCCATACCCAACAATGACTACGGCTGGGGGCGCATTGACGCTTACGCTGCCGTGGCTGCCGTGGCCGATGCCGGCGTTATTACCGGCGTTGTCACCCGTGCCCCCGATGGGGCCTTTATCGCCGGTGCTACCCTCACCGCCGATCCCTCAACATCCGATCCGCCAATAGCAACCGTCACCGCTGGTGATGGCACGTATACCATCGCCCTCGCCCCTGACCGCTACAGGCTGACTGCTTCGGCTTTTGGCTATGCCTCCGCGTCGCAGATGGTCGAAGCCCTTACCAATACGACCTCAGTTGCGAATTTTGCCCTTACTACTGTGCCCACTGGTACTCTCACTGGCCGGGTGACAAGCGGTGGCCAGCCGGTAACGCCACCTGCCACCATCGTTGTGGACGGCACACCGCTGACGGTCACTACGGATGCCACAGGCATCTACACCGCTTACCTGCCGGGTGGGGTGTACACCCTGACTGTCACCAGTTCCGGTCACCGCGTCGCGATAGCCCCTGCCGTTCCCATCGGCGCCGGGGAGACCACCGTGCGTGACTTCGACTTGATTACCGCCCCTACCATTTTGCTGGTGGATAGCGGAGCCTGGTATTATGGCAGCGAGATTGATTACTACCGCCTATCCTTGGATGAACTGCGCTATACCTATGATCTGTGGAAAATAAATGACCCCAACCGCGACGTGCCGGCTGTGGATGATCTCCTTCCTTATGATATGGTCCTCTGGTCGTCGCCCCAGGATTCGCCTGGTTATCTCAACGCCAGCCAGGTGTTAACCAACTTCCTGGAGAGCGGTGGCTCTTTGTTCCTCAGCGGCCAAGACGTAGCTTATTATGATGACAATTATCCCTTCATCTCTGCCCCTTACTTCAGGCATTATCTTAAAGCGCACTATGTACGTGACGACACGGGAATAACCAACCTGACAGGCGTGACAGGTGGCCCATTCGACGGGTTGAGCTTTGCTATTAAAGGCCCCGGCGGCGCCGATAATCAGATCTTCCCTGACGAAGTCAGCGTCACTGAGCCTGACTTCGCTTCGTCGGTTGTGAGCTATGATGGTGACGGCTCCGGCGGTCAGCAGGTGGGGCAGTGCCTGCCCTACCGGGTAATCTACCTGTCGTACGGTTTCGAGGCCATCACCGATCCAGTCGTCCGTACTGAGGTCATCAGCCGTTCTATCGCCTGGTTCTCTGCGCCGCCGTCGTCGGCTGGAATTGAGCTAACACCTGTCAATGGAGTATCGGTGGGAGACTTTGGCCGTACCGTTACTCATACACTGCGAATTCGCAACACGGCTGAAACCGGCAACCCCGACATTTTCAACCTGATCCCCACCGGTTCTGCCTGGACCACTTCGATGATTACCCCCAGCGTGTCCCTGGCTCCCTGCGAGTCGGCGCCGGTGGCGCTCACGGTGCAAGTCCCTGTGACAGCAGCCTGGGCTGCCAGCGATGCGGTCACCATCACCGCCCGATCGGCAACGGTGCCGGGATTGCATGCGATAGCTACCCGCGAGACTCGCGCGCCAGCACCCGCCCTGCTGGTGGACGATGATCGCTGGTATGATGTGGAAGATCACTACCGGGACGCATTAGATGCCAATGGCATCTCCTACGACGAGTGGCACGTGCCATGGAATTTCAGTGGCGGTCAACCGCCCAGCCCCTCCCTTGAGACATTGCAGATGTACCCGATGGTCCTCTGGTTCAGTGCCTACGATTGGTATCAGCCCCTCACCCCCGTCGAGGAAGAGCGGCTGGCCGCCTATCTGGACGGCGGCGGGCGGCTTTACTACAATGGGCAAGACTACCTCTACCACACCGAGGGGCCTGACGAATTCGCCTTAAACTATCTAGGCGTGTACAGCTACACTGAAGATTTCACCAGCACTACGGTGGTAGGTGTGGCGGAGAGTCCGGTGGGCAGCTACCTGGGACCGGAAGAGGTTTCTTATCCCTACAAGAACTTCAGCGATGCTATCACGCCGGCTGCCAGCGCCGCCGTCGCTTTTGTGGGACAGGAGGGCCAGCCCAACGCGGTGACCAACGCGGGGCCGGATCTCCAGGGGCGAAATATTCCCTGGCGTACCACGTTCTTTGCCTTTGACCCAGACGGTCTGAGCCAGGCGACCAACCGTCGCCTGATACAGCGTGTGACGGGCTGGTTAAGTTGGCTGGGTGGCTCTACTCTCAGCGTTGACAAGTCGCTGGCGCGCGACACCGATAGCCTGAACTACACCCTTGTGCTAAAAAACGACGGCTGGCAGGATGTGGCATCTGCTTACTTTACCGCTACTTTCACCAGTGACCTGGTTCCTATCCCGGACAGTGTCACTGGCGGTGCGAGTTGGGACGCTGGTCAGTCGGCTTTTGTCTGGTCTGGGCCGCTGGCACAGGGGCAGAACCGCATCTTTACCTATCAGGCCAACATCAATGGCCCGCTGCCGATGGGGCACGTCGTCAGTCACACTGTCTGGATGGGCTACGATAGCCATGCTATCAAGTTTGACCGCATAGCAGCTACCAGCGTCAACCTGCCCATTCTGTCGGAATCCACCTTCAACGTCACGCCTGATGTTGGCCAAAGGGGGAGCCTGCTGACCTACACACTTCAGGTGCGCAATACCGGCGTCGCCGATGGGCTGGTTACTACCACCAATCTCCTGCCAGCCAGCCTGGCCCTTACCCCCAATATCCTGAAAGCCGGCGGTGGTGTCCTCCAGACCGACGGTCGTGTCATCACATGGACTGTGCCGGTCCCGGTGGGGGACTCCGCTATTTTGACTTATACTGCTACCGTTACCGACATCCCCCCCGGTTTTGTGCTGCGCAATCACGTCCTGCTGGACGACGGCCTGAGCAACATTGGTTCCCTGGAGGCTCTGGCCAGGATTAAAGGTATGCCCACCTTTTTGCCAGTCATTTTCAAAGAGGAGTAACTCCTTGATCCGTGGTCGCTTTCATAGCGCTCCCAGGAAGCGCGCCACAGCCTGAGCCACTTCGGCTGGCTTTTCCACCGCCATCATATGGCCCCCATCTTTGATTTCTACCAGTTGAGATCCTGATATTTGGTCGTGTAGATATTGGCTATATTTAGGCGGCGTCATCTTGTCGGCGCTCCCGGCAACAATAAGCGTCGGCAGGGTGATGTCTCCTACCCGGTCCATTACGTCAAAAGCGTTGCAGGCGGCGTAATCGCCATGGATGACGGTCGGGTCTACACTTAGCAATTGTTGGTGGCCCTTGCGCCGCATTTGCTCGCTAATAGTTGGCCCATATTGCCATTGGCAGATGGTGTCTATCGTGGCTTCGAAATTTGTATTCAGACCTCCCAGGATCAGAGGATGCACCCGTAGCCGTGCTCCTGTGCCGACCAGCACGACGCTGACCAGCCACGGCGGCCGGCGCAAGGCTAGCGTTTGTGCAATGGCTCCGCCCATCGAGTGACCTGCCACCGATGCTTTTTCCAGCCCCACTGCTTGGATGAAGAGGTCTACCGTGTCGGCATAATCCTCGACGTTGGTGCGTCCCTGTCCTGCTGAACGACCGTGTCCCGGCAGATCCAGTGCGAAGACATTGACCCCTGGCAACCGCCGCAATTCGGCTGGCCAGTGGGTATGATCCCCACCTGCACCGTGAATCAGGATCAGATTCCTCTTGTGGGTTGGGTCATCCTCAACTGGAGCATAAAAGAGACGCTCGCCAGCGACGGTTATGTAGGGCATCTGTCCTCCGATGGGAGATTGGAATGAGACCTGTCCCCCTCCCTACCACTCGCCATCCCGCTATCTGGGTAATTGATTGGGCGTGAAGCCATCGGGCAGCAAGGCGCGGACAGTGGTGGTGCGGGTATTTCCTTGAGTGTCGCTGATGACGACGGTCATGTCTGGGGCAAACTCCATCATTACCTGCCGACAGGTACCACAGGGGGAGACGCCGTTCTCAGTGACGACGGCAATCACTTCAAACTCGCGCTCGCCTTCGGAGACGGCCTTGAAGATCGCTGTACGCTCGGCACATATCCCGGGACCATAGGCAGCATTTTCCACGTTGCACCCGGTGTATACCCTGCCGGACCTTCCCAACAATGCCGCGCCGACTTTGAAATTCGAATAGGGTGCATAGGCCCGTTCGCGGGCAGCCGTCGCGCTGGCTATCAGTTCAGCGTGAGTCATGGACAATGCCTCCAGCATATGGCGATGTACCCGAAGCGTGCATGTTCAAGTCGGGTTGGGTAGAATGGATACTCGTCTGTGGCGCCTCATGGTTGTCCGTGCTCCCTTCAACCGGCAAACGCACCACTTTGACCTTTTTAATTTGGCGCCTCACCACCGAAAGGACAGTGATTTCTACGTTTTGGATGTGCACTTTGTCGCCGACAATAGGCACCCGCCCCAGGTTGCTGTAAATCAGGCCCGCCAGGGTGTCGCTGCTGTCCGTGGGGAGTTCAAGGCTCATAATGTGATTCACGTCGTCCAGATCCACCCGGCCATTAAAGATAATCTCGTCGTCGTTGATAACCTCCATAAAGGCTTCTTCCCTATCGTATTCGTCCTGGATTTCGCCTACAATCTCTTCCAGGATGTCCTCGATGGTGACTAGCCCGGCAATGCCACCATACTCGTCTACGACGACGGCAATGTGGACCTTGCGCTGCTGCAATTCCTGCAGTAGTTCGTCCACTTTTTTAGTTTCCGGGATATAGTATACTTCGCGCAGAATGTCTTTAAGTTGGAGACTCTGGGGATCGTGATGCCAATGTCGTAATAGGTCTTTGGCGTACAGTATCCCGACGATATTGTCTATCGTCTCGTCGTAGACAGGGATGCGTGAATGGCCCGCATGGATAACCACTTCGAGAGCTTCCATAATACTGGTGTTGACCTCAATGGCCACCATGTCAATGCGAGGGATCATCACCTCGCGGGCCAACGTGTCGCTGAACTCGAAGATGGAGTAAATCATCTCCTTTTCTTCTTCTTCGATGAAGCCTCCTTCTTCTCCAGCATCCACCAGGGTTTTGATCTCCTCTTCGATCATAAAGGGCAGACCATGGGGAGCCTCATCCTGTTGTCGCGTGAATAGATGGTTGATGGCCACGACCACTTTTGCCAAAGGCATGGCGATGAGGGCAGCAGCGTACACCGGATAGGAGGCCCAAAGGGCCAGGCGCTCCGGGTTTCGAGCGGCCAGTTCTCTGGGGATCAGTTCACCAAAGACCAGCATGATGAACACCAAGCCCAGGGTGATAGCTCCGATAGCTACCGGGTAGCTGATAGGCGACAGCCAGGCAACCTTCAAGCTATCCAGCGCCTTAGCCAATGGCGTTCCATAGATAGAAGCGACCAGCGCGACAACCAGGAATCCCAGTAACTTGAGCGCAAACTGAGTAGTGGTTAGCAACCGGGTGGCGTCCTCGGCCAGGTCGGCGACCCGCTGGGCTGCCTGATGACCTTCTTCGATCAGTTGGTTAAGGCGAGGTTTACGAATAGAGACAATGGCGACTTCGGCAGCGGCAAAAAAGGCGTGAAGCAAGGCAAACACAAATAAGATAATGATTAGGGTACTACGATCAGGGTCCAACGAAGCATCTCCTATAATATCCGCACGTCCGTCGGGTATAAAATGTCAGATACCAGAAATAGTAGCCCTTTCGGAGGGGCGTTTAACCATTGTATTGGCCGGGTAATAACCTCGCAACAGGCTTAGGGCATAGGCCATACACCCCGGCCCCAACAATGTGCCTGGATTCGAGACCGCATTGCATCCAGTCTGCACCCGGTCACCCAAGATGGCGCCCAGCTTTCGCAGGCCGGTCTCATAAGTTTGTTCCGCTACCTTGACCACCACGTTGGCGTGATTGAGCTTGACGTTGGCCAGTTTGGTGCCAGCACCCAGATTCACCCGGTTGCCCAGGATGCTATCGCCTACGTAAGCGAAATGCCCGGCTTTGGCCCCGTTCAGGAAAATTGCGTTCTTAACCTCCGTCGCATGCCCCACCACGCAATGATCACCCACCAGTGTATTCCCTCGTACATAGGCACCTTGCCTGACCTGGGTGTTGGCTCCGATATACGTGGGACTTTTGATAACGACTCCTGGTTCAACTATCGAACCGGGGCCAATGAAGATCTTATCACCCAGCAAGTATGCTCCTTCCATAATTTGTCCCTGAATCCCCGGTACGATGATCTGATCCAGGTAATTTCCGAGCAGCTTCAAGACGTCCCAGACGTATACTACCCGGCTATCGTAAAACAGCGATTTGTGTTCGTAACTGTCGAGATCAAAGAAATCAGTTGGTGCGAGCACAGTCTTCGGTCCTCCATATCTTAAAATGAATTATCCCGGTTGTGTCATCCAATGCTCGACTTGATCCAAAACCTGAGCTTTCAACTGCTCCAGGCGCTTCTCCGAGGTGGCTTCAAAGCGGAGCGAAAGAACTGGCTGGGTATTCGAGGCACGCACCAATGCCCAGCCGTCACCAAAGTGAATGCGCGCTCCATCTAACTCATCCACAAGGTAAAGCGCTTTGAAGCGATTCTTCACTTGCTCCACCACCTGACGTTTCAACTCGTCGGGGCATGGGAGCCTTATTTGAGGTGACGAGTAATAAGCCGGCAGATCGGCCACCAGCGACGACAAGGGACGCTGGCTGTGCGATACGATATTGAGAATTTTGAGAGTAGCAAGGATCGGATCGTCAAAGCGAAAGTCAGGCTCGTTGAAGAAGAAATGGCCAGAGAATTCTCCCCCCAGGGCCGCTCCCGTGTCCCGCATCGCTTGGTGCACAAAGGCGTAGCCAGAAGGAGTCATCACTGGTTCGCCCCCGTGAGCGGTTACGTCGTCGGCCAGCGCCTGGGTGCATAATATCTCATAGACGATTTTGGCCGGGCCACGACGCAATACGTCGCGAGCCAGGATCATAATGATCTGATCGCCTAATACTGCGTTACCTCGTTCATCCACCAATACCAATCGGTCACCGTCGCCATCGTAGGCCAGGCCCAAGTCTCCTCTCTCGGCCCGAACGGACGCCGACAAAGCGGCAATAGCGCCGGGCGCGGTGGGATCAGGGACTCTATTGGGGAAATTCCCATCTGGCTCACAATACACTTCAACCACTTCGCACCCCAGCTCGTGCAGTAAATGAGACACGATGAGTCCATTGGTACCATTTCCCCCATCCACCACGATTTTAAGGGATCGCTGTTTAGGGACTCCCTTCTTCCCACCTACGCCGGACTTCGGGGAAATGTCGCCGTGAGTTCTGATGCGTTCGAGATAAATAGGGAGTGGGTCTGCATGTTGCAGGCTTCCACTGGATGGGGTTAAGTGCGTGGCGGGCGAAGTCTCAGCATCCGCAGAGGATGGAATCCTCTGCGCGAATTTTGTCCCCTTCGAGAGCTCTGTGGCAATGCGGCGGATCTCCTGCAATTCGTCCCCACACAAAGTACAATCGCTGCGGATTTTGAGACCGTTGTGCTCAGGCGGGTTATGGCTGGCAGTTATCATCACTCCGCCATCGGCCGCAAAAAGATCGGTCGCAAAGTTGTGGACGGGTGTGGGCACAACCCCCACGTCAATTACATAGAGTCCGCTCTGCAAGAGACCAGCAATGAGGGAACTGTTGATACGCACCGAACTATTACGTACGTCCCGGCCCACCACCAGCGATTGTCCACCGCGTTGCTCAAAGAATATACCAATCGCTTGCCCAATCCTTATCACTACTTCATCTGTCAAATCTTGATTGGCAATGCCTCTGATGCTGAATTCTCGAAAAATATGTGGGTTCACATTCACTTCCCTAGGTGTCTTTCCCTAGGTTATTTTCCTTCTGGTCTTCGACGTACCTGATCTACGCTTCGTAAACAAAAATGACCAAAGATGCCCTTGGTTACGCGAGGGGGCATTTCTTTGATCATCCATTGCCGACTCTCCTCTTATTTTTTAGTGAATGATTGTCCCTCGGCATAGGATGGGTCAATGAACCTTTCATTAGCCCTTTCATTGTAACACGCTCCTTTGGTTTGCGCAAAGGTTGAGGGTGGGGAGGGTGCATTTCACTTCGGGGGCAGACCTAACCCCCGGCCCCTTCCCTACCAGGGAAGGGGAGAGATTGCTCCCCTCCCCGCGTCGGGGAGGGGCTGGGGGAGGGGTCTGCCCCAAAACTGAAATACGCCTATGGGGAGATGATGTTCCCATTGGGAAATCAGGGAAGGTGCACAGGCGGTAGAGTTAATCGACCGACTTCGGCGGCACCTTGCATTGGCTCATAGAGAATAATAAGAGGCGTGTATTCACCTGGCTGGAGCGTGGGAGGAAGGACTAAATCGTATACGTCAGTGATGAATTCACCAGGCCGCCAGGCGGTGGTCGGATAGGCAAAGTGGACGGGCGCAGCATCGTCCTGCGCCACGGGTTGGTCGCCTTTGCTGAGTGAATCGCCCTCAGCGTATAACCTGACTGAGACTTTTAGCTCGCGAGTGATTGGCGCCGTCGCCTGCCAGGCCAGGGTCAAACGCACCGGAGCTATTGCGCTGTGAGTCGGGGGGCGGCTGATGGCGTAGCCATACAAAGTGATTTCTGGAATGAGAGAAGATCCAGCGATAAAGGGTGTGTCAGGCACCCTGACGATCGGCCGCGGATTCACTTGGATCAGCGGGCCGACGGCACTCAAAGACCAGAGCGCGGGCGCGCCAGGTAATTCACGTGTCAGATACACGGGCCGCCCTTCGTCCAGCAAACGGGCGATGATCGCCAGTCGTTGGATTTCCTGGTCGGCGGCGACGGGGAGAAGGTCAGGACGCAGTCCTTCCGTTGCCTGGAAGTAGCGCACCAGCGTGACTTCGCCCAAAATTCCCACGATAGCTGCATCTGGTTCCAGGGGTTGGCGCATCATGTCAAGCCCATAGTCGTGGATGGCCCAATCGTTGGAACGGTTCAATGCTGGTAGATTTTCCCAGGTCAAAACGGCCAATTGTCCGGCGAAAAGCAGGACCGTGACCAGTGATAGAAGCAGTCGCTTTGAGGGAGGGTGATTTGTGTTCACCGAGCCCAGTCTACCCAACAGCCAGCCGGCGGCTACCCCTACCCATATCGCCCAGATGAGGAAGGTAGGTATGAAGAAAACCTGGATGTCGTCTACACGATAAAACAAGTTGAAGGCGAAGTAAGTGATGAAGGCAATCCCCGTAAGACTTCGGGCGCGGCGCTGGCGCACAGCTACGAGGCCAGCTAACCCGGCAACGAGGCCCAGAGGGCCGAATTGTTTCAGAAATAGGGAGAAATAGAAGTTGGCACTGCGTTCGGCTCCGAATGGATTCTGAAAGATGAAGACCCCATAGCCACTGGCGGTCACGTGCTGCCAGAAGCCGGCCAGCGTATTGGTGTAGGTGCCGTCTAGTGAACCAATGTGCCCTCGCAGTGGAATGTACAGATATAGCATCAATGGTGCGACCAGAGCTGCGGCCAGCTTTACCCCTGTCTGTAGCAGGCCGGCGGGGAGATTTCCTTTAGTTGCCAAGACCAAGAGGCCCCGATGTCTCCAGCCTCTAGACTGACGCCATAAGTGAAAGATAATGGCCGGGAGCAGAAGCACCACCGTCCGGTGGTGGGTGAGCGACAAGCTGAAGAGAAAGGCGAGAGCCAGCAATCTCTTCTCAGAAAGGGAATGCGTATAGCTTTTGTCTTGCCATCTTCTCCGCACGAGTAACCACAGTATCCCCGCCACGAAAGTAGCGTTGAGGGTGTAAACTTCGGCCACTGTTGCCTGTGACCAAAAGACCGGAGAGATAGCCAGAGATAGTGCTCCAATCGAAGCTGCCAGGACCTCGGTCCATGCCTGGCGTGCATTTTCACCAGATCCTCTGCCGGAGAGCCGCTGCGATCCTGCCACCAACTCCAACCCAATCAGATAGACAAGAGCCACCGTCAGCGCCCCGAAGACGGCGCTCATCAGATTCACCCGGTAGGCCACATCCCCTATAGGGAGCCGCGTGAAGAGCCAGCCCAGCAACGTATAAAGGGGATAACCGCTGGGGTGAGCGATCCCCAGTTGATAGGTGACGAGTTGGAATTCCAGGCTGTCGTCAAACAGGGTGACAACCGATGGGGCGAGCGTTAATCCGTACAGGCCCAACGCTGCGGCGAAGACCGGCAGTGCCATCGCCTGTTGCCATCTGTACGGCGGCATATCGGTAGGATGGTCGTGGTCGTATGTGAGGGGCAACATGGCCATTGGTGTTTCCTCGATTAAACATCATAGCACACAGGCATCCCGTCTGCAAGCCTTGGCTGCTTCGGCGTAGGGGCAGCTATTTGCATGAGAGTCTTGCTGATTTTGTTCTTTGCGTTATTTGGCTATACTATAGGGTTTGAATTCCAGGCATTGCATTGCATGCCTCCGTGAGTGAAGGAGATGCGCACCCCGATGGACTTTCAAGATCTTCAGCGTCAGTACGATGAACTGCGGGAACAGTTCGACGACGACGAGATTAGTGAGCAGGAGTTTAAAGACAAGCTAGAAGGACTCCAGCTAAAAGACGAACAGGGGCGGTATTGGACCATTGGTGCCCTGAGTGGCAAATGGTATCGCTATGATGGGCGTCGCTGGGTCCAGGAGACCCCGATCCCAATGACCAAACATCAAGGTCGGGGTGTCCCCGAACCGGTCTCGGCCCGGGCCGCCAGACGGGAGGCTGGCCCCTCGGTGCCAGGTTGGCTTTATACCGGGTGTGGCGGCTTGTTGTTGTTAGTGGTGGTCGCGGGTTTAATTGTCGGCGCGGTTACCCTTCTCCGTGGACGAGATGAGGCTATCAGTCAGATTGCAACTCCTACCTTGTCGTCGGGTGTGCCGGGCTACACGCCAACCCTCGGCCCGACGCCTAGTCCGACAGCCACTGTGCCGCCCACCGAGACACCGCTGGCCCTGAAGCTTTACTCCAACAGCGCCTTTGGCTTCAATCTGCAATATCCCGGCAACTGGCAAGCAAAGGAAACGCGTCAGCAGGTGGTTCTTGCTCCTGATGCCGAGGGACTTGCCACTTCTATTATCAGTGATACGACTATGACGAAGGGAGTTGCCTTTGTCGTTGGCCGCCAGACCGGAAGTATCACCCAGGAGCCCTCGGGTTTGCTGGCCCAACTCATTGCTGTACTGCCAACCGATGCTTCAGCCGTTGAAACCGGGTTTCGCACGGTAGGCCAAATCGAGTGGGCCATTAGTCAGATCAAAAGCTCCGAAACCGACACCGATCAAGAGATGACTGCCTATGTGGCTGCCACTTCCCACAATGGCACAGCGTACACTGTGTTGGCGGCTGCCCCTTCGGCCGACTGGGATACTTTTGCCCCTGTCTTTCAGCAGATGTTCGATAGCTTCCGATTTACGGCGTCCCAGGTAGCTGTCGTTCCCACTCCTACCTTGACGCGAACCGTCGCATTGTCCACTGGCGTCACAATAACGCCCACCAGTTCGAGATCCGATATCCCTACGGCTACGCCCTCTCCTGCCGCTTATGTAGTGGAGGAGGGAGATACATTGGGAGCCATTGCGATTCGATTCGGCGTCAGCGTGGACGCCCTCCAGACCGCCAACGACATTGACGATCCAACCAAGCTGCGAGTGGGGCAGGAGTTGGTTATTCCGGGCGAGAGCTCGACGCCGACTGGTGCCAGTGCGTCTGTGGCCACTCCGACGGCTGAAGCAGCCACAGAGGCTACGCCTCGCCCTACCCCTGCAACTACTCCCACTCCAGTTACTACTCCAACGCCGGCTCAAGTTGCCCTGAGTGGCAAGATCGTCTTCCCCGTCTTCGATCCCAACAAGCTCATTGAAGGGCAACTTGGTAGCTACGACATTTGGATGAGCGATCCTCAGGGCAACAATCGCCAGGTTTTGGTTCCCAATGCCAGTCAGCCGCAGCTCAATTCAGGAGGTGATTTACTCGCCTATCGGAGCTGGGACCCCAGTGGGCGCGGTGTCGCTTTCCTCACGATTGGGGGTGGCCGTGGGAACCTGCTGAGCAGCTTCCTCGAAGATGGTCTGCCCACTTGGTCGCCTGATTCGATGACGATTGCCTTCGCCTCACGCCGCGAGGGAGACCGGGTGTCTCGCCTATATCGGGTGAATCAGGCCAACGGAGAAGAGCATTCGTTGAACCTGATCGGCGAATACGTGAGCACTTTATCCGATGGGCGGTTGGTCTTCAAAGGCTGCACCGTAGAAGGTGCGTGCGGAATGTATATTAGTGGTCCAGAAGGTGGCACGCTTGATCTCCTTAGTAATAATACTAGCGATACAGCACCGGCTCCATCCCCTGATGGTACTCAAATCGCCTTCATGTCATTTGAGCGAGAAGGGGCTGGCAACTGGGAAGTTTATACGATGAGCAGCAGTGGCGGAAATGCTACTCGCCTCACTAATAGTGGCTCCAATGATGGATTGCCCACCTGGTCGCCCGATGGCAATACAATTGCCTTTGTGTCGGACCGTGATGGCGCGTGGGGCATTTGGGCGATGAATCCCGACGGCAGCAACCAGCGCAAGCTTTTTGATATGGGTGGCTCACCCGATGGCCTGATTGGCTTCGACGTCAACAATTCCAAAGGATGGCTCGAGGAGCGCATTAGCTGGGCGCGGTGATGGTGTGGAAAAGCGAGATCCCAATCCTCTTGTGGAGGCAACATCGACAAAATTTTGTCGATGTTGCCTCCACAAGAGGACTAAGGGTCTCATGCCCAAGAAACCAAACCATTGACGCTTTTTGGCTCGTTTGATATAATGGATTGCGTCATCTAACATCCACTTCACACACACACTACAGGTGCAGTATGAACGATTTAGTTGGTAGGACCCTGGGCAAATATCGCATTGTCGCCCGTCTGGGTCGGGGCGGGATGGCCGAAGTTTACAAGGCCTACCAGGCTGGCCTGGATCGATACGTGGCGATTAAAGTGCTACACGGTCATCTGGCTGACGAAGAGGACTTCATCGGACGGTTTGAACGTGAGGCAACGGCGGTTGCCCGCCTGCGCCATCCCAACATTGTACAGGTTTACGACTTCGACGTTGAGAACGGCCTATACTTTATGGTGATGGAGTTCGTTGAAGGCCCCACGCTTAAATCTGAACTCAAAGAACGCAGTGTCAAGGGGCAAATCTTTACACTGGCCGAGACGACTCGCATCTTTACGGCGTTGGCCAGTGCCATTGACTACGCTCACTCGCGGGGTATGGTCCACCGTGACCTGAAGCCGGCCAACATCATGTTCACCGCCGAAGGGCAAGTGGTGCTGACTGACTTTGGCATCGCACGTATTGTAGGCGCCACCCGCTACACGGTGACCGGCGCCATATCGGGTACGCCGGCCTATATGTCGCCGGAACAGGGCCAGGGCGAACGTGGAGATGAGCGTAGCGACATCTATTCCCTGGGAGTGGTTCTCTATGAGATGGTGACGGGACGTGTTCCTTTTGATGCTGACACTCCCTTTGCCATCATTATGAAGCACATCAATGACGCGCTGCCGTTGCCTACCACGATTAACCCTCGCATCCCGGAGGCCGTGGAGCGAATTATTCTCAAGGCGATGAGTAAAAGTCCCGACGACCGTTACCAGACGGCGGGGGAAATGTCCAAAGCTCTCCGAGAGGCTGCTGGCGTCACAGCCGATCAAACGTTAGCAGCTATGCCTATCACTACCATCGCCCCGGCGCCGCGCGTCAAAGAAGTGACCGTGACACCGGGTCTTGATCGTACCCCTACGCCGGCACCATCTCGGTCTACCGAGGCTCTGGCGACCAGTACCCCGACCCAAACCGTCATCCCCGCGACCGTCGCTGGATTGCCAATTTTGCCCCTTGCCCTTGGTGTTGGGGTGCTTCTGGTGGTTTGCCTGGCTGCGCTAGCCATTGTTGGCTCCCGTGTCCTTCCTGCCGTTGGCCTGAAGCGAGGAGCGATCGCCATCACTGATACAGCGTCGGCGATCAACCTGACCGCCGAGGGTGTAGATACCCCTACATCCCTCCCCACTGCCACTGCTGTTCCTACCAATACCAATACGCCGGCTCCTACGTTCACTGCGCGTATCGTCGTCGTCACACCCACGCCCCTTCCGGCAACCTATACGCCGATACCAGTGCCACCTACCGACACTCCAATCCCCGTTCCGCCCACGCCCACGCCGGTGCCACCCACGTCTACGCCGGTGCCGGAGGTGACGGCTACCCCCGCCTACGTGTCACCGACCGCCGCGCCTGTTCCTCAAGCGCCGGCAATCGCTGGCAAGCTGGCCATTCCCGTAGACGATGGCGCAGGGCACTACGACGTGGTTATCTATCAACTGCCTGATGGCAAGATTCTGGGCAAGATACCCCGATCGCGTCAGCCGAACTTTCGCCCTGATGGTGCCGTACTGGTTGTCAATGGCCAGGGCGGCGAGCGCGAGAATATATGGGAGTACAATGCTGATGGCAGTGGGGGGAAGCCAGTGAGTGCGTCTTCTGGCGATCAGCATCCGTTCTATAATCCTGACGGCAACAGCATCGTTTATGACAATCCCGAATTGGTCATCGCCAAGCTTAGTGGTACCGAATGGCATATCTTCGTTCAGTATGGTCTCAATCCTCCTGATCCCGGCGTTGTGGCTGGCGACTTCGTACTACTGGGTGATATTTTCGATGGGTCCGCGCCCTTGTTTCCTGTTTGGGCTTCCGATTACAGCATTCTCTTTCGGGCCTGCAACTATTGGCAGGACGGGGGCAGGTGTGGTATCTGGAAAGCAGACTCAGGTATGACGCACGCGGGTGGTGCTCCAGAGAATCGTCCGTTTTTCATGGTGGGCGATAATGCCGTGCCCACTGACACAAAAGGTGGCAATGTGGTTTACATGACCCATGCCACTGGTAACTGGGACGTGTACGTGACCTCTATCAACGGCGGTGAGGGTGCCAACATCACTAATTACGCCGCTGACGATGGATTGGGTACCATCTCGCCTGACGGCAAATGGGTGGCATTTATATCGAATCGTGATGGCCGTTGGGGCGTGTGGGTTGTGCCTATCAACGGCGGGACTGCCCAGCGCCTGCCCATAGACATACCCAGTTGGGTTAGCGGGTATGGGGGGTGGGCCGTCGAGCGTATATCTTGGGGCCCGTAATCTCAACAAAGGATGCGGAATCTTTATGGATGAGCGCAATCGCCATGGTCAATCAACAATGGTTGGGCCATCTGTCGCACCCACGTTGGAAATCGTACGAGGCAATGAGCTGGGAAAAATCACCCGGCTCAAGCTGACAACTCGTATTGGACGTGAGCGCGACAACGATCTGATTCTCACCGATCCTCGGGTCTCCCGCTACCATGCGCTGATCGAACTTCTAGAGGGGCGATGGGTTATCCGGGATTTGGGGAGTGCCAACGACACTTTTGTCAACGACGAGTTAATTCATGACGCGCGCCCCCTGGCGCCGGATGATCGGATTACCGTAGGCGATACTGATCTGGTATTTCAGCCCTCACAGGTCGGCGCGGTTGCTAGCACCAGACCACCTGCTTCTCAGACCGATAAGCAGGCGCCGGTGCGTACATCCTTGAGCACCCTGCCGAGTTGGGGAAAGGTCTGGATTGCCGGTGGGCTGGCGTTGCTACTGGTCTTGGCAGGAATCGTGATCTTCGCTTTTTTGCGATTTGGCCGGGGGGGAGAGCAGTTGTCTGAGGCCACTGCCGTCGCCTCGGGTAGGGCTGCTGAAGACTTCATCCTCGTTTACGAGGATGACTTTAGCAATCCAAGCAGCGGTTGGGATGATGCCTTCGACCGTTATACGACCAAGCAATATGGCAACAACAAGTACTACGTCGAGGTCACCACCAGTAACCTGGTCGCCTGGGGATTGGCTAACCGGGACGTGGCTGACTTTCGGCTGGAAGT
>CAYTNQ010000089.1:0-17971 GCA_964439175.1 uncultured Anaerolineales bacterium | reverse complement strand
GAGAGCAAAATGAATATGAAGCACACGCTCCTCATCGTCGAAGACGATAACGACACCTCTGAAATGCTGCGCGTGTATTTCGAGGCGCAGGGCTATCGGGTAGTCACAGCCGCTGGCGGGTATGAAGCACTGGAAAAGTGCCGGCAACATCCACCGGATCTGATTTTGCTAGACGTTCGCCTCCCAGATATTGATGGCTTTGAGGTGGGAAAACGCTTGCAAGATGATCTGCGTACCAGTCGACTGCCGGTTATCTTTGTTACTGAGCGCCGTGAGCGGGATGACCGAATTGCTGGACTCAAGCTTGGGGCTATAGATTACATTACCAAGCCCTTCGATGTGCAAGAACTCCGTCTGCGCGTACGCAATGCCCTGCGACGTGCCGGCAGTCAAAATAATCCCGTCACCGGTCTCCCCGGCGAAAAACTCGCCAGCGACAGGTTGAGTTTGCTCCTGGAGAGAGAGCATTGGGCTGCTGTCTCTGTGAGTATCGTCGGTCTCGATTTGTTCAATGAGATCTATGGCTTCGTGGCTCGGGATGATGTGTTACGCGCAGTCGCACTTATTCTCACCAGCGCCGTTGATGAACTGGGCTCCATTGACGATTTTGTTGGTCATCCCAGTGAGTCGCAATTCTTGATCATTACGACCCCGGCAAAGGTCGATGAACTCATCCGGCATATTAAAGAACGGTTGGGGCAGGCAATGGTCTACTTTTACCCTATCCACGACCGCGAAGCTGGCTATGTGGCGTGGGGCAGTGACCAGTTACACCGAACTAAAATCCCCTTTATGAATGTCGTCACCAACACGGTAATAAGTGACGACGGGCCTTTTAAAGACGTGCAGACTTTACATCGTATGTTGCTGGGCGTGGACGATAGTTGATTCAGCTTGGTTGCTGATAGATGCCGGGGCAGTGTTCTCGAATGCACTGCCCTTTCTGTTTCTCGTTATTTCGGAAGATGGGTAACTGCTGAGTAGTTACGAAAATGGTACAAGATGTCTGAAACGAATCTGCATTTCTTGGCCCAGAGCCACCGATCCGATTTGGTAAGCTTTGTCCGCCGATTGATACAAGTCCCCAGCCTGCCCGGTCACGAAGCCGAATTAGCCAGTCTTATTAAAGCTGAAATGAAGCGTTTAGACCTGGACGAGGTGATGACCGACCAGGTGGGTAACGTTGTCGGCTGGGTGCGTGAGGGAGATGGACCATCCCTTATGTTCAACGGTCATATGGACCATGTGGATCCGGGTGGCCCGGTTGGTTGGTTGCATCCTCCCTATGGCGGCGACCTGGACGAGGAAGAACTATGGGGACGCGGTAGTGTGGATATGAAAGGACCGCTGGCAGCGATGGTTTATGCGGCGGGGTTGGCGAAGCAGCACAATTTGCCCCTGCCTGGTGATCTGTGTGTCGCCTGTGTGGTGATGGAAGAAGTGGGCGGGCTGGGCACGCAGAGGTTGGTGGGGCGTCTTAATCCTTCTTTCGCCGTGGTCGGCGAACCGTCGAACGGCGAGCTGATGCGTGGCCACCGGGGGCGGGTGGAGCTAGCTGCTCGGGTGGCTGGACACTCAGTCCATGCCAGTGTGCCAGGGCAGGGGATCAATCCACATTACGCATTGGCCCGCTTCCTGGTGCGGCTGGAGGCATTGCCGATGATCCAGGCCCCCGTTTTCGGCGCGTCGAGCGTAGCGCCTACTTTGTATCGCACGGATCAAACCAGCGCTAACGTCATTCCTGGTGAGGCGCACCTCACGCTTGACTGGCGCAACGTGCCTGGCGAAACGCCAGAGCAAATTGTCGAGAGACTCACACCGTTACTTGCCGAGTGCCTTCCGCCTGGCGCGGAGAGTCAGGTGCAGGTGAAGAGTGAACGGCTTACCACGTATACCGGTCACGTTGAGGACTTTCCTTCGATCTTCCCCTCTTTTGCGTTGCCTGTCGACCACCCACTTCTAGGGGCAGCTCAGCGTATACTCAGTGAGACGCTGGGGCGCTCTGTGCTGGTTGGCATCTGGCATTTTGCCACCGATGGCGGACACCTGATGGCAGCCGGTGTGCCTACCATCGGCTTCGGTCCCGGTGACCCGGCGCTGGCTCACACCAATCGCGAGCGGCTGCCGGTAGATGCCCTGGTGGAGGGGTTGGTCGGATATATGGCGCTGGCCACTGGCCTGGGAAGAACGGCAAGTTTGTTATGAGTTTGGCGTTGACAGTAGTGCTGCATTTGGAATTGCTGGTAGTGCCCAATCTCGGTTGTAGGATACGCGTATCTGTGATACAATGGCGATTACCTTTGATCGACCACAAAATGTGGGAGGCAGGTACTATTGCTCATAAACCACTCCGGTGCTAGAGTAATCCTAGCAAAGTTTGTGACGTGGTCTGGGCAGCCTGGTGGAGCTGCCAGAGTTGAGGGAAAGCTATGGTGCCGGTCCAGAGTCGTAAGGGGCCTACTAAAGAAGTTGATATCGACTTGTTAGTCTTCATCGAGCGCTATGCCAACGACCTGCTAAAGTGGGATCTGATCAGCTTCTTCGCTCGAAACCCGGACCTGTACGATACGGCCGACAACGTAGCGCGCCGCGTCAGTCGCAGCCCGCGCGTAGTGCGCTCTGAACTGGGTGATCTAGTTATGCTGGGTATCCTGGAGTGGGACCACCTGAACGGCGATGAAATTTACTATTTGACCGAGCGTTCAGATCTCCGCGAACAAGCATTGAAATTTGCCCAACATCTGAATGACTCGTAATTACATCCCAGAACGCTTTGGGAGGTCCATAATACTCTATGGAAATTACCTGGTTTGGCCATTCTTACTTTCGCCTTCGCGATCGGGATGCCACGGTCGTCACCGATCCCTTCGACAAATCGTTGGGTTATGAAGTGCCCCGTATCCGTGCTGACATTGTGACAGTCAGTCACGACCATCCGCACCATAATTATCCGGCAGGTGTCAAGGGCAATTTCAAAGTCGTCAATCGTCCCGGCGAGTATGAGATCAAGTCGGTGTTTATCACTGGGATAGCTACTTATCCCTCGCGGCGCAGGCGCAAGAACGACGAAAACGGAGACCAAGAGCGCAACATTATCTTCGTCTTTGAGTTTGATGGCCTGACTGTCTGCCACCTGGGTGACCTGGCGCAGGTGCCCACCCAAACCCAGGTGGAAGCGCTGAGCGACGTGGATGTACTTATGGTCCCGGTTGGTGGCGTCACCTCACTCAACGCGTCCCAGGCGGCCGAGATCATCAGCCTCATCGAACCTTATATTGTCATTCCGATGCATTACAAAACCAGTGCCATCTCCATGAAGCTGGATAAGGTTGACAAGTTTCTCAAAGAAATGGGCACTCCCCGGATTGAGCCGGTGGACGTGCTAAAGGTGACCAAAAGCAGCTTGCCTCGGGAGACCCAGGTGGTGGTGCTCAACCCCAAATAGCCATCGACTGAGAACAGGTAATGGCCGGTCCACTGTCAGTTGTCAATCATTGCCCATTAGCACTTGTCCAGAAATAACTTGGTGCTTTTGGCATCAGTTTACGCCTGATTTGCCATTTAAAATGCAAAGTTATTATTGGACAAGTACTTAGACATCAACCCCGGTTAAAAGATGAACGAAGAATTTGAACCCGACAATGATCAGTATGACCCTGATGCTGCCGAATCGCCGACTGTTGGCACATCCTCGCAATCCCGCTGGCTGCGAGTGGGCCTCGGGCTGCTGGGGGTGATCTTGATCGTGGCTCTGGTCGGGCCCAGCCTGCGTGATCGTTTCTTCAATGGGTCAGGTTCGACCAATGCCTCCATCGCCAAGTTGGAACAGGCTGTTGCCGCCGATCCTGAGAATGATGGGTTGCAGTATGACCTGGCCGGTGCATACTACCGGGCGCGGCGCTTCGACAATGCGTGGGCCCAGTTTCGTGCCGTTGAGGCCTATCGACTGGCAGCCGAGGCCAACCCAGACATCGCTGACGCTGAACAGGGGGTGCAGGCCGCTCCTTCGGACAAAAAGACGCACTTCAAGCTGGGTACAGTCTGGGCACGCGTCCACTTGCTGGTGCCGGCCGAGATCGCATTCCAACAAGCCATCGCCCTCGACGGCCAGTACGTCGATGCGCATGCTAACCTCGGGGTGGTTTACTATCAGATGGGCCGGCTGTCTGACGCGCTACGCGAGTATGACGCGGCGCTGGCCGACAGCCCCGATGACGCCGACGTGCATCACAACAAAGGCGCGGTTTACGTGCAGCAAGCACTCCAGAGCTCACCCCCTGATGAGGCCTTGCTGGATCAGGGGCTGCGTGAGTTTCAAGTTGCTCTGGAACTTGACCCTGGCCTACCTCAAGCGCATTTCAGCCTGGGCGTCGTTTACAGTATGCGCGGCCAGTCGCAAGAGGCGATTGCCGAGTTTCAACAATTTCTCGAGCTCGACAATGGTAGTGATCCTGAAGCTACTAATGCTGCCCAAAACTACCTGACGCAGCTTGAGCAGTAGACCGGACGTAGCCCTTTAGCTTGGGAGAGGACTAGGGGCGACAAGACACCTCGTATCCCGACCATTCCTTATTTTCGTTCTTGCTCGTTTACTTCTGCCGCTTGTGTTCACCTCAGCTTCCAGGAATGTATTTGGCTTCCCATAGGAGCAAAAAGTTATTGCAACCTCGATATAACAAATTACAGTTTTGCCATAAGGCAAAACGGAATGTTGTTTCTTGACGACCGTTGAGCTACACAGCATTAAAGGGGGAAGCAGATGTTGGAGAAAACTATTGAGAAATTGATAAGCCGGACTCCGCTTGTGATTGTCGTCATAGGCGTTGCCATGGTTATCATCGGGGCATCTGGTAGTTTTCCGATAGGAAACCCGCCTGTGCGAATAGTGGACTTAAGCGGCAGGATCAGCCTGGGTGCCATTGGTTTCATTCTCGTTGCGGTAGGGTTGTTGTTTCTATGGCGCGAAGAGTTCGCGGTTAAGGGCATTGGAGAGTTTGCTGCCGACGGCGATGAAATGTCGCTCAAATTTTACACTTTCTTTGGCCTCGACGAGATCACTAGAAGTGGAGACGTGTTTCAGGATTTTGACATCAAGCGACCGGGAGGGAACATTAATGCCGTTTATTATCTATGGGCCGATACATACAAAGCAAGTTCCATCAACGCGTTTGTGAATTCCGAGGAACGCTTCTTACGTATTTCATTTAAGAATGAGTCTGGCTCTTATCCAAGTAATATTGCTATTCGTCCTAAGTCTGAACAAGCCCTTGCTAACACTCTCCAGAAACCGTACCTTTCATTTGAGGCACGAATTCCACAGGAAGCTGTACAAAACAACACGCTACTTGAGAAAGTTTCAATCGTGGTCCGGGTAGTCAATGGTTGGCTTCAATATTGGGTGTATGAAGATAAACCCGGGGAAAGTATTCAATTTCCAGTGGAAGGCGGTGAGTGGCGGCGATTTTCTGTGGATTTGAGAAGTACGCATTGGCATCTGTTTCGAAGTGATGGAAATATGTATTATGGCCCGAAAAAAGCAGGGTTCAGCATAGTTTCAGGCGTCATTCTTGAGCTGGGGAGTTACAACGTGCCCGGTAGGCCGGGACCTGGCGAAGGTATGGTTGATATCAGACATATTAGGCTTGCCGATAATCCTTAGAGGCCGAATGTTAATTGTAAACAACGAAGAGCTTCTGGGTATGATAAAACCCAGGTATACATTACAGGATATCCAGGAGATTTCTAATTTCTTACAAAGCAAAGGGACGTTTCTTTTCCCTGCGCTGGAAAATGGGTTGTTTCCTGCTGCGATCATGAGGAACGGCGCAGAATATACAGGTTATGCCAACGTCTGGATACGAGATAATATCTATGTTGCCTATGCCCACATCATTCTGGGTAAGGTTGACGTAGCGGTCAAGAATGTCAATTCGCTCGTGGCCTATTTTAAGAAACATCGTAGGCGTTTTGAGGAAATCATCGAGTCCAAAGTCGATCCCCAAAACCCATTGAACCGGCCTCATATTCGGTTCAATGGGCGAGACCTCGAAGAAATTGACCAAAAGTGGTCCCACGCCCAGAACGACGCCTTGGGGTACTTCCTCTGGTTTTATTGCCAACTGGCTGCTCAAGGTCTTTTGCAACCTCAACCAGAAGATATGAGCATCCTGGCGTCCTTTGCTTTTTATTTCCAGGCTATTCGTTATTGGGAAGATGAAGACAGCGGGCACTGGGAAGAAACGCGCAAGATAGAGGCGTCCAGTATTGGTACCGTGATAGCCGGGCTCAAAGCATTGAAACAGTTGTTGGTGAAAACGCCTTTGGCTTCATATTGCAGGTACAAGGACAAACCGGTTGCAGTTCACGTATTGGATGAGTTAATTGAAAAGGGGACGACGGCCCTGGAAAGTATCCTGCCTGCGGAATGTATTCAAGCTGACCCCTCTAAAAGAAGGCGGTACGACGCTGCGTTGCTTTTTCTCATTTACCCATTGCGAGTTGTTGAGGAAGAGATGGCCAATCAGATACTTCAGGATGTGATAGACAATCTGCAAGGAGATTATGGCATCCGACGCTATCTTGGCGATTCATATTGGGCTCCCGATTATATGAAAAAGCTGCCCCCAGAGAAGCGGACGGTCGATTTCAGTGAGGATATTTCCTCCCGGGACCGTCTCTTGCCTAAGAGGGGGGAGGAGGCTCAATGGTGTATCTTCGATCCAATCCTCTCGATCATTTTTGGCGACAAGTTTCAAAGCACTCACGAAGAGGAATATCTGAACCAACAGGTAAAGTATCTGAATCGTTCCCTGGGGCAAATCACGGGGAAAGGCGATGGGGTCCCAGAATTCAGATGCCCCGAATTGTACTATCTGGCAGACGGTCAATACGTGCCAAATGATAACATTCCACTGCTTTGGACACAAGCTAATTTAAGCATGGCCTTAAAGGTGATGGAACGCAGTATTTCCCAATGAGGGCCAAAAGGCAAAGACGTGCTTAAGGTTACCCGATACGGGGATGTCACCCGCTTCGATCTGGCGCGCACGCTCGCCGGGCGCGGCCGTTACTGGACTACTGCCTACCTGTTGGATGGCCTGCTGGTAGATACGGGTTGCAGCTATAGTGCGCCGGAACTGGTAGGGGCATTGGCGAACATGCCCATGGTCCGGATCGTGAACACCCACAGCCACGAAGACCACATCGGCGCCAACGGCCCCCTGCAACGCGGGTGGGAGGGACTGGAAATCCTGGCCCATCCGCTGGCTTTACCTGTACTGGCCGACCCGCGTGGTACCCAACCATTACAACTCTACAGGCGCCTACTCTGGGGCTGGCCCGCGCCCTCGAAGGGCCAGCCTATCTCCGATGGCGCGCTGATCGAAACCGACCACTATGCGTTGGAGGTGCTTTATACCCCCGGCCACAGCCCCGACCACCTGTGCCTGTACGAAGCCCGGCAGGGATGGCTGTTTACCGGCGACTTATTCATAGGTGGTCGGGATCGCGCCCTGCGAGCCGACTATGACATCTGGCAGATCGTGGCCTCGCTGAAACGCATCGCCCAGTTGCCGGCCGTGAAGCTCTTTCCCGGAAGTGCCCGGGTGCGCGATAACCCGGCCGCGGCCCTCAAGGCCAAAATCAGCTACCTGGAGGAGCTGGGAGAGCGGGTGTTGGAACTTCAGCGCCGGGGCCGAGACATGCCTGCTATCATTCGCGCTGTGTGCGGTCGCCCGATGCCAATTGAGTTCCTCACGCTGGGACATTTCTCGCGGCGGTGGTTGGTGCTTTCGTTCCTAAAGATGAATGACGAAGGCTAATCCCGGCCCAAGCTATGCCATCACGGTGTTGATTTCTTAAAGTTCATCAAGACTCCGGAGTTTGCACTCTACTGAAACTTCTGTACTATCCCTCATCACTTTTCGTTCATTCTCCATCTCTGTACCAACTCACTTCAGGCCGCCAGGTTGCTTCTGTTACAGCGCGAATTTACGTTATCTTTACTTTACTTTCACGCTAAATTTACGCAAAAAGCCCCCAACGTGTGCTAAAGTATCAACAGGCAAGAATTTATTGACAAGTGGTCAGGCGCTGTCCTCACCAAGGTTGGCACTGGGGCCGCCGCTCAGCGTCTCTTGCCCCGGAGGGAACCTATGGGCGACCTGTTTGGCTCCGACCATGTGTGTACCTTACCCTCGGCTTTCCCCTCCATTCGTAACTAACCTGTAACCACAATCTGAGTTGAAATATGTTATAGTTATATCAGTATAGAGTTTTCGCCATGAGAAACATAAACGACCTCCCGCCAAGTTTTATTAAAAACCGGTGGTTTCGCCTGGGTAGCTCCCTTGCGCTGGCCTTTGTCCTGGCCGTGATTTTACTATTTATACCTGTCACGGCAGGAAAAACCATCCATATGTCCCTGCCGGCGCTGTCTCAATCTAGCCTGGAGGCCTCCAGCCGGCATTCCGGCAGAACCCTCGACCTGCCTCTGCCCATCGGCGCCCCAACGGTTCGAGCCACCGGGGGGCTGACCATTACCAAGTTTGCCGATGTTTCGAGCGTTGATCAGGGCGGGGTGCTGACCTACACTTTGAGGGTGGCCAACCAGACCGGTTTCGATCTCGATGGCGTGATCCTCGTAACCGATACCGTCCCGGCCAATACCGGGTGCGATTCTGTTTTTGACTCATCTGACGGCAGATGGTTTGGCAATGAGGTATTATGTGGAAACGGCGAGGCAGTATGGGTATTTCCAGGGGGGTCTTTCTTTGGCGTTTTTACCAATGGGACCAGTGTTGACCTTGCTTACACGGTTTTGGTTGACGAACCTTTGCCCAACCAGAGCCAGATTGTCAACGCCGCTTTCACCTACGGTGTTTCAGCCACGACTTATACCGATTTAGGTACGGTAGGTGTGACGACCACGGTTAATGCCCCGGAGTGGCAGATCAGTAAATCGGCCACTCCCACCCCCAGCGTTCAGGCCGGCGATTCCCTGACTTATACGCTTCATATTACCAATGTGGGTGCCATGGCGACCACTGGCACCTTTTACGTGGTGGACACCATCCCCGACCACACGAGTTTCGATTCGGCCAGCGGCAGCTATGTGCAGTCGGGCGTCCTGCCAGGGGATATCATCACCTGGACCCTCTCCACTCCCTTAAGCCCAGGCCAGGCGACCGCCACCAGCCTGGTAGTACAGGTGGATTCACCGCTCACTAACGGACTCAGCATCACCAACACCGGCTATCGAGTTTGGGGAGCGAATGTGTACACCGGCGCGGTGGGGCCGCCCGTGGTCAGCCAGGTGCGTAGCCAGTCGCAGTTGCAGGCCAGCAAGCGGGCTAATGCACCTACGGTAGAGGCGGGGGACCTGATTACTTACACGCTGACTATCACCAACCTGCCTGCGGCCAACGGCCCGGCACAGAATGTGGTCGTCACCGACCCGCTGCCCCCTGAGGTGTTATACGAGGCGATGGGCTTCACATCACCTGCCGCCGGAGCGATGGCCCATCCCGCCTTTGGCACTACCGGTGTGGTGACGTGGACGTTGGCCAACGCCATCCAACCCGGCGACTTCGTTCAGGTTTATGCGGTGGGCCGGGTGACCAGCCCTCTGGACAATAGTACGTCTTTGGCGAACACCTGCACAGCTACGGCGGCCAATGCCCTGGCCCCAGCCGCTTGCCCGCTTCTGACCAACATGGTGACCAGTGCGCCCATCCTGAGTCTGGACAAATCGGCCACACCTTCGGCCAATGTGTCTCCAGGCGGGACTGTGACTTACACGTTGGTCATCAGCAATACCGGCAACGAGACGGCTCGCGGCGTGACCATCACCGATACATTGGGGCTTGCTTTTAGCCCTCCGGTGGTCACCTGGGCCGACGTGACCGTGCCGGGGCGACCCACCTACGGGACGGTGGGCACCCAGACTCTCGTTTTTACCGCCAGCGCGCCGCTGGTTCCCGGCACCTATTACAACACGGCCATCACCGCCACCTACGCCAGCACCCAGGCGACGGCAGCCAACCTGGCGCCCATCGTCGTCGGCGCGCCTGATCTGCGGATTCGCAAGTCGGTAGCGCCCACCTCGGTGATCGCTGGCGATGTGCTGACCTACACCATCGTTTACAGCAACGCCAACGGCGCGCCAGCGACCGGCGTCTGGATTACCGACACGCTGGGGGCAAATCTGAGCTTCATAGGGGCGTCGCCGCCGCCTGACGTGTCACAAGCGCCCGATTACGCCTGGAACGTGGGCGCACTCAGCCAGGCGGACGGGGAGGGGACCATTGTGGTTACCGCTCGCGTCGCATCCGACGTGCCCAACGGAACGCTGGTCGGCAACTCGGTGGCCATGACCAGTGTCCAGGGGGTGAGTGCCAGCGACGGGCCGGTTAACGCCACAGTGCTGGCGCCTGAGTTGCACGTCGTCAAATCCGACGCCGGCTACGACCCGATTGACGCGGGCGGGGTGCTTACCTATACCCTCACCTACTCCAACACCGGCGACGCTGACGCCCACAGTGTGCGTATCACCGATACCCTGGACGCCAACGTGAGCTTTGCCTGGGCCTCGATGTCCCCCGATGCCTCCTCCGCGCCGCCAAATTACGTCTGGGTCATCGGAGATCTGCCGGCCAACTCCGGCCCACAAACGCTGACCGTGGCCGTCACCGTCGCCAGGCCATTGCCCAACGGAACCGTGTTGACCAATGACGTCACCATAGGGGGTGACGAACCCTTCTCCGACAGCGACAGCATTACCACCAGCGTGCAGAGCGCGCCTGCCTTCCAGGTGAGCAAGACTGCCTGGCCAACCCCGGCGACGCCTGGCCAGCCTCTCACCTATACCATCGTCTTCACTAACGTAGGTAATGCCGTCGCCAGCGGCGTGCGCATCACCGACACGCTGGACAGCAACGTCACCTTTCAGAGCAGCGTCCCGGACATCAGCGGCAGTGCCGGGAACCAGGTTTACTGGGACTGGCCGGGCTCTGTGGGCGTGGATGCTCCGCAGACGATCGTTGTCACCGTGCTGGTCACCTCTCCGCTGGTCAATGGCACGCAGTTGTGGAATAGCGTCGAGGTGGACAGCAGCCAGGGGGGGACCGATACCGCGACCATCTCCACGCCGGTTCAGAGTGCACCGGAGCTGCACGTCACCAAAACGGCCATGCCCGCCGTGGTGCAACCGGGTGACGCCATTACCTACACTATTTATTATTCCAACACGGGCACGGCCTCCGCGGACGTGGTGATTACCGATACGCTGGACCCCAATGTGGACTTCGTCAGCGCCTCGACGCCTCACACGCTATCGCCCCCGTATGTCACATGGAACGTGGCCGGACTCAGCCCGCTATCGGGCACGCAGGCCCTGACGGTGGTCGTCAGCGCTGCGCCGGTCCTGGCCGATGGCGCGCTGTTGATCAACCATGTGACTATCGCCGGCGGCGGTTCGAGCGATTCAGATACGGCCTCCACCGGCGTCGAGTCGGTGGATCTGCGGGTTAGCAAGTCGGCCGTTCCCGCCGGTGACGTGCAGGCGGGGGGTTGGATTACTTACAGCATCACCTTTTACAACGCGGGTGGTATGGACGCCAGCGGTGTCCTCATCACCGACACGCTGCCCCTCAGCCTCACCAACGTGAGCTATAGCGCCAGCCCTGGCGTCAGCTTCGCTGGCGGAGCCCCCCCTTACGCCTGGAGCGCCGGGACCTTGAGCAGTGCCGGGAGCGGCGCCATCACCGTCACCGGCCAGTTGCTCTCGTCTCCCTGGCCCTCGAGCGGGGCCTGGCTGACCAACACGGTCACCATTAGCGGCAACCAGGCCGAGGCGATTACCAGCAACAACACGGCCCGTGTCACCCAACTGGGCGTACCCGGCGCCCCGTACACGGTCACGGTCGTCCCGGTGCCGACGGAGACGACAGTAGGGACGAACGTCGGCGTCACTGCCGGCGTGACCGATCAGTTTGGCAACCCGGCCCAGGATGGGACGACGGTTTATTTCAGCAGCCGGCCGGTGGGCAGCGGCGTGACGCCACCTTCGGCGACCACCAGCGGTGGCCAGGCACCGACGACCCTGTCGTCGGTCGTCAGCGCCACGGTGACCGTCACGGCCACGGCGGGAAGTGCGACTGGCAGCGCCGACGTCTTATTCCACCCCGGCCCGCTGCATCACTTCGCCGTCGGCGTTAGCAGCCCTCAAACGGCCGGCATTGCCTTTACCACGGTGCTCACTGCCCTCGACCAGTACGGCAACGTCGTGGACTTTGGGGGCACAGTGGCGCTGACCGATACCACCGGCACGCTGATCCCGGCCAGCCCCCCAGCGTTGGTCAACGGGCGAGGAGCTGTCTCGGTGACGGTCTACACCGCCACCCCGGCCGACGTGATTACGGCTACCTGGGGCACTACGCCCACCATCGGCAGCAGCGGCCCCTTCGTGGTGCTGCCTGGCACGCCCAACGCACTGACAGTCATGGTAGACCCGACGACGATCCAGGTCTGCGAGACGGCGGCGGTTACCACCACCGTCAGCGATCAGTGGGGCAACCTGCTGCCCAGCCAGCCGGTGACGCTGACAGTATTCGGCGCCCCGCCTCCTCCGCTGGGTAATGCCACTCTGTCACCCGGGACTGGAAGTACTGGCTCTATCGGCAACTTTATCTCAACGTTGCAGGCGACTCAGGTTGGTAATATTAAGGTCTATGGACAGAGCGGTTCGCTAAACAACGGTGGCAGCGAGCCAACCGTCACAATCAGCGGCCCGCCTATACCAACAAGCTTGAGCCTGAGTGTATCCCCCGACCCGCTTTACACCGGCGGGGCGGCGGCGGTGGTCAGCGCCAGTGTGGCCGATTGCCTCGGCCCGTCGCTAGGCCAGGTAGTCACCTTCACCCTGAGCGACTCCTCGCTGGCCTGGTTCCCAGGACTATCTGGTACTTACGTAGCCACCACTAACGCCAGCGGGGTAGCGACGGCCACGCTCACCTCGAATTCGACGCCGGCGGCCGGCCCCTTGACCATCACCGGCACTGTTGAAGGGCTGGTGGACGTCATCACCCTCAACGTGGAGCTGGAACCCACCCCATCCCTGACCATCACCAAGACCGCCACCCCGTTGGGCGGGGAGGTGCGCCCTGGTCAGACCTTAAACTACACCGTCGTCGCCCGCAATACCGGCGGGGCAGAGGCGACCGGGGTGGTGATCAGCGATACGTTGCCGGCCGGCGTGGCGTTAGTGTCGAGGACAACTTCGGGGGGGACCATCACCAGCGACGCGCCCCTGATAGTTACCGGGGCATTGCCGGCCGGCGGGGCCATCACCCTCAACGTAGAAGTCACAGTGACGAGCGAGGTCAGCGGCACGGTGTTGAGCAACCAGGCCAGCGTGGACAGCAACGAGACCGGCCCGACCTTGAGCCAGGTGGTGTCTCACCGGGTCGTCACCAATACGGGGACCGTCTTCCTGCCTATCGTCCTCAACAACTGGACGGGTACCACGCCACCGGTTCCACCTGACGTGAACCTGGTGATTGATAGCCTCAGCTTTGTGGGCAGCCCGCCTGTGAACGATGGTGACCGGTATCACCTCCAGGTGGTGGTGCGTAATGCCGGCCCGGACCCTGTGACCACCGATTTCTGGGTGGATTTGTACCTCAACCCCATCAGCACACCGGCGCCTAACCAGCCCTGGCAGAGCCTGAGCCAGTCTGGTGAACAGGGGGTGGGCAAGTGCTCCACCGATCCCACCTGCTACGGGCGTGCCTGGCTGGTGACGACTGACCTGGCCCCTGGCGCTAGCGTGACCTTGACCACGCAGGCGGCCGCCGATTGGCGCTATGATCGCTGGCCGGCGGAGGGTGTACCCTACGCCAGCAGCCGGCACGATCCCATCGTTGCTCTGGTCGACTCGTGGGGCTTTGCGTACGGCGCTGTTTCTGAAAGCAACGAGGGGGACAATTTATCGAACTTCCTCTCGGCTACTGGGCTGAGGAGCGGGGAGTCCATTTCGGGCTTGTCAGGCTCCAGCATCCCGGCCTGGCCGCCCGGCAGTCTGCGGCCTTCGCTGCCTGCGCCGTAACCATTACCTATTAGGGTGTATTTCAGTTTTGGGGGCAGACCCCACCCCCAGCCCCTCCCCGACGCAGGGAGGGGAGCAATTCTCCCCCTTCCCTGGTAGCCTGTCCCTGCCAAGGGAGGAAAGGGGCCGGGGGGTTAGGTCTGCCTCAAAACTGAAATGCACTCACCTATTTGGGGATTGACAAAACATTTAATTTGTCATAAAATATGGACATAAGACATGAAAAGATAGATCTTTGCAATGGCGCCGATAAGGAGTCGTGTGGTGCGCAGGCAAAATCGAAGCTTGAGCCTTAAATTGAGTGGAGCGATGCTCGTCGCTCTGCTCTTATTAAGTATGTGGTTTGCCCGACCTGTCGCCGGGGTGAACCCGCCTATGCAGGGTGGCCCCCCTCGACCGACGCTGCCTCCGCCGGGGGCGACGCCCGTCAGTCCCGGTGGCAACGAGTCGGGGGGCGGCGGGGGCGAGGCAGATCATTGCGCCGGGCTGCGGGGTACCGTCATCAATTGGGGTTTTCACAACGAACCAGGCGTCACCCTACGACTGGGAGATGGCGGCTGGGAGGCGACGCAAGTTACCTCGGATGATGGTCGCTACGCCTTTGGGGCGCTGGGGCAGGGGGTGGCCTTCCTTGCTGTCGACCTGTCCCCCGCCCAGGCGGAGACCTTGCGTCCGATGGCCGACAATCTGGCCATCCGGTTGCGCTGTGATTTTGACATGGTGGCCAATTTGGGGCTGTATAGCAGCTCAGGCCGTCCCGATCCACCGGCCACGCTCACCATGGGTGTCTCCCCAGCGGCCCTCTTGCCAGGTGGAACTACCACCTTTTATCTCACGCTCAGGAACGGTATGCCGAACCCTATCAGCCACGTCTTCGTCACCGACTATCTGCCCGATGGCTTGACTGCGGCTCACGTGAAGGCGTCGCGGGGTAGGGTGGAGGTGTTGAACAGACGCATGGTCACGGTGGATATGGGCGACGTGCCCCAGGGCGGTGAGGAGACGATTCAAATCGCAGTGCAGGCCGACCCGGGCCTGGCCTATGGCACGCGCCTGCAAAATACTGCCAGTCTGCTTTATGCCGAGAGTGCCGCTGATCAGGCCTGGGCTACCCTGGTGATAGGGAATGTAGAAGGAGCGGCGGCGGTGACCCCCACTGCCCCCCTGGCCATGTCCTCTGCCCAGCCCACCCCACCCTCGCCAACGGCAACGGCTGCCGTGTCGGCTGGGGAGACTCCCACCACTCCATCTCCAACACCCGCTGCCGAGCAGACTCCCAGCGAGTCGGATGACCTGTTGCCGGTCACCGGTGGAGGGACGACGGTGGCCGTGCCGGGACTCGGCATCGTGTTGGCGCTTGTCCTGCTGGGCGCGCGCCGCCTGCGGGGGCAGCTTAGGACGTAATCAGCAAGATTGACCATCTCTCAAAGTGGATTATAATATCTGGGCCGCACGAACGTGCGGTCCAATTTTTATCTGCGGGGGAGCCGATGTTGTACGAGACGAGATTAGAAAATGGGGTACGGATTCTTATCTTCACCATGCCGCAGACCCGAGCGGTGAGTGTGAGCCTGATGGTGGGGGTGGGATCACGCTACGAATCGGACGAAGTGGGGGGTGCCTCGCATTTTGTCGAGCATATGCTGTTCAAGGGAACGACACGCAGGCCGACGGCGCGTCACATCGCGGAAGCCATCGAAGGCATTGGCGGTTACAGCAACGCCTACACGGATCAGGAGAGCACCACCTATTGGGCTAAAGTCGCCGCGCCACATTTTGCTGAGGCCGCCGATGTGCTGACCGATATGCTACGGCATTCCACCTTTGACCTGGGCGAGATCGAAAAGGAGCGGCGGGTCATCGTCGAAGAGATCAATATGACGATGGACGCGCCTGACCAATGGGTGGGTATCTTACTGGGCCAGGCCGTGTGGCCGGAGCATCCCTTGGGGCGCGACGTGGCCGGCACGCGCGAGACGGTGACCGGTATCACCCGCGACCGGTTGCTGGATTACATGGGGCGCTATTACCTGCCGGAACGAAGCGTGGTGTCGGTGGCGGGCAACGTGGCTTACCAGGAGGTAGTGGAGACAATGACGGAACGGCTGGCAGAGTGGCCGACGGCCCCGGGCAAGGGTTTCTTGCCTGCGCCAGATGCTTTGCTGGCGACCCGTTGGCTGGTGGAGGACCGCTCTACCGAACAGGGACACCTTTGCCTGGCAGTACCCGGGCTGCCTCGCTCGCACCCCGATCGCTTTGCCCTGGGTTTGCTTAACACGGTTCTGGGAGAAGGCATGAGTTCCCGGCTCTTTCTGGAAGTCCGCGAGGCACAAGGTTTAGCTTACGCCGTGGACTCTACGCTCAGTATGCTGGATGAAACCGGCCTGCTGGTCGTCTACGCCGGCGTCGACCCTGAGCGAGCCCCTCGGGCAATCCAGGCCGTGCTGGCCGAGTTGGATCGGTTGCGGCAGGAGCCGGTACCTGAGGCCGAGCTAAACAAAGCGCGCGAGTATGTGAAAGGCCGGCTGGTGCTCGGCCTGGAAGACAGCGGTGCCGTCTCGGCCTGGTACGGGCGGCAGGCCTTGCTGCTCAAAGAGATGCTCACCCCCGACGACGTGTTGGCCGCCTACGACGCCGTCAGCGCTGAAGACGTGCAGCGGCTGGCCCAGACTCTGTTCACGGGGGATCACTTATACTTGACCGCCGTCGGACCCTTTGGAGCCGGGGACGAGTTGGGAGCCCTACTCAACCTGGAGTGATTCCTTCCCAAAAGCTCCTTTCAAAAGGTCGATTTGCACAATTTACTATCTTCTGCTATGCTTGTAGGCAGTAGTCGGGAGACGGAAGGCGGGAGATAAGGAACTATTCCTATCTACCGCTTAATGTTTGCCAGAAAGACAGAGGGACGCGCGGTATGGTTAAGCTGTTGATGAGTTGGGATATCCGCCCCGGCCAGGAAAGTGAATATTTTGAGTTCGTAGTACGTGAATTTGCGCCGGGTATTATGCGGTTGGGGATTCAACCCACGGAAGCATGGTACACGGTCTATGGCGATGGCCCCCAAATTCTCACCGGGGGCGTTGCCGAAGATTTGCAAACGATGCAGCAGATTCTCGCCGGTGACGAGTGGAAAGAATTGCAGGATAAGCTGATGGGCTACGTCACCAACTTTCGCCAGAAGATTGTAGCTGCCACCGGGCGGTTTCAACTGATGTGAACCTTTGGCCGTCGTTATGCCCGGAAGCCGGGCGGGTGGCGCTGGCTGCAAACAGGATATAAATAAGATAAGCGGACTCCTCCCTCGTGGAGTCCGCTTATTATGTCTTGCCTGACCTGATGAATTTTGATGATCAAATTCGGTTTTCGCCTGCAGGTCCCCTCGGGGGACACGCCAAGACTCGTTAGGGGCAGGCTTCACCCCTGCCCTTATGCTTTCGAGTGAGATTTCTCGCTCTCAGTCTTCGAAGCTGAAGATTCGGTGCTCTCACTTTTGCCATTGCTGGACGTATCGCTGGAGGATTTTCCCTTACGGCCGGACCCCCCCGAAATTTGGCGGTTGTCGGTAACGTAAAAGCCCGAGCCTTTAAAGATGACGCCCACCGGGTGCATAACCCGGCGTACCTGGTCGCCGCATTCCGGGCAGATTTGAATCGGATCATCGGACATACGTTGATGTCGCTCAAAGTGGAGTCCACAGTTCGTGCATTCGTATTCGTAGACAGGCATCGGATCAACCCTCGCGCTTCGTGTAACCTCAGATACAAGGCAGTATTTTACTCCACTCCTGGAGATTTGGCAAGGGACATTTTGCCGGGGTGCATTTCAATTTGGGGGTGAGTTTTGGATCACTTGCCTTGGAGTCGAGGC
>CAYTNQ010000088.1:0-18139 GCA_964439175.1 uncultured Anaerolineales bacterium | reverse complement strand
CGAGATATTCTCCGACGAAGAACATGCCAAACTTTATCCCGGAATATTCGGAGTGATAACCAGCTATTAATTCACTCTCAGCCTCCGGCAAGTCAAAAGGCAAGCGATGGGTTTCTGCAAGGCCAGCGATCATAAATATCAAGAAACCGAAAAACTGGGGAAGGATGAACCACAATCCCCTTTGTGCTTCTACGATATCGTGCAGACTGAATGAGCCAGCCAGCAGGACCACGCCCATCAACGACAGCCCCATAAACACCTCGTAGCTCAACATCTGGCCCGCAGCCCGCAGCCCACCCAGCAAAGAATATTTGTTGTTGGAGGACCAGCCGGCCAGTACTACACTGTAGACCCCCATGGATGACATCGCAAAGAAGAAGAGTAAGCCGATGTTGAGATTTACCACGCTAATGTTCGGAGCGACAGGTATGACGGCAAATGACATCAGCACGGTCACGATGATCACTGCCGGGGCGATGACAAACACCGGTTTGTCAGCAAACGGAGGAATCCAGTCCTCCTTGGTAAAGATCTTGATCATATCAGCCATAACCTGCATCAATCCGAACGGGCCGACGCGGTTGGGGCCATATCGATCCTGCCACAGCCCCAACAGGCGGCGCTCCAGCCAGATGAGACCGGCAGCGATGGACAATGAAACGATTAGCACGCCAAAAAGGTTGAGAAGATGTCGGATGATTTCGCTCATGGTATCCCTTCGATATTCATAGCATATAGCTGATATCAGAAGAACTCGTTGGGTAGGCATAAACCATATGCTTGAGATCGGACGCCGTAAGTCCAAATCGGATGGCTACAGCGAAGAGATTGATGACTTCATCGGCATGGGGGATCAACAAATGAGCGCCAAGAATACGCTCACTCTCTTCTTCGATTAACACCTTGAAACCTGTATGTTTCATCCGTATCCGGCGAGAAGTGTACCAGCTTGAAGTGTCTCCCTGGTTGACTCTGAATTTGAGGCTCTGTTCCCGTGCCGCTTTCTCCTGCAACCCCACGCCAGCTAACGCAGGAACAGTGAACACCACCGTTGGTATACCCCTAAAGTCGGGTTTGTATTGATTGCCTTCCAGTAAGTTGTCAGCCACAAGGTCACCTTCCATACTCGCCACAGGCGTCAGAGGCAAACCCGCGGCCGCGGCATCGCCGGCTGCGTAGACTGCAGGGTTCGACACACTCTGCAGATACTCATTCACCACGATGCCTCTCTTTTCGCGTTTGACCCCTGCCTTTTCCAGGTTGAGGTCGTCTATCTCCGGCACTCGGCCTGCACCGTGCACTACCATATCGGCCTCAAAGCTTTGCTCGCCGTTCTCTTTGGAGGCGCGTACAATGAAGTGCCCAGATTTCTTTTCGATACTCTTAACAGGGCTATTAAGTCGAACATCCACACTAATCTCTCGCGTTGCTTGCATCAGTTGATCCACCAAGTCAGGATCGAAGCCCACCAGTGGGCGGGCCATATTGTGGAGAATCCGGACTCGAGCCCCAGTGCGGGCTGCGATGTGAGCAAATTCGAAGGAGATGTATCCACCTCCAACGAAAAGGATCTGTCGAGGAATCTGCCCAAGCTCCAGAAACTGGGTGCTGCTGGTCAGATACGCTTCACCCGGTATATTGAGTGTGGCGCGCTTCGCCCCGGCAGCGATGACTATATATCGGCTGCTCAGCCTTTCCCCATTTACCTCAAGCGTGGTCCGATCAACGAAATGCGCACGACCATGGTACGTGGCGATTCCGGCCTCCACAAACCCCTTTTCACGGTTCTCTGGAACGGACTCGGTGAACGTCCGCTTGAAGCGCATCAAAGCTGGCCAATCTATGTGAATATCTCCTGAGGCCATGCCGTGCCCCAACATTCGCCGGTTCCAATCCATGAGTTGTGTTGCACCCACCAGGACTTTCTTGGGGTCACATCCTCGTAGCATACAGGTGCCGCCGAAAGGCCTTGAATCGATCACAGCAACTTCCCAGCCGGCTGAGCGGCACTTATGGGCGACTGTGGAACCGGCTGCGCCGCTTCCGATAACGATGAGATCAAGTTTATCAGGCATATGTTGCTCTCTCCCTGTTATGGGCTAAGCTGAGATCCTGACGTATTCTGCAGGTCGAACCATCTCCGGCGATCCAGGCAGACCAACCGGCACCCCTGCAATTCCTACCGGCAATGTGGGCATGAATTTGACAGGCAGGCGGTACACCCTGCCATTTATGCCTAGCTCTATCACTTCTCCCTCCCTCATTGGGGGGGTGACATCGTCGTCAGGGTTGAGTACCAGGTAAGGTTGGGGGGCTCGTTCGGCAATCCCAGGCGTCAAAATGCTTAACTCCTCTGAACCAAAGATGTGATGGATGGGGATGATAAGCCACTCGCCCTCCCGGGGCTCGAAGGCTGCCGGGATATGGTCGAAGTAAATGATTTTCGCGGTCTGTGCTGGTTCGATCAGGCGTCGGCCAGGATCACCGCCGCGTAGTGGGCCAGCCACCTCCTCCTGAAACTTGTTGACCGCTTGAATCGAGTTCCAGCCCGGCGCCCAAAAACGGGGGATAAGGGCGGCTGGCGGCTCGCCTTCATAACCCTCCATCGAGAAGGACAGGGGCGAATCGGGATCTTCGGGTGATTTGGGTTCGCTGACATCAATATTGGCCCGCATGGCGGTCCGCCCGCTGTAGCGGGGTGGCTGGCGGGGTATCTTCTGGCCTGCCACCCGAAATCCGGCCGGCGGTGTGATTTCTGGGACCACCTCAAAGCCAGGCAGTGCCTCAGCCAGCGCAGCCGTCATATCGTCCAGACTTCGCCAGGCATTGGCCTCGGAGTGGCCGCTGGCGACCATAATATCCCGCAGCCAACGCCAGCTCTCCTGGATGGCACCCTCTGGTACAAACACCTGATAGAAGCGCTGTGCCCGCCCTTCATTGTTGACCAGTGTGCCATCTCCCTCCGCAAACGTCGCTGCTGGGAGCACCACGTTGGCTTTAGATGTGGTCGCATTCTCCAGGTGGTCAATGGCGATGACGTGTCCGGCTGCATCTAAGGCCGTGTCCACCGATTGAGCGCCAGCCCGCCGGTAGAGATCATTCTCCAGAATGACGACGGTATCCGCCCTGTCACTTTTCAGTGCCTCGAAGGCGGCTGCGAGGTTGCCACCACCCATCAGCCCCAACCCCAGGCTGTTGCACTCGGGTAGGGCGAGACATAGTTCCACCGCACGATCCTGGTCACATAAGGCCCATGCAACGTTGGCGGCCGCCTGCATCACGGCCTCACTCCCCAAACTGGTGCCGGAGACAACCAACGGTCGCTCTGCTTCCTTCAGGGTGTGGGCAATGTTTTCGGCCAGCGTGCGCACGTCGTCCGGTAGATCCGCCACGGCCGGCGCTTTGGGGTCCAGGGCATGCGCCACGGCAAAACCCAGGCGCGCCAGATCGTCGGGTGCTGCGCGATAGGTTTCTGTGGCTACCTCGTCTAGCCTGGTGCTGTTAGGTGTGCCGATAAAGAGCGGCCCCTTTTCTTGTTGGACGGCCTCTCGCACAGCGGCATCGTCCCATTCGTGGATGTGCTGTTTCTCCGCGATTGCCATCGGTTGCCGGCGCGCGGATTGGCGTAAAGCCAGTGCCAGCATGGGTGCTGTGTTGGTCACATCCTCTCCTAACACCAACACCGCATCGGCCAGCTCTACGTCATGAAGCGATGGTGAGCGAGCCGGACCTTTTTGCAGTATCCTGAGCGCCAGGGACACCAGGCGTGAATCGTCCTCGGACATCCCCAGGTAGAACCGCTCAGGGCCAACCAGGGCACGCAGCGCGAAATTGGCCTCCAGTGAGGCTCGAGGTGAGCCGATGCCAATCACCTGATCTCCATGGGTCAGGAGGGATGCTATGTGCTGAAGCGCCGCCTCCTGTGTGACGGGTTCACCAGTGCCGCCGCTCTCGTTGCGCAACAGCGGTTGGCGAACGCGCCGCTCGCTGTTCACGAATTCGTAGCCATAGCGTCCTCGGTCACACAGGAAGTAACCGTTGACCTCGTGGTTGTAGCGATTGCGTATCCGTCGCAGCGTGCCGTAGCGCTCGCCGGGTATCGTGTTGCAACCCACACTGCAGTGCACACAGATGGAGGGGGATGTCTGCAAATCCCATTTCCGGGTGTAATGTTGTTTCAAGGTTTTGTCGGTAAAGACGCCGGTGGGACACACCTCGACCAGGTTCCCGCTGAATTCGTTCTCGAGAACGCCGTCCTCGTGCCGTCCGAAATAAACATAGTCGTGGGCGGCAAAGACGTTGAAATCACGTCCCCCTGCGTACTCACGGTAGAAGCGCACGCAACGGTAGCAAGCGATACAACGATTCATCTCGTGGTTGATGAAAGGCCCCAGGTATTGATTACGGTGCGTCCGCTTCTTAAAGCGGAACTCACGATAGTCATGTCCCGTCATGACCGTCATGTCTTGAAGATGGCATTCACCGCCTTCATCGCAGACCGGGCAATCGTGGGGGTGATTTACCATAAGCCACTCGATCACGCTGGCACGAAATTCCCTGGCCTCCGGATCCTCAATGGAGACGCGCAGGCCATCCGTGACCGGGGTCATACAGGCCATGACAATTCTGCCATGGGTGTCATTCTCGTCTTTAAACTGCTTCACCGCACACTGGCGGCATGCACCCACCGAGCCCATCGCCGGATGCCAGCAGAAATAGGGCAGGTTGAGCCCTAAAGAAAGGCAGGCATGGAGCAAATTCTGTCCATCTTCGACTTCGTACGGCTTATCGTCGATAAAAATCTTCGGCATGAGCTATCTCCACGGGCAGCGTTTCTCGTGAATATGTCGTTCAAAGTCTTCTCTGAAGTACTTCAGGGCACTCTGCAGTGGCTCCATTGCGCCGGGGGCCAGGGGGCAAAAGGTACGCCCCGGTCCTAATAGCTTCGTATGCAATGCCAATCTATCTACATCCCTCAATTCCCCCTGGCCTTCCTCAAGCGCCTGAAGAATCTTTGCTGTCCATGGTAGGCCATCCCGGCAAGGAGTGCACCAACCACACGACTCCTGAGCGAAGAAGTGTTCCAGGTTTTGCAGCATACCAACCGGACAGGTCTGGTCGTCGAGCACAATCATGGTGCCGGTACCAAGCCGGCTACCGACTTTCGCAACCGATGCGAAGTCCATCTTCGCGTCCAGGTGTTCCTCGACAAGAAAATCGGTGGAAGCGCCGCCGGGCAGCAGGCCACGGAATTTGAGACCATCGCGCATCCCACCCGCGTAGTCTTCCAGGATCTCCCGAATGGTGGTTCCCATCGGCAGCTCCCACAACCCCGGTTTCTTGACCTTGCCACTCACCCCATACAGCTTGGTCCCGCCATCTTCCGAATGGCTGAGACTCTTGAACCACTCGGCGCCGTTGTTGACAATGTGGGGCACGTTGCACAGAGTCTCTACGTTGTTAACAATGGTGGGCTTGCCGAAGACGCCAACAGCCGGAGGGAAGGGTGGCTTCGTACGCGGGGTGGCCCGCTTGCCTTCCAGGGAATTCAATAGCCCCGTTTCTTCACCGCACATGTAGCGACCGGCGCTGACGTGAAGGTGTAGTTCCAAATTATAGCCTGACCCCAGGATGTTCTTACCCAGGTAATTGGTGGCGTAGGCCGCAGCGATGGCCTGGGTCAGCCGTTCAGCCGCCAGTTTATAAGCCCAGCGCAGAAAAATGTAGGCGATATCTGCCTGGATGGCATAAGCGCTGATGATCGCGGCTTCGACTATTTGGTGCGGGTTGCCTTCAAGCAGCAGGCGGTCTTTGAAGGTGCCCGGCTCCATCTCGTCGGCGTTGACGATCAGGTATTTGGGATGAGGCGCGTCGTCGCCCATAGGTACAAAGCTCCACTTCTGACCGGTTGGGAAGCCGGCGCCGCCACGGCCTCTGAGATTGGAATCCTTGACGACCTGGGTCACCTCCTCGGGTGCCATGGCCCGCAGTGCTTTGCGGAGCGCCTGATAACCACCTGCCTTCTCGTATCCCTTGAGATCCAGAGGCTCTTCGCCTGGCCTGATATTCTGGGTAAGCGGTCGTTCCATCAACTTCTCTCCCTACGGGTATTTCTTGAGGATTTGATCGATCTTCTGTGAATCCAAATTCCGGTAAAGGTCGTTGTCAATCATCAGTGCCGGTGCGTGGTCGCATGTTCCCAGGCATGCGATAGGCAACATCGTAAATCGGCCATCGGTGGTAGTCTCGCCTAAATTGATGCCCAGTCGCTCAATCAAATGCTGGCGCAAATCCTCATATCCCATGATCCAGCAACTGATACTGTCACATATCAGAATCACGTGCTTTCCTACCGGCCTCCGAAAAAGTAGGTTGTAAAATGTGGCAACACTATCGAGTTCGTCGGGCGTCAATTCCAGCAACCTGCCGATATCTTGGATGCCTTCATCGGACACCCAGCCTCGATGCCGCTGGACGATTTTCATCGCTTCAATACAAGCCGCCTGCTTCTGCTCGTAGTGTTGAAGTTCGGTCTCGATTTCCCGTTTTTCTTCTTCGGTCAGCATGATTCTTTCCCTACCTAACGATCCACGTCGGACAGCACGAAGTCAATGCTGCCTAAGATTGCCAACAAATCAGGTACCATCAAGCCGCGGCTAATCACCGGGACCATCTGGATGTGAGCGAAGGATGGTGTACGGATTCGAGTTCGGTACGCGTGTATTCCACCATCGCTGATCAGGTAGTAGCCATTGTTGCCCTTGGTGGCCTCAATGCCGTTGAAAGCCTCGCCCGCCGGGATGACCGGTCCCCAACTAACACTCAGGAAGTGCGTGATAAGTGTCTCGATGTCGTGCATCGTTCGCTCTTTGAGCGGCGGTGTCGTCAGAGGGTGGTCGGATTTGTAAGGGCCGGCTGGCATGTTGTTCAAACACTGCTCGATGATGCGCAGGCTCTGGCGCATCTCTGCAACGCGCACCACGCCTCGGTCATAGCAATCACCGTGATCGGCAGTAGGGATGTCGAACTCGAACTGGTCGTAGCCAGAGTAGGGCCGCTTCTTCCGAAAATCCCATTCAAGTCCCGTCGCCCGCAGGCCCGGGCCGGTCACACCCCATTCAATGGCCTCATCCAACGTGTAGCTGCCAATTCCCTGGGTGCGTATCTTGAAAATGCGGTTTTGCATGACCAGCCTGTCATATTCCGCCAGCCGGGCCGGGAAGTACTTGACGAAGTCCCGTACCATCTCGTCCCACCCGTGGGGCAGGTCCATAGCCACGCCCCCAATCCGGAACCAACTGGGGTGCATCCGGCCACCGGTAATGGCTTCGACAATGTCGAAAAGGCGTTCACGATCGTTGAACGTATAAAACACAGGTGACATCTGCCCCAGATCCTGGGCAAATGTACCGTACCAAACCAGGTGGCTGGAGATGCGAAAGAGCTCAGCCATCATGATGCGGATCACTTTTACCCGGTCGGGTACTTCGATTCCCGCCAGCTTCTCGACGGCCAGGACATAGGCCAGGTTGTTCATCACGCCACCCAGGTAATCAACGCGATCGGTGTAGGGGATGTAGCTATGCCAGGTCTGGCGCTCTCCCATCTTTTCGGCTCCCCGATGGTGGAACCCAATATCGGGCACCGCGTCCACGATCTCCTCACCGTCAAGCTGCAGCACGATGCGCAGGACGCCGTGCGTTCCCGGGTGCTGTGGCCCCATGTTGAGGAACATGAAGTCCATATCTTCGCTCTGGCGTTGCAATCCCCACTCCTCGGGCCGGAACTGCAGCGCTTCTTGCTCCCGGTCCTGCTTGTCCTCGGGAAGGCGGAAGGACCCCATCTCAGTCGCCCGCGCGGGATGTTCCTTACGCAGAGGATGACCCTCCCACGTAGCCGGCATCAAAATGCGCCTGAGGTGCGGGTGACCCTCGAATGTAACCCCAAACATGTCCCACACTTCACGTTCGTACCAATTGGCTGCCGGCCAGATATCGGTAATCGTGGGTAGGGAGGGATATTCCCCTTCGAGGGCCACCTTGATACGCACATCCGCGTTGCGCTCGAAGGATAGGAGATGATATACAACAGTGAAGTCACTTGGCGGTTGCCCCTGTCGATTACTGCGGACGCGTTCATCAATCGCAGTCAGGTCATATAACATCCGGTAGGGTTTATCTGTCTCTGTTTTGAGATAGCGCAGAACTGCGTGTGCCCTGTCCCGGGCGACCCAGAGTGTGGGAATCTCATCCTGCGTTGGTTGCTGCACGATGATAGCTTCAGCGAATTTGTTCTGCAGTTCCTCGGCGATGTTGTTATTATCATTCATGGCAAGTCCGTCCAAGCTACCCTCCCGCAGGTTTAGCCCGTCCTGCCTGCACCTGTCGGCACGGCACCCTGGCCCGCGTGGCGGAGCCAGGACGGGCAGGTGGCTCGCGCCAGCCCTGGTCCCGTCTCGGTCCCACCTGTGCCTGCGCCCCAGGTGCAGGCAGGACGGGGCGGGCCGGGAAACGTGCGAGAGGCTTGTTCCTGGTTAGACCTCATCGGGAGAGCGCAACACGGTGGCTTTCCGCCTCTCGTCTCGTTTGAGGTCCCGCATGGTGGGGCGCGGTGGTCGGTCCACACCTTGAGGACCAACCACCCAACTCAGGGGGCGCTTTTCAGAGCCCACAACCTTTTGGAGCAACGTCAGGCCTTCCATAAAGGCGCCGGGACTCGGGGGACAGCCTGGCACGTACACATCCACTGGAAGGAACTTGTCCACGCCCTGAACTACGCTGTAGATGTCGTACATACCGCCAGAGTTCGCGCACGAGCCCATGCTGATGACCCAACGCGGTTCCATCATCTGCTCGTGGAGGCGTTGGATGATAGGCGCCATCTTGATGAACACCGTGCCTGCGATAATCATCACATCCGCCTCACGCGGCGTGCCCCGGATCACTTCAGCTCCAAAACGTGCGATGTCGTATTTGCTGGTAATGCTGGTGGCCATCTCTACGTAGCAGCACGAGAGGCCAAAGTTGAATGGCCACATTGAGTTCTTCCGGCCCCAGGCGATAAGGTCGTCCAGACGTGCCATGGCAATGATGCGGCGCATTATCTCATCAAAGGTACCGTCACCTTCGCTGGCGATGCCAACCTCAGTTTTCGAGGATGCCTTCGCGGCAGAGAAATTAGCTGGTTTGCTTAACCACCACTGCATAGATTGACTTACTCCTTCCTGAACCGCATCGATTTGCGTCTAGAAGTCCCCCAATCAAGAGCACCTACCCGCCACAAGTAGATCAGTGCAGCCAGCAAGATGACAATGAAGACTACGACCTCGATGTAGCCAATCCACCCTAACTCACGCCAAGCGACGGCCCAGGCAAAAATGAAGACGGCCTCCAGATCGAAGATAACAAAGAACATGGCGACCAGGTAAAACTTGGCAGAGAGGCGTATGCGTGCGGAACCTGTCGAGAGGATACCCGATTCATAGGGTTCGCCTGTCGCTCTTTCCTTATGCCGCTCTCCCAGGACGTACGATATCCCCAGCATACCTGCGGCTAAGACAATCACAGCTCCGAAATACACGAGCAAAGGCCAAAGGGTGACTGTATTCGCCATACGCCCCTACCTTTTCCGTCCGAACAAGAAATAGGCAATTGGACCAATGAAATTGACAAACACCGCTGCTGTCCACATCTGCTTACTGCCATTGATCTCATCGGCCGGTCGTTGACGAATGTCCCAGAGCGACGCGAACAATAGCAGCAGTTGGAGTGTTCCCAAAAGCACGATGCCGGTTTTTTGTGTCTGCGTCAGGTCATCCCAACGTTTTCGCCTCATAGTCCTATCCCTTTCCTTTAGCCACTGTGCTGGGTTCAGTTAATCGTGAGGCGTTACAAAGTACTTGTCCACTAATAACTTTGCATTTTAATCGGCAAATCAGGCGTAAACTGATGGCAAACGTACCAAGTTATTTCTGGACAAGTGCAAACTACTTTGTCAACTTAATTGCAGCAGCATTGTCCGGCGTGAGCGTCTCCCCAGCAGGAAGAAGTCCGTCCTTGTTCAGGATGAAAGCCGTGACATCGTAATATTGTTCCTGGCTCAGACTCCCCGGGGCATTCTGCGGCATTAGTTGGGAAGTGAAATCCACGAGTTGCTTGGCATTCCCATATTGGGAAACGATGGATGGGGTGAGTGCGGGACCGGTTGCCCCTTCCAGGTTTGTGCCGTGGCAGCTCTCACAGTCGGTTGTGTACACCTTTTGCCCTGCGGCTATCTGCTGTTCGGATGTTCCCCCTGCTCCGGTCGTCGCTGGCGTCGTAGCCGTCGCGATGGCTGTTGGGGTGGCTGTGGTTGCCTCTGTCGGGGAGGGGGTTGGTGGTGCAACAGTGGCGGCAGGTGTCGCAGCCGAAGATCCGCACGCTGCCAGCACCATCACGCTGACCAATGCCAGGGCTAAAGTTATAATCCAACGAATGTTGTGTGACATTTGACTCCCTCTGGTTTGATTGAAGTTATTTTGGGAATTCGGTACTTGCTTTCAGGTACTAATATTGAAAAAGGACAGTGTGCTCGCGCTCATCTCGCAGCCAGATCACAAGTATGGACTGCTGAGCGGTACACTTCCTTGAGGTAGGTGCTACCCTGGTCAGGGTGGTTACAACATCAACAGGGTCATCACTGCTGGGTCCAATCGTGTGGACCGGCGAAGGGAGCGTGATATTTCTTGTCCCTTCTATCGTGACGCCTTTGATGCGAAAGCTTTCGGTCGGGCTATTTAGTACTCGTTCAAAAACAACTTCCTTTTTTGTCGCAGGTCTACGCCTAATTTCTGGTTCCAAAATGCGAAGTTATTAATGAACAAGTGCTTAGCGCTAATTCTCACAACTCCTATCTATTATAGCTAAGAACTGTCTCCTTGTCCTTATGGTCAGCTAAAGTGGAGCTTAAGAGAACCTTAAGACTCTGGAATTGCTACGGATCATTCGTGCCCTGGCACTCGGGGTGACGGCAGCGTACTGACGTTTCTTGATAATGACACGAATCTCGTTACCCTACACCCCACGTCATTTCGAGCCAAAAGCGAGAAATCTATCTCCTCCTTGCCAAATCCACCTTCTCTGTGATAAACTGGCCCAATATTACCAGTCAGTCGAGGTTTTTATGATGATCCCTGATTTTCCTGATACATCGTCTTCTTCCACTACCTCATCACAACGGACGAGGTTGAGCTGTGGGCTTTTGGCCATAGGTAGTGGACTGCTTTGCTGGTTTGGCCTGGCGTCATTCCTGGCGGTCAGCCTGGCTGGCCTGCTATTCGCCTCCCTTCCCTCAGCGTGGCACGAGTGGCTAAGCTTATCTCTCCTGGCTGGCTTATGGTTGGTCCCGTTGATCGCTGCTCTATGGCTGGTGCGTCGCCCTGGTTGGACAGGGCTGAAAAGGCTTGGTCTGTCGCTGCTTTTGGTGACAGGCTATGCGCTGGGAGCAATAGCGATTCGGACCGTCGCCGGGGAGAATACGGCCTTAGAAACAGGGTTGCGCCTGGGCGGGCTGACCCTGGTCGGGTTAGCAGGAGGTGCGGCGGCTCTGCGCAAGGCTGGTGTTCCCCGCAGCCAGCTCGTCAGCCTCATCGGCTTGGACGTACCGTCTGTGGGGGGGCTGGTGCTAGGCGGCGGGCTGGTTGGTTTGTTGACTTTGGGTTGGCCATTGACTGGCGCATTGGGGGATAGTTGGGCTAGTTTGGCCTTACTTGTCCACGGGCTGGCGCTCGTTCTGCCTGAAGAGATCTTGTTTCGTGGTGTGATCTTAGGGTTTCTGACCAACAAGTACCAGGAGCGCAAAGCGCTGGCCTCTGCTCTCAGCCTGCTGATTTACCTGGCTTTCATCCCGACCCAGATATTGCCGGCCGGCAAGTGGGAAGCCCTGGCACTGGTCCTGGTGCTGATGCCCCTGGCATTGCTAACCAGCCAATTGCGGGCTTTGACCGGGAGCATCTGGGTGGGGACACTGGTTGCCTGGTTTTACCGGGTGATGCCCCAACTCTTCAGCGACCCGCGGGATGAGATTCCGGAACCGGCTCAGTGGCTGGCATGGGCCGGGATGGTACTGGGGGCGGCAGCGCTGGCTCTGATCGTGTGGGGAGGGCGCAAGACATTGAAGCCTCGCTGGCGGTTGTCTAAAATGGGGACATGGGGCCTGTCTGTGCTTCTGGCCGTGAGCCTGTGGGGTGGTTGGCTGGGTGTGTGGGTCTTTGCCGGAGAGCCGGGCTTTCACAACGATGGTTTCATAATCGTGATGGAGAAGCAGGCCGACCTCAGCACCGCCTACGACATCACGGATCCTGTAGCACGCCGTGCCTACGTATACCAAACGCTGGTGCAGACGGCGGAGAGCACACAAGCGCCTATCCGCGCCCGACTGGACGCGCTAGGGCTTGTGTACCGGCCGTATTATCTGATCAACATGATCCGGGTGGATGGCCATCATCGCTTGCAGGGCGAGTTTGCTAATCTGCCGGGTGTGGCCTACGTCGGGCGCAACCCCAATGTACGACCCTATCCTCACCACACTGCTTTGGGCACGTTGCCGGCGCCTGCCAGCAATGGCGTTGAGTGGAATATTCAACAGGTCGAAGCGAACGCGGTGTGGGAGATGGGCTATCGCGGGCAAGGTGTCGTCGTCGGCGGCCAGGATACGGGATATGATTGGGAACACATCGCCTTAAAAGGCAGTTATCGCGGTTGGAATGCCATCACCGGGCAGGCTGATCACAACTATAACTGGCATGATGCCTGGGACGATAGTCCTGCTCCTCATGATGATGGGGATCATGGCACGCATACAATGGGGATTATCGTGGGAGACGGTGGGCAGGGTAATCAAATTGGCATGGCCCCTGAGGCCCAATGGATGGGTTGTCGCAATATGCGGCGCGGCATTGGTAATCCGACCAGCTACCTCGAATGCATGGAGTTTTTCTTGGCTCCCTACCCCCTGGGAGGTGACGCTTTCTACGATGGCGATGTGAGACGTTCCCCCGACGTGGTCAATAATTCGTGGGCCTGCCCCGACGTTGAGGGCTGCGAATATAACACTCTCAACCCGGCGCTAGAAGCACTGCGCACTGCCGGCATTATGATGGTGGTCAGTGCGGGCAACGAAGGCCCCGCCTGTGAGACTGTGGCAGAGCCCCCAGCTCCATCTGATGCCGCCTTCTCTGTAGGCGCTACCGACCGCCTGGGGAAGATCACTTTCTTCAGTAGCCGGGGCCCAGTTCCTGCGGAAGGGGCGGGGGGGGCTCTCTTGAAGCCGGACATCGTCGCGCCGGGGCAGGATATTCGCTCCAGCGTTCCTGGCAACAAATATCGCAGCGCCAGTGGAACCAGCATGGCTGGCCCTCACGTCGCCGGCCTGGTAGCCTTGATCTGGTCTGCCAGGCCTGACCTTCGAGGTAACATTGACATCACGGAAGAGATCATCCGCCACAGTGCCTCGCCCGATGAAGTGTCTGCACTCTGTACTGATTCGGCTCGGACTCCCGGTGGCGGCGGGGTTTTCGCCCAGGTCTTCAGCGCCCTTAACCCCGAAATTTGCGCTTGTGGCGGCGTAACCGGGGTACCGAATAACGTATATGGCTGGGGGCAGATCGACGCCTTGCGCGCGGTGAAAATGGCGCTGGCAGGCTGACTCACTACACGAGGGAGAGGTAGGCTTTTATTTATGACCAGAGCAACTTCAATAGAAACTCGTTCGATCAAGCGGGGATGGCTGACCGGTGTCAGCCAGGCTGTCCCCATCGTGCTAGGTTACATTCCTATCGGATTTGCCTTCGGCGTTCTCGCCCAAAAAGCTGGCATCTCGCTTCTCAACACGCTGCTGATGTCGCTCGTTGTCTACGCGGGGTCATCCCAATTGATTGCAGTAGGCCTGATCGCTGCCGGTGTGCCCGCGCTGTCGATCATCATCACCACATTTGTAGTCAACCTGCGCCACTTGTTGATGTCGGCAGCAATTTCGCCATTTCTTAAGCACTGGCGCAAGTTTGAACTGACAGCTTTCGCCTACCAATTGACGGATGAAACGTTTGCAGTCCATTCTGCGCGGTTTGGATCTGCCTCGCCAAACAAAGCAGAGGTCTTCGCGACCAACATGACTTCACAGACAGCCTGGATTTTTGGAACCTGGCTTGGCCTCGTAGTCGGGGGGTTGATCGCCGATGTAAAGCCTCTCGCGTTGGATTATGCGTTGCCCGCCATGTTTGTCGCGCTTTTAGTCTTGCAGATCAAAGACCGCATTCAGATCGCAGTTGCTATCTTGACGGGGATGTTGGCCGTGGGGTTGATGTTCATCGGCGTCGATCGATGGAACGTGATCGTCGCCACCTTGGTGGGGGCGACCATTGGCGTAGGAGTAGAGAAATGGACCAAAAGATCATCTTCCTGACTATTCTCGGTATGGCATGGGTGACATACGTCCCGCGCCTTTTGCCTGTCTGGTTTTTGACATCCAGGTCGTTGCCGCCGTTGGTGATTGCCTGGTTGCGTTATGTTCCTGTGGCTGTGTTGGCTGCAATGCTGCTTCCCTCGATAGCCATCCAGGAGCACCGCATCGATTTGGGTCTGAACAATCTTTTCTTTTGGGCTGCGTTTCCGACCTTGCTTGTGGCATGGAAGACGCGAAGCCTCTTTGGTTCGGTGCTGGTGGGCATGGTCGTGGTGGCAATGGTACGCTATGTATTTGTGTCGTATTAAATGGGGGATATGAGATGCTAAAAAAGACAGGACCACTGGGTTTCATACGGAGCATCTTTCGTATCTTAGCGGGAAAACCCCGAGTGCCTGCGTCGCTGCAAGATCACGAACTGCTGCGCACTATTTTGAAGCGACGCAGCGTGCGGCGCTTTGCTAAACGTGAGATCCCTGACGATGTCTTCTCAGCGATCCTGGAAGCGGGTCGGCTGGCTCCTTCGACTGTCAACTTACAGACGTGGGCTTTCGCAGCCTTCAGCGCCGAATCGTGGACGGAGACCTTCGGTCGGTTTATTCCTTTCAGGGGCAAGCGGGCGGTGATTGTCATGGGCGACACACACCGCGGCCAGCTCATCGCCGACGCCTTTCCCTACAGCCCGTTGGTAGAATACACAGTTGCGGTGATCAATGCTTCCCTGGCTGCTATGAATATGTGCATCGCCGCCGAGGCATTGGGCGTGTCGTCATTGATGCTCTCCGAGACGGGGCGCAGTGGCTTTCTGGATGCCGGATACCTCAAGCAGAAACTGTCGCTGCCGGGTGGGGTTTTCCCGTTGATGACCGTTATCTTTGGCTATTCCAGAGGGCCGTACCCGGCTATGCCTCCCAAGCTGCCGCTGGAACAAATCTGCTTCGAGGGGAAGTATCGAGAAGCCGACGGCGAAGTCGTGGAAGACTGGCTGGCGCAGATGATGGCGGGCTACAAGGCCCGAAACCCTTTTTCCTCTTTTGAGGCGCAGTTACGACTCTACCAGGCCAAAATCGGCAAAGCGGAGGCTGATTTGAGGGAAATGGTCTTTTATGGGGAGCAGTCGCCCCGAACCTGATAGGTGAGAGGTGCAACGCACCATTATCTGGACCAGCTAAATTGCCGTTCAAAGGGCGGAATGGCCTTGATGGCTTCAATCGTCAGAGTGCGAGGGCCGGCGTAGCTGTCGTAAAAGGCGGTGTCATCGATAGGGTCGGAGAGAATCCAAGGACAGAAAGCGAAGAAATAGTCGGGCAGAGGATCGCCGTTGGGCATGATGCCGCTGTGAAACATACTGAACAGGGCTACGTAGTAATCCCGGTGTAGTTCTGGCGTAACTTTGGGGTAGTTAGCGTCGTGGTCGCTGCCGATGGCCCACCCCCCCTCACCGGCGATCATGGGCGGCACGAAGCCGATTTCACGTTCAAAGTCAGCAGCGTAGGGGAGAAAACCCAGGACTGCGTTTACGTCGGCGTCGTACTCCGGCGGGTGGTTGAGCCCGTAAGGGTGAGGAATGAAGAACATACGCTCGAAGACTCGCTCACCGTTGTGTCGTTTGAGGCCGTCCAGGGCAGCAACCAGCCAGTCTTCGCGTACAAATTGCAGCCCAACGTAACCTCCGGCGTTGTACACGTCCTGGGCGGCGTGCAGAAAGTTGGGCATAAAATCGTCTATGTCCGGACTGCCTTCGTCCCATTCCACGGACAGGCTGGGTTCGTTGTAAATCTGCATGTAGGGGGGCAGGCCGTACTCGGCCAGAATAGAGATGTCGCGTCCCCAGTCGTAATACCGATCAGAGGCACGCAGCATGCGTCGCCAGACGACCATAATGCCCGCATCCCGAAAGCGAGGCGCGGCAATACGCAATATATTCTCGTCGCCGTAGATCACCAGCGACCACTTGATATGCATTTCCTTCAAGCGGGCTATTTGCCGATCCACGTCTTCGGGTGTGTAGTATTGGCTCGCCAGGAAGTGCATGCCCCAGCCGTTGTCCCCGGCGGGACGAGGCCAGTCGCTCAGGGCGAGCGAGGGCAGGTCGTCACGCAGTGCCATCTGCCAGGGCGTGGGAGTTGGCTCAGGCGTGTCGGTGGCGGGGATAGGCGTAGGTGCTGACGTCTCCAAGAGAGCCTGGGCACCGGGAGTGAGTGTCGCCGTTGGGGTAGGCGATGCGCCAGGCGTCGGCGTAAAAGTTTGCGTCGGCTGTCGAGCCGGGACAGATGTGGGTGTAACCGCAGCGGAGGACGTGACCGTAGGAATAGAAGTGGAGATGGCGACGGTCACCGGCGGGGTACTATACTGCCTGACCAGCCAAAAAGCGGCTCCGCCCGCGGCCAGGCAGATCAGGATCAGTCCCAGCAGGGCGGCTATGGCGAGTGCTGATCGTGATGACATTTATCCATCCCTGTCGCAGTGGGCGTGACGGGGGACAACTCTCCTACTGTAGCAAAAAGCCCCCGTACCAGTCTTTTCTGGGAGCTTCCGACTTTAACTGTAGCATATTCCTGCCCATTTGGCAAATTACAGCTTGTGTGGGTGGCGAACGACCCTATGGCCGTTGCGGCCGGGGGCGCTGCCGTTACCCTGAGGTAGTTGGTATAGGAGTGAAGCAGTCTCAAGCGTGAGATGAAAGGATGAATATGATGATCGGTATTGCGGCCCAAGTTAGCCTGTATCCTCTGGGACAAGAGGCCCTGTCCCCCGCGATTGACGAGGCGCTCCGCATCTTCCGGGAGCATGGCTTGGACGTCGAGCCGGGCGCTATGAGTACAATGATCAGTGGAGACGATGACGCCATTTTCGCCGCTCTGCAAGAGGCTTTTCGGCGTGTCGCAGAGCAGCATCGCGTGGTCATGGTGGTAACCTTCTCTAACGCTTGTCCCGTCCCGAGCCAGGCGGGAGAGTCGATTACTTACAAAGCCATCGGTCACGTCGAGAACGAGTTTGATGAGCCCACGGCGCCGGACAAGATACGCTCGGCCGAATCTCGGATCGTTCTCGATCCGGCTTTGACCGAAGGCTTGAGCGGCCTGGAGCCAGGCCAGCAGGTCATGGTTATTTTTTACTTTCATCAGTCCCGGGGCTTCGATTTGTGCCAACATCCGCGGGGGGATAAGAGCCGGCCCCAGCGAGGTGTCTTTACCCTGCGCAGCCCACATCGCCCTAACCCAATCGGCGTCACTGTGGTGGACCTCGTCACTGTAAAGGGGAACGTGTTGCGAGTACGGGGCCTGGACGCAATCAACGGCACACCTGTTTTGGATCTCAAGCCGGCGTAAGTAGGAACAGATCAAAGCACGGCCTCTGCTTTCAGCAATTCTCATTCTGGCAGTGTAGCCCATAAAAAGTAGGACAAGCTGTTAGCTTGTCGTTCCCTGGGACAAGCTAACAGCTTGTCCTACAAGATGCTGGCTTCAAAATGAGAATTGCTGCTCTGCTTTATAGCAAATGTGAAATTTTGTGCTATAATGGTATTAGAGCCTACGCGCGGAACCTGGTCGAGATCGCCATGTCTCCTCGCTGCAGTCGGCACGAGGAGATATGGCGATGGCGGCCGGCCGCGTTTTATAATGCCCACGTGTGTTGGGTATATTGTATCTTCTCAAAAAGTAGGGGCAAACCCTTCCCCAGAGGGGACCTATCGGTG
>CAYTNQ010000087.1:0-18585 GCA_964439175.1 uncultured Anaerolineales bacterium | reverse complement strand
CCTCCCCTACGAGGGGAGGGGAGTTTCTCCCCCGGCTCCTTCCTGGCGTGGGGAGGAGACCTCTCCCCCAGCCCCTCCCCTACGTGGGGAGGGGAGTTTCTCCCCCCGGTCCCTTCCTGGCGTGGGGAGGGGACCTCTCCCCCAGCCCCTCCCCTACGAGGGGAGGGGAGTTTCTCCCCCGGCCCCTTCCTGGCGGGGGGAGGAGACCTCTCCCCCGACCCCTCCCCTACGAGGGGAGGGGAGTTTCTCCCCCGGCTCCTTCCTGGCGTGGGGAGTAGACCTCTCCCCCGACCCCTCCCCTACGAGGGGAGGGGAGTTCCTCCCCCTTCCCTGGGAGGGAAGGGGGTTGGGGGGTTAGGTCGGCCCTGGCATGACATACCCTTCGTATGCGGGTGAGAACCTCCCCCAGATTTTGCATAACTTCTTCATTCCGGACGCGCAGAATATGCAGTCCGCGTGCAGTCAAGATGCGGTCTCGCTCGGCGTCTTGATCAGCTTGCTCATTGTGCACTGGCCCATCGACTTCCACGACTAAGCTGGCGGCGTGGCAGTAGAAATCCACGATAAAGCCGTCGATGATTTGCTGGCGGCGAAAGTGAAACCCGTCCAGGCGATTGGCCCTTAGTTCGGCCCAGAGACGCTTTTCGGCCGGGGTCATGTTGTGGCGCAAGGCTTTGGCCTGTTCGAGTTTGGCCGGGTCAATTTTTTGATCAGTGATGAGATGTTGCCTGGGCATGGGTGTCTCCCCCGGGATCTCCCCCCGTCGCCGGCAAGGTTTACCTGAGTAACCTTGCCGGTAGTTTATCACATGGCTACCCCCGCCGATCTGGGGGAGTCGTCCGGGCCAAGGTACAAGCTGCCTGACTTAATCTGTGCTAATTTCCTGGTTGTGCCGTCTGGCTCCCACTTAGAGAAACGATGGCCAAGCATCTTTTTTCATATGAATGTATGATTTACCGTTTTGAACGAAGCGAAGCGGCGTGAGGTAGCACCACCTTTTTTTTGCCGTGAAACACCTCAGCCAGCTCCGGGCAAGCTCTGCCACTGTAAATTGTAGTGAGAAACGACCTGTGATACAATGTTGTCTGGCCTTTTCGGTTTTAACGAACGGATTGAATGTCCGAGAGTATCATAGAGACTGCCTACGTTGTTGAACACCCAGGCCGGTACTTGAGCAAACCAGTTTTTGATCTGGTTGGGCCTTTGGGTGAGGTGATTGTATGACAGACTATGATAAACTGATTGCTGCCTATGAGGTAGATGTTCGCTTCCCCGATGTGAGTGGCATGGAGCATTTAGACATGCTCCTCACTCGCAGTGAAATTGCCAAAGGTGAACATCACCTGACGGCTGAACAGCGCACTCGATTGGCAGAAGCTGATAAGGTGCTTCTGGGACAAGCTCGCCGCTTTTACCAGGCGATCCAGAAAGTTGCAGATTTGGATGCCTGGCGTCGTGATGAGCACGTGCCACCTGCTCACTGGTGGTGGTACCTGGACGTACTGGCGCAGTTGCCCGAACTCCCGGCGCGGGAGGCAGCAGCGGAAGTGGTGTCCGTATAATTTACGGGAACAACCGTCTCCGTCTGGGATCGTTGAACTGAATTGCTAAGAAACGCGCTGTTTCTTGCCGGATGAAGACCCTAAAGGTTTTGAAAACCTTTAGGGTCTGAAATAGCTCATAAGAATGTGTAACGCATCCCGACCGGGAGCTTGACCTCCTCTACCTCATAATACATACCCTCCAGGCGAGCATTGTTCACCAGACTGACTGGCGGCATAGAGATTATATCAAAAGCCTGGAGTGTGCCCGGCACGTCTAGAGGGTTGAGGGGGTGATTGGCTATGAATGCTCCCGTCCTCTGGGCCGGCTTGCCCTGCCAGGTCACCTGCACTTCAGCTTTGCTCATCCACTTGCCCAAACGCACCCAACGGGGCAAAGGTAATGGTTCCTGGCTCAGCACAAAGAACTCAAAGATGCTTTCTGGGGCCAGTTCTTTGGCTCGGCCGTATAAGGGTACGTTTACCGTAGTCTGAGGCTGATAGGTGTAATAGGGCGTGCTGGCTCGCTTGAAGGTGTGAAACACGAAGTCATAGCGCAGCGGTCGAGCCGGGGTGACGTAGACCCCCTGCTGATTCAATGGCTCCAGGTGGGCGGCATACCTTGGCACTTGACTGGCCTGAAAGTAATGAGTTGGCACCAATCCCAGAGCATAGGTCAATCCGTAGTTGTGCAGATACTTACCAGTCTCGTATAAACGCCCCATTTCTCGCGTGGCGTAAAATAGTGTATCGTGCAGCGTGAGTTGGCATCGGCTGACGAACATAGTTTTCTCCTGCTTACTTTTTCTTGCCCGACAGCACTCCGTAGTTCTCCGCGTACTGCCGCGCCTCAGCCGTAACCTGCTTGATCAACGCAGCTAGCTTGTCCCCATCGCCAACGATGTCATTGACTTCTGCCAACAGGCCAGCCAATCGCTCGCCATCGTACACTTGGGTTACCACCCCGTCATCAACCAGCAAAGTGGGTATGGCCTCAGCCATAGCCTGCCAGACATTGGCAAGCTGCAGGGGTGGGTCGAACTGGTCGCGTGCCCGTAACAGGTCGGTAACCTTTTGTGAGAGCTTCAGGTTGGAGAAAACTTCACCGTTGGCAAAGATCACCGCCAACACATGGTTATTGATGGTGCCGGTGCGGGTATTCTGGGCGCCATAGCGTCTGGTGCGCAGGATGTTGTTGAATACATATAGGAACCCAGCTTCGGTAGGATCCTTGAGCGTTACAACAGCCGGAAAATATACTTGAGGAAGCACATGATCCTGTTCACCAATGGCCGTTTTCATCACGCCGGCTTTGCCCATTGTGCCTGTCTCAAAGGGAGCGTTGAAGGTCATCTGCTCATGCGATTCATCGTAGCCGGTGAGAGAAAAGGCCGAGTCTACCAACACCTTGGAACGTTCTGAACCAAGAGCCCCAATGGCAAAGCCGTACAGAATACAGTCAGGACACTCTTTACAGAAATCAGCACTGTTGTATTCGCAATATCGTCCTTTGCCGGCTTGCTCTTCTTCCTTATTGGCGGCAATAACCTCATGTGCGCGCAGTAATTCGCGCCCGGTAAGCCGCTCCGGCGTCGACTGTTTGCGCTTAAAGATTACAATACGGGACATCGGTGCCTGGTTATCAGGGGCCAGTCCAGCGCTAACTCGCGCCAGGTTTAGCTCACCATCAGTCTGGAAGAGCGGGTAAGAGTTGGTCTCCCGCAGCAATACAAAGTGAGCGTACTTTCCCATAGGCAACTCGGGAATCGCCTCGTGAAAGACAGACTTATCGACGATAGTTTGCAACATAATTGTGGCCTCCTTATCCGATTAATTGATGACTTGATATGGATCATTGGTTCGCTTCTGCTCGCTCGGCAGCTTCGCGCTCGGCCTTGTCCACGGCTCGCTTTTCGGCATAATAGGCCTCGCAACCGTCGCGAAAACGGTTTATACGAGAGCGTAGCACGCCTCGTTCGCCACGACAATAGCCTTGAAACACCTCGTCATAGAAATAATCCACGAAATCGCGAATAGCAGGCATTTCCTGGGTTTCCACGTCTTTGCCCCAGAACTTGGCGTAGCCCTCAGCCTGGCGTCTACGCACGCGATCCATCCACTGCATCAGTTCGCCGCGTATCTCCAGTTTGAGGTCTTCGGGGTTTATCCCCGGCTCGCTGTTGATAACGGTTTTCGCCACCATGTCTACCGGTTTGGTGATGCTGTGAGATTTGTAACCACCACTGTAGAAAATGGTGTAACGATCTACACATCCTTTTATCAAACTCATGTTTCCTCCTATTCTTTGATACAACTGAATGTAGCGACTGGCGTCGCCAGCATAGAAACTATCGCCTCGTTGTTGCTTGCGCAGGTAGGCGAATATCCACAAAGGGTCTGTAGCGATGCGACGGACGACACCATTAAGTTGATTCCAGTTAGGCCGTGGCCCGTCGGCAAACGTATCCATGTTCAACAAATAGATGCCAGTCAACCGTGCCAGGTTTTCATGAACACTATCGAGTCGAATGCGGCCGGCAGTCAGCAAGTGGCCCAGGTAGGGATGTGGTCCATCAAAAACCACGGTTTCCTTAAAATCGTCGCCGCTCGCAAACAATGGCACCGGCGACTCGGATACGACCACCTTAACGTTGAGGACTAAGGACAGGGCCAAGGCCAGGAAGGCAGGGAGCACCCATGCCTCGGTATCGCTATCGCGCCTCCCTGCCTTCATCCCGAAAAAGACCAGGGCCGGAAAGCTGTCCGGGGAATACTGCATCTTTAAGTACCCCGAATCTGCCAGTTCCTCTACATCTTCTTCTTCAACGATGAAGTTGTCCAGGTTCAGAAAGTCGGCCGGCAGCATAGCGGTGTTCCGTAACTGTTTACGTACCTCGAAAAAATTGATGAACTTGAAGCGATCCACAAACCACCGCACGATTTGGGCTGTTTCGGTGGTGAAAAAGTAGGCCGGATAAAGGTAAAAGTATTTGGAGCGCAGAGCTTCGAATTTGCTGCCGGTCAGCCGGAGTTCTCCTTTAAGCATAATCTGCCGCAGCATTAATTCCAGGGCACAAATGGCGCAGATGCCTCCAGCGTTGCTTGTAGCATAGAGAGGCAACTTGTTTTTGTATACCCAGGGCTGGAAGAGCACGGACGAATCGGCTTGATAGTCGGTGGGGTAAGCGCTATGGCATAGAGTACACATCAGGGTGGGTTTGCGCCGTTGCTTGGCTCCCGCATAGCGGGCTAATTCGACGGCAAAACTGGGTTGCGTCATCACTGGCGAGGTGGGATACAATTCCAGTGTCTCGGCCAGATAAGTGGCCAGGTAGGGCAAATGTGATCCCACCATTACCTGATCCAGGATGCCCTCGGTATCCGGCAACACCAGGTTTATAATCTTATCAAAGAGGTCGCTCAGGTTTCCCTCTCCCTGCTGGGTATCAATGCCCGGATGAGCCTTGAGATATTGCGCCGCCAGCCAGAACCACTTATACTCTACTCCTCCCTTGCCAGGGATGCGCTCGGCTGTGGGCCAAAGAGTGGTCATTCCTAACCGTTCCAAGACCTGAGCCTGCACCCGGCTACGCATCTCTTCATCAGGTAGCCGGTCCAGGGCTTCCTTCCATAAATTAACCAGAAAACGAGCCAAGACACCTACTCGCGAATCAGGTTCAAAGGTTACGTCAATGTCATCGGGGATCAGTCCCTGGGCCTGCATCTCCTGCATTTTTTGAAGCGGACTGATCGAGATGTCGCGGACTGTCATACGGATTGCTTGTTTGCCAATCATTCGCACGTAGTCGCTAGCAGACAGAAAATCGTGGTAATAATCGGGTTTCTTGACCAGGCCCTTCTGATCGAACTTGAACCCCGGCGCGTCGTGAATGATCTTTTTAGCACAGATGCGCTCCAACTCACGGCGGGCAGCTCTGACCACATCATCCTGACTCACCGCCATGGCAAGGCCGCGCTCTTCACGGCCAACAAGGTAAACCACTCCGTTGGGAAAGAATAGATAAGGAATCAGACCTCGCTGGTGCAGCATGTGCATTACGCTGTTGTTTAACACGTTGGTCAGCAAGCCGCGCACTTGGTTGAACTTGTGATAGGCAAAGCTCAATGTATCTTGGCTGAGGAAAGCTAGCGTTTCCATTAGCGACCGTGCACCCCGCCCGTACACAATATCTGCTGGCGAACGCACAGTGTAGGCGATGACGTCGGAATAAGTACAAAGCTGCCGCAACACTGAAAGCTGCCGTTCCTTGAGCGATGGCTGGAATAGATACGTGATAAGGTGAGTACCTTTAGCGCGCTGAGTGTTAACCGCCAGGAAAATGATATCGTCCAGGTAGTTATGGAACTCAGGGAAAAAGGCATCCATGCCCAGAGTTTCGATCTGGCGAGCTGCTTCCTCAGTCACGGCGTCAATTGCCGCCCGATCATGGGTGTCCAGTCCCCATTGTTGCAGGATTTTATCCAGATCGTGCAAGCAATAGGCAGCCAGGTAGACTTGCTTCTCGAGGTCGCTGAGGTGCCGCACACCCCGCCCGGCCAACAGGCGCACAAGGTGCATAGTCGGAAAGACACCATTGAGCAGGTGGCCCAGCATAGACTGATCACGGTCAAAATGCTCTACGTCTATTCCTTCGGCTCGCCGTTCGTCTGCAAAGCGTCCACCCTTAGCAGGGACAAAAGTGTATTCGTGCATCATGCCCGGCACGACCTGTTGCACAAAGCGACGTAACAAGTCGTCGCCAGGGTCTATAGCTTGTTCCAGCAATGCGATCTGTATCATGAGCACCCCCTTACTAGAAGGATCAGGCAATAGATTTGCGAATCCTCTTGCAGCCTGGTCACAGAATTATCGCCGTGTCTTCTGCGGTCTTCCGATAGAATAACAACGATTCCAACAATAGCGCCTCCTTTCCAAAAACCACGCTGAATTCACTGTCATACAGGTCCAGTAGGCGGTAGATGGGAAAAAGCAACGGCAGCCACAGTTGTCGCTTCAAATCGCCGGCCGGAATATCGCTCAATACACAGACCAGCCGTTGCTTCCTCAGCGCCTGATTGACAGCATCTACCCAAGGCTGGCGTGATTCCTTGATGTAAAACCCTCTGAAAGCCTGTACCTGATGCAGCCATTCCTCATGGCCCAATAGTTCTCGCTTGATGCCCAATGCAAAATGTTCTCGCTCCGGCACGTAGCGACACACTTTTAGGTAGAGTAGTTGGTAGCGGTACTCGTGTGGAGTGAGTCCTCGCCTGCGCACCTCGGCCATAAATTCGTCCTCGCTGATGACCTGGAATTCAGTGTTGGCCAGCAAGAAAAACAAATCATAGCTTTTCAAGGTATCATCCGTCAAGTCCCACAGGCCGCAAGAAAGAGGGCTACGCCCGCGAAAGCTGGTCAATTCATCTAAAATAGCTTGATCGGCTTCGTTGTGGGTCATGGCCCAGTAGCGTTTTACCACACCTTTGAAGCCATGATCAGTGGGCATACTGAAGGCCCGATCATACTGTGTCACCAAGTCGGTTATGAAGGGAGTACCTTTGGGCAGCGCTTGCTCGCTCTGCGCGATGAGATGGGCCGTTTGCAGGATTCCCCAACGCCGCGCATACTGGCGGAACTCTTGTTCCTGAGGATAGACATCGTACACAATCTGGTGGAAAGTTTCGCGCTCCACTTCCGACTTCCCTTGCAATACTTTCTCCAACCGCTCCAGAATAAACTTGGGCAACAAAGCATAGGCCTGGTAGGCGCCGAAACCAGAATGTCGCCCTAAACGTCCAAAGCGCTGGATAAACGTGCCAGCTCCGGTGGCTTCAAAGATCAGCACATTGATGCGAAAATCTACACCAATGTCCACGGTCGAAGTGCCGACCAGCAAGCTCTTTCCGAAGCTGGCCCGCCGCTCTTCCCGGCTGGTCAGACCGGTGTTCTCACCCACTGTAAGGTCAGGAGGCAGGTTGTGCTCTAACCAGTACCGCAACCGTTTGGCCGTCGCTGCCGAGTTGACGATGATCGCTCCTTTGGAATCTGGGTGCTCGCGGAAGATCTGCACGATTTCGGTCAGATGCTCTTGAACCCAGGATTCCACCGTCCGGTCGCGGCTTACAGCGTCGAAGTGCAGGTCGCAAGCCTGCATGATCGGACGCCAGCCGTTGCTCTGGGCGCTGTTATATTCACCCGTAATCTCAATAGCTCGCAGCCCACTTTGCACTAACAAGCGTTGCATCAGTGGATGGGGAGTGGCTGAGAGAAATAGAAATCGCTTGCGGTCTGCAGGCCGGTGCTGGTACTGTACTGCCAAGTAATTAATCACGTTCACAACGTCAACGATCTGCGGCACACCAAAAACGTGAAACTCATCAAAGACGAAGTAGTCGAAATTGGCAGGCACCTCAAAGGGTAGTTCTTTGCGTTCCCACTGCTGGGTGCCCAGCTTGAAGTTCATCATCAAGTGAAACAAGTCCGGGTTTGTCAGCAACAAACTACTTTGGTCGAGTAACTTGCGAATCTGCCCCACCCGACTGCGGGCCTCTGTCTCCTGCATCAACTCAGTAATCCGTGCACCGTACATCTCGGAATAACGCGCGTCAGACTGCCACTTTGCCAGGTAATCAGGCATTTTGCTAGCCTGGTCGCGGATAAGTTCGTTGGTGGGGTACATGGCGATGACATGATCGTTGTCCTGCAATGCACGCAGGAAGGCCGCTAGGCTCTTTCCATCTCCGGTCATAGCTGTGTTGAAAATCACTTCCGGGCCATTAGGGTCTGTCAGCGCCCGGTACGTCTCCACCTGATGCTGCGAGAGTCGCCAGCCTTGCGGCAACCGATCTGCAACTTCTCGTGGTATTTCTGCTACATCAGCCAGTTTTGAATACACGGGCAGCGTAGTAATCTTCATCTCACTTCCTCGCTTTGAGCAACCTGTCCCTTTGGCCAACGCGCCGGCAAGGTTTTTTTGGCAAACCTTGCCGGTAGTATATCACATGGCTACCCCCGTCGATCCGGGGGAGTCCTCCGACTATGGGCCGCACGGGCTGGAAAGCTGCGCCGCATGAATCGGGTTGGCTCTGTTTCCAAGGTCCTGCCTTAACCGCATTATCTTTTCCCCCGCGCTGCATCGCGCACCGCCTGCAGATCGAGAAGCTCGGCCACTTCGTAGCGTGGTGGCCGGGCGCCGGCCACGGGGCGCAGCCGCAGGCAGGCCGGAAAGTAGCCCATGCGCCCGTGGAGTTCGGCCAGGAGGGCGACGGCGATGAAGTTGAGGGCGGGCGGCACGACGAGCAGGGAAGTGGTCTGCCACTGCTGCGAGGTCAAGTGGCAGGCATCAGCCAATGCCTCCACCTGGGGGATGAAAGGCTGCTCGCTGTCGAACTGGGTGGAAATGTCTTGCACTTCGGTCACTTGCTCCCCGCTCAGCGCTTCGACCTGGGCCAGTTGATCGGGGGTGAGAGGGTGGGAGAAGTTGAGGATGATCATGGGACCTCTCCCCCAGCCCCTCCCCCTGTCGGGGAGGGGAGTTTCCCCCCTTCCGGCGTGAAGGGGCGGGTGAAGTTGAGGAAGATTAGATTCATAGGGGGACCTCCTCAAATATGTCTTCAGGTTTCAGTGGTTGGAGCAGCGGCTCTTTGTAGATAAGTGCCCGGCTCAAGTCATCGGAAATGAGTTGTAAGAACCGCTCACCGGCGGGCAACAGGCGATTAAGCTCTCCATTTCGTTCGATGAGCCAACCGTCCAGCTTATTCAGGTAATCGGCAGCAAAAGTCTCCTCCGTGGCCGCGAACTGCCAGCGCTCCGCGCTCACTCTTTCCAAAAGCTCGCCGCTTTCGATCCAGTCTCCTGCATCTTGCAGAACGCAAAGAATTGCCTCATAGTCGCGGTCAAAGTTGACCTTGAGCACAGGCAAGTCGTACCAGAAGTCTGCTTCGCTGGCTGGGCGGAGCAGGCGAATATCGCGGGTATAGGTGTAGTAAGCGCGTCCGGTGATGCCGCTCATCACAGTAGTCAGCAAGGCCGCGATATTCATCACGTTGGAACCACCGGTCAAGTTGACCCACACCTCCCGGCCTGTTTTTCCGGGCGGGCTAAGGGCGCAGAAGGCCCGCATCATTTGGCGCAGATTGGTATTCAGGTCGTGGTAACTGGCTTCGAGGAAGTACAACTTACCTCTTTCTTCGGCCAACATAGGGCCGAACTCGGCGCGAATGAAGCCCCGGACGATTTCGAACGTGGTGATCTTGCTTTGCTTATTACCCAGGGAGAACGTTCTGCCTTGTTGGCAGCCATAGGTGTTATCCACAACCGCGCGGCCACCGGCAACAAGCCGGCCATGGCGTACTTCGGGCGTGGTGAAGATGACGATGCCGCTCACTTTCTTGGCCTGAGACCGACCGCTGTCGTTACCGAAGAAGGCCACATTGCCTAGCTCATACTGGCGTTTGATGTAGGCCAATGCGGCGGTCACCGCGCCTGGCGACTCTCCCAGGGACAACAGATGCCAGACTCCCATCAGTTTATCTCCTAGACACCTTCATATGATGAATCTTTGACAAATAAGGCAAGAAATTAGCTCACGGATTAGCACGGATGAACACAGATTCTTTCAAATGCTCATCCTATCCGTGTAAATCTGTGTTCATCCGCCTGCGCTTGCGCCGCAGGTGCAGGCGTGAGCCATTAACTCGGCGGTTTGAGGCGCAGCTTCGCTAGTGTTTACACTCTGTCCACCTACTGACTCTGCCCTGCATATCCCGCTAGTTAGCAAGGGGGAAACGTATCGGTAAGGCAAAGGCCAGGCCGTATTGCACGACCTCCGGGTGTGCAGGGCTAATCTCGTGAACCAATCGACCATACCAGGGCCGCACTGGGGTATGGCGGAAACAGGAGCCGGCCGCCAGCATGACCAGTGGCTGTTTGAAGGGATTGTCCGAAGTTGCCAGCGCCTCGCCTAGCTTGCCGTACTTGACCAACATTTGCCAGTACCCATCTCGCGGGTCGTCCCGAGCCGGTACAAAGTTGGAAAGGCTCACGAATCCGTCGGCCTCTACGAGTTGCTCAAAACCCTCAAACGGTTCCAGCTTCCAATCTGCAATCTCCCCGTAGCCGACCGTCTTGCGCTTGCCGTACCCTTCCGCTGCCACCTGCTCCACGAGCGCCCGGAACAAACCCAGGAACTCTGATGTGGTCCGCAAGTAGAAGGTCACACGGGATTGTCCCCTGTCATCGGGCGATGCATAGCTCTCTTCCTGTGGGTAGAGCTGGCCTTCCTCACCTGTCGTCCCGGTCAAGCGACTGATCTGGTTCTTCATAGTCACCCGGCGCTGCATCCCGGCTTTAGGTTCCGGCGTGGTACGCTCCCCTTGCCGAACCTGGTTGAACTCCCCCAGGCTGAGATAGCTGACCTGGGCCGCACGCTTATGCGCCCTCGCCCCTCGAATGCGTTCCACTTTAAATTGAGCCGGGTCTGAGGGCAGTGGCGGCAGAATAAGACGGGGCAAAAAGTCGCCAGGGAAGCCATTGGATAGGACCAGAGGCGGTTGTCCCCGGTCGTACTGCGACAGGAAAGAGTGGAGCACATCTTCTCCCTCGCGCTGCACCAGCGCCCAACACAGGTGGCCAAAGAAAGTGTCCGCCTGCCAGGCCGAAGCCGTGGCCGAACGCAGAGTTAGTGTCAATCGAAAGATTGGCCCTTCACCTTGAGCAGCAGAGATAGGCACATCATCGTCTATTGTGGACATAACACTCTCCCTAGCCAACTAGAGCGTCCATGGCTGCTCGTCACGTTTCAAGTTGCGCAATTCCACCTCGCCGTAGCCCCGGCTGCCGGAGCCCCCCAGGTAGTCGTCCTGCAACATCTTTAGCCCTTCGCCAATGAGTTGTGTCATACGTTCCTCATCGTCTTCTTCAAAGACACGTAGAACAATGCGGAACTCGAACTCGGCACCGGCAGGGACACGCTCTTGGGATCGGAGTCCTTTGCCCGCAGCTACGCCGGTTCGGCGATCTATTATGTTTTCAGCTTTCACTTCGGCGTACTGCAACCCGGCTTCTTGCAACTTGTCAAGCTCTTTAACAGAATCTTTAGTCAGGACAGCATCGCGGACAATAACGCGCGTTGGGCCTAATTTAGTCTTGTTTTCCGGCTTGGTGTGCGCTCCAAAGACAACACAGACAGGGCAATCTTCTTTCGCGCAACCACAAGGTTGGCCATCCTTTGCCACTTCCTCAGCACAGTATTTGTACTCTAGCAATGACCGCATCTTCCCCTTCAGTGAAGAGCCAGGGATATAGGGTAACTTGGTCAATGGGTGGCGGATCACAGGATTTTCCATTCCACCAATCTCAATGTCGTCTTGTCCTGCACCAATGCGTAGGCCAGTGAGACAGTGGATGATGCCACTGAGATGTATGTGCTTGTTCAATTTGAGTGTCATCGTTTGCTCCTTTTTTACTTTCGTGGGAAGAAAGCTACAACGTACTCAAAGTGTTTGACAAATCCTTGCAGGAAGGATTTGTCATCTACAACTGCCAAGTTTACGTTTCGGTCTATGAACTGTTTGAATAAACCGGGCACCACTCCTCGTGTGACAGCATTAGCAACGTAGGGTCTTAACGCCAGAATCTCAGGGATTACTGCAGAAAAATCGCCAGTCCTGTCTAGCTTCCGTTGGGCAAAACGGACTTTTCCAAAGAAGCGTCGCAATGCTGTTGTTGTCATCTTTGCTCTTTCGAGAGCCTGAGCAACCAAGAATGCTTGAGTCGTGATTAACTCCGGTCGCAAGTTACCCTTTTCATCAAAATACCCATCGCTCAGGTAGCTTTCTGGCAGGCCACGCGCTGTGCTCTTTTTACTTTTTGCGCCTTGTCTTTGTTCTCTCTGCAACCGCCGATAACAATCGTCACAATACTCATGCCACTCCTCTTGTGTTGGCTTGCCGCATTTGATGCACGTCCCCATATCAATCCTCCTTTGCCCGTCGCGAAAGAATAGTCAGGCTGGTAACCAGGCAGAGATGATCCAGGATCACCCGTGTCTCCTCATCTGGCGGGAACTTGATCAAGTGGTCAGCCCACTTTCGTAGCTTGCTCTGGCGCTTTGGTACATTGCGGGCCACGTTATAGGCCAGCATGGGCAGGTAGCGCAGCCCACTCGTGTCTCCTTGATCACGCCAGGCCCGCCACATCTCGCCATATTGTGAAAGGCTGTACAAAAAGGCCGAAGTGGGGCGTTCCTCGACCAACGTCTGCCTTTCTTCCAGCACTTTGGCGTACTCATCCCAGGTGAGAACGTCTCCCAGCAAGGCAATGCGATTGCGCTGGTTGGCCCAGGTGATGTTCTGCTGTTCCTCGGCAGAAAGTTCTCTCCCCCATTTGCTTGTGGCCTCCGCCAGCGCGCGTTGCACCCCTATGGGATTACTCTTGGCCTGCTTTAGCGTCTCACCCACAAGATCGGCAGCCCGTGCCAGGGGGTACCTGGGCTTGACCAGCACGATGCTGACCGACAGACTGATCTCCGGGTTATAGCAGACAAAGCGGCTGAACTCTCTTTGCACTTCCCCGGCGAGGTACACCACCTCTGACCACGGCCCGACGATGAACAGGTCATCGCCCCCGGAGAAAACGGTGTAGCAATCTGGGAACCTCTCTTGCAAGAAGCTCCGCAGCCAACCGTTGAAGAAACGCTCCAGTTGGCGGCTCAATGTAGCCAGGCGTGAAGGGGTGTCCAGGCTTTCGCCATTGTCACGCTTCAGGCTATAGGCAAAAATTTGTCCTAACCAGTCCACGTCAGCCTTGAGATACCCCAGAAGCTTTGTTCCTTCGCTTCGTTCAGCCATCTGTTCAAAACGCAAATCCGTTATATAAGGTGCTGGCGGCCAGCACACGGTTGGATATTTGCCGGCCACGGACAATTGACCCAATGTTGCCACCATGACGGGATTTCCCGGCGGCGACTCGCCTTCGGCCAACACCTTCACCGTCCATCCCAGCAGCGGGATGTTTCCCTCTTTATCATCGTAAAAAGCCAGCGCTCTGGTCCCCGGTAACTGACCGCCGATCTCGGCATCGCGCCGGCAGTGAACGCACAGGTCGTTGGATGTGGCAGGAAACTTGCCGCACGAATGACAGGCTCCTTGCCCGGCAAAGTCCACTTTCAGCACGAAAGAGGTATCATCCCACCGACCATCGCGCTGCAGATGCATCTGAAAGCGCCGTTGCTTGCGCTCTGTCAACGCTGTGTGGGCAGCTTCCAGGACCGCACCGAATCCCTGGCTCTTCCCGACTGCCGCAAATCCCTCATCAGCGAAAGGAATACTGGCCAGATTTAGGGCTATTTCACCATTGAGGTGTTCCAACAGCCACTCATCCACCTCTCTCTGTAAGGCTTCCATTACCTCATCTGTCCCTGGCAAGTTGGGCCATAGCACGTAAAAGTTGCCTCCGGCAGCCATCAACACGTTGGCCAGTGGCAATTTGAAACGCTCCAATGTCAAGCGAGCGCCAACTTCGCTCAAGAGTTGTACGAACAAAGAACGGGCTCGCAATCGTCGTCCCACTCCCTCTTCACCGACGATGGCGATGTCATAGAGATAAGACTGAATACCGGACAGGTCGCCGATCAACAGGCGAAAACGTGGCTCTCGATCTTCGCGGATGTTGGCTTTGTCCAGCGTGCCGGTTTCGGCATGGTATTGATATAGACAGGTTGCAATGGCTGCCGTGGTGCGCAGGTGATCGGCCAGGGAGACGTCAGGCAGATTGACGTCAGACGGGGTGGCCCAGGTATATTGTTCCAGCAAGGTTAACACCCCCGTCACCAGCGACTCAAAACTCAGCGCCTGCTCTACCAGATAGGCAAAGTCACTTTCAAAATCACTCACCTGGTGGGATACCTCATCGGGATCCAATTGGGTCAGCTCCTCTTGCGGAAAGATTTGAGCGCGAGATGTCCACAGCGGCGAAAGCCGGTAGCTGTGCCGAACGATAGGAACGTCTCTCAAGAGTGCGACCTGATCAAATACCGATGCCAAAGGGAGGAGTCGGTCTTTCTCCCCTTTGAGGCGTTGATAAAGCGCTGCTTTAGCTCGCTCGCTGCTAGAAAGGTTGTCGGCCCGACTAAGTAGGAGTGCCAGGGTACGAAATTCAGACGGCGCGCCATCCACGTGCACTTCAGGCTTAGCTTTCGCGCCTTCATGATGATGTTGTACAAGAGCGGCCAACAGGTTGCTATCAACGCCCAGCCGCGTTACACCAAATCGGGAGACAAAGTCCTTACTGATCAGAGCATGATGCCGGTCTATATCTTGCGCTTTCTGCAAGAATTTACCAATGTCGTGCAGCAACCCAGCTAAGATAACTGTCTGGTACTCGACTTGATTCATTAGCACCTGCCTTACTCTTACTCAAAAGGCCTCAATTCATTCTACAACGTGCTTTTTCTTCCGTCATTGCTCTACCTTACCATCTTTTATAGCAATCCTTTGCTATCTCATCCCTCCCTTCCGCGCAAAATATCCGGCCAGTTCGGCCACTACGGCATCGCGGACCGGCGCCCCTTCTGCCCTACCGAAGAATGCCCGCCACTTGTCATAGATGGCCGAGACTTGCTTGGTCACCGTGTTCATCTTGGTTCGCCGGTGAGCCGCAATCGCCTCGTTTGACAACCCCCGGGCCAACAGATGGGCCACTTCGCGCTCGGCTGGGGTCAACTCACTTTTTAGAAATAGCTCGTAGCGCATATCCCGGCGCAATGCCTCCTGCTCATGCAGGGCCTCTTCAGGCGTCTCAGCTTGCGCCAGACCTATCTCCAGAGGAGAACGATCTGTCCAGCGGATGACCGGAACCGGCACCAGGCTGTATTCGTCGCCAGCTTCTGGAAACAGGCGGCGGCTTTTGACCAACGCTTCATTGGATACCAGATGCCATAAGTGGTCATCGTCGTCGAACAGGATCTGGGCGGTGACCATGCCATAGATGGACATCGGCTTGCGGCCCCCGGCCACGTTGAGGTGAATGTGATAGCCATCCAATTTGTAGCGGCGAACAATCTGGAATAACGAGTTAAAGGTTTGTTCCGCCTCGGCCTCGGTAGTGATGTCGGCAATGGGGCCGCGCCCGCCTTGCAGTAGCTGGCGCCGGTATTGATAGCGTTTCAAACGCTCCTGGTTAGCAAATGCCTGGTCTAGCCGGATCATCGCCTCACGGATTTCCGGGGTCGCCCCGCTGGTGTGAACCACCACGACCTCGCTCACGTCGAAACCCAGACGCTCCAGTTCCAGCAGCGACAGGGTGACAACCTGTGCCTCTGTGCCCAGGGTGGCAATCAGTACTGCTTTCAATTAACGTCCTCCCCCCCGGCAAGGTTGTTCTGGCAAACCTTGCCGGTAGTTTATCACATGGCTACCCCCGTCGATCCGGGGGTAGGTCCAGGCCAGGGGACAAAGTCGGGCTGGACCTGCGCCAATTGCCTGGCTGTGCCGTCTGGCTCCTACTTAAAGAAACGATGGCCAAAGGTTTTTTTTCACACGAAAATATGATTCATCAACCTCGACCTTAGCCTTAACTTTAACCTCAACCTCAACCTCGGTGATTTTATCAGGACCGTCTCAGGGATTCCTCGCTCCCGTTGGTCGCTCGGAATGACATGGGGCAAAGAGGCGCCCGGTATGACATGGCGCAAGGGCTGTGAGTGCCCAGAATGACATGGCGCAAGGGCTGTGAGTGCCCAGAATGACATGGCGCAAAGGGGCGCCCGGAATGACATGGCGCAAAGGGGCACCCGGGATGACATGGGTCTAGAAGTAATACTTTTCAAATAACCCAATACCAGGCGCGTAGGGGCAACCCTTCCCCAGAGGGGATCTATCGGTGCGGTTGCCTGACCTAGGGTAGGGGCAAGCCCTACCCCTACAAGAGGGCTTATTTGAACGGTATTGCACCTAGATCTCGGCTTCTTTATAAAGTTCGGCCATGCGGCGCGCGGCGGCGGCGAACTGGCGGCGCAATTGGGGCGGGGCGAGCACTTCGCAGTTCTCGCCGTAGGCCAGCAGCACCCGGCGGGCGGCGAACAGGTCGTCGGTTTTGGCAGTCACGGTCACCCAGCCGTCGGGCTCCACGGGCGAGACTTCCATCTCCTCAAAGCGGCGGCTGACTCCGCCGCGATGCAACACGGGGCCCAGCCGGTATTGCAGGGTGACCAGGCGCCGCCGCCACTGGGTAGGCGGGAATTTCTCAGGCCACAGCTCCAGGCCGGACTCCTGGATGCGGGTCAGGCGATAGATCAGCCAACCGGCGTTGTCCTGGCAGCGGCCCGGGCCAGCCCAACGCCGGCAAAAGGCGTGCAAGTGGTAATGGCCGTCCTGGAATTTCAGGTAATAGGGTTCCACGACATGGGTGCGGCGTTCCGGGGGGTCGTGCTGGGGGGAGAGGTACTCGAATTGCAGCACGCGGCGGCGGGCGATGGCGCGGCGCACGCTGGTCCAAACCCGGGGCGGGATCGCGCCGTGGTCCAGGTGGCGTAAGTCCAATTCCAGTTCGGGGTTGTGCTGCTCCAATTTGCGGCGCTGTTCCTCGGGGAGGAGACTCTGGATGGCCTCCAGCAAGGGGCGGGTCTGTTCGCTGGCGGCGCTTTCCCGGTCAAAGGTGCTGAGTAAAAAGGCCAGGCCGCGCAAGGCCTCAGGCGAGAGGGCGAGGCTGACCAGGGGACCGGAGTCCGCCAGGACGTATTGGCCCCCCCGGCGGTCGTAGTCCACCACCACGCCCAGTTGCCAGCGAATGCTTGCCATGTCCCGCTCGAAACACTTGCGGCGTGCCTCCCCTGTGCTCGCGCCATAGGCATCGGGTACGCTTTCTCGCACGGCGCGCATCAGTTCGGCCTTCGAGGCCGGCCCTGCTTGCAGGCGGCGGACCATGACCAGGCAGCGCTTTAACGATACCCATTTTGACCCTGGCTGTCCTCGGCTGTGTCCCAATTGATACCTCCTGGGGGTCAAGCGTCAGGCGCCTGACGTTTCACGTTTCACCGCTCCTCCACACGAACCGGAGTCTCTTCCAGCAACAGCCGGTTGCCGAGGGGGCGGCCGCCGGCGTCGCTGACGGGCAGCCGCGTGCTGTCCAGCGGGTCGTACAAGCCGATCTCCAGCCAGTAGTCGCCGCCGGGGGCATCGGGATGAATGGGGATGGCGTATGCGTCGGCCAGGTATTCCCCCGGGACCCAACTGGTAGTGGGAAAGTCGCCGTTGCCGGGCACCTGGTCGCGCTGGCCGACGATGCGGCCCTCGGCGTCCACCAGGTGGGCAAAGACGGCGTAGTTGCGGTCGAAAGTCTCCAGGGCCTGCCAGTACAGAACCAGCGTCAGCGCATCGCCCGGGTGCATCCCCGCCCCACCCCGCAGGTCGTAGCCCACCAGCCGGGCGTGGTCGCCAAAGCGCACGTCCACTGGGTGCTGGGGCGAGGGGGGCGAGAAGTCGTGGGGGCGTTGAGTCGTTTCGACGCTGGCCAGCACGACCTGGTCATCTCGTCCTACCGACAGCCGCGAGTGATCGGGGCGCAACAGGCCGACGGCCAGGCGGTAAGTTCCGGCAGGCAGGGTGGCGGGCAACGGAATCTGGTGCGGGTCGCGCAGCAGCGTGCCAGCCGCCCAGCGCTGGCTGGGATAAACGGGAGGCGTCTCGCTGAGAGCCACCGGCTGGCCCGTCTCGTCCTGCAACTGGGCAAAGACGGTGTAGGGTTGGTTGTCACCGGCCATGGCCTGCCAGAAGAGGCTGAAGGTCAACGAGTCGCCGGCCTGGAACGGGCCGCTACCCAGGCTGTAGCCCAGCAGCCGCACCTGCCGCTCAAAGTCAGCCATGCTCCGATACTGCACCGGCAGGGCATCAGGTGAGAGGGGGCTATCCGGTGCGACGACCCGGACCGTGGCCAGGGTAGCCTCCACTCCCTGCGGCTGGCCCCGGGCGTCGAGCACATCCAGCGGGCCATCGTCGGCCTGGTCGCGCACGCTCAGCCGGAGTTGATAGTCGCCGGGCGGGGTGC
>CAYTNQ010000086.1:0-18662 GCA_964439175.1 uncultured Anaerolineales bacterium | reverse complement strand
TTACACGCTTAAGTTAGCGCATATGCCCCCAGCCCCTCCCCGCGCCGGGGAGGGGGGCAGTTCTCCCCCTTCCCTCGCAGCCTGTCCCTGCCAAGGGAGGAAGGGGGCCGGGGGGTTAGGTCGTCAGGACAGTTTTCCCCCAAATCTGAACGCACCCGTTCTTGTAGCCCGGCTTGCCTGGTTATGGTATAATTTGGAGTGTTAGAATAACGGCTGTCGTAGATTGACGACTAAGAGAGCCAATGCCTCGGTTCTATCCCCAACGAACAACGGAGAACGAATAGATGATACACTCTGCTGACTGGACCCTATGGGGGTTACTCCTGGTCGCTGCCATTTTGGAAATCATCGGCGATCTGTCGCTCAAATGGTGGACTGAAACGAATCGCTGGCTGGGGTTTGGTATCGGCCTGGTGGTTTACAGCCTGGCCCTGGTTATCTTCGCTATACTGTTACGACGCGCGGAACTGGCTGTTATCTTTGCTCTGTGGGTAGGGATTGCCGCCCTGCTTCTCACCCTGGCTGGCTGGTGGCTGTTCGGGGAGGCTCTGTCACTCCGGCGCATTGCCGGGATTGCCCTTGTGATGGGAGGAATGGTCCTATTAGGGATGTAGCTCTGGGTATTATAACTTTTGAAAAAACGCAAGGAGGATCTTTTATGTCGAGGTATCACCCTTTGCGAATCTTCAGTGGCGATGCCAACTGCCCCCTGGCCGAGGAAGTTGTACGCATCCTGGGCACCACGCTGGGTGACCTGACCATTACCCATCTGCCTGACAGTGAGATTCACGTTCAGATCAATGAGCCGGTACGTGGGGAGGACGTTTTCATCATCCAGCCCTGTGCCCCTCCGGTCAACACTAACGTCATGGAATTGTTCCTGCTCATCGACGCCTTTCGCCGGGCCTCAGCGGCCAACATTACGGCCGTAGTGCCATACTTCCCTTATGGAAGGCAAGAACGTATGTCGAAAGGCCGTGAGGCAATCAGCGCTAAGGTCATTGCCTCGACCATTGAAATGCTGGGTGCCAGCCGGGTGATCTATTTTGATGTACACGCGGCGGCTATCCAGGGTTTTTTCAACATCCCGGTAGATCCCTTGAGTGCTTTTCCCACCTTTGCCAGCTATTTCCGGAACCAGGGCCTCGAAAATGCCGTCATCGTCTCGCCTGATACCGGACGTACCAAGTTGGCCAGCCGGGTTTCCAGTATGATGGACATCCCTTTGGTGCTAATGCATAAACGGCGGGCCAGCTTCAATTCTGCAAAGGTTACCCATGTCGTAGGAGACATCAAGGACCGGATTCCCATCGTCATTGATGATGTGATTGCCGGGGGCAGCGTGCTGGACTCGTTCCCCGCCCTCCTCGATGCTGGCGCACGGCCCGAAATCCACGTGGCCATTACTCACCCGATATTAGTGGGTGATTCGCTCAAGAAACTGGATGTAAACCACATCAAACAAATGGTTGTGAGCAACACCATCTACCTGGCACCTGAAAAGAAGCACGCAAAAATTGAGGTGGTTTCCATTGCGTCGGAACTGGCCCAGGTCATTGAGTTGGTGCACGAAGAAAAATCTATCACACCGGTGCTCAGCAAATTGCCTGGTACCCGCTAATCGCTCCTCGCATCAAAACCAGATCAAGGAGGCTGCCTGTGGCCCTGAATCAATTTGTGATAAGTAACATTGGCTGGCTGTGGCTGGTAACGCTACTTATCGCCGGTGGTGCGCTGGCCTGGATTGCCTGGCTGCAATTTCGATTGGCAAAAGTGAATGCGGAATATAAGGCATTGGTCGCTGGCACCAGCGGCGGGAACCTTGAGCAGATCTTGCACGATCACATGGCACAGGTACGTAACGTAGCGCAAAGGCTGGATAAACTGGAGGCATTGGCACACCAGACGGACCTGGCCTCGCGGCGCAGTCTACAGTGGCTGGGCGTGCTCCGCTTTAATCCCTTCAATGACGTGGGCGGCGACCAATCTTTCGCGCTGGCATTGGTGGATGGCTACGGCAATGGAGTAGTCATCTCCAGCCTGCATATGCGTAACATGACCCGCGTTTACGCCAAACCACTCAAGAAGTGGGAGTCTGAGCACCACCTCACGGATGAAGAAAAGCAGGCGATTGCCAATGCTTATGCCCTGCAGAGACAATGAGGCGGGGCTCGAATTTTGGCGTTGACTTTTGTCAAGTGTTATGCTAATATTTGTTAAATTCCCCTTTTGGGTTCCAGTCCCTCTGAAGGGTGCCGGGCACCATACCAGTATCTATCAATCAATTTGCTCATCCCTTACCCGAAAGCCAACACTGGAGGAGAGAAAAAATGTCTTACCTGCGACGCCTACGCTGGCTGTCCGTTGTACTTTTGGCTATGGCTTCGTTACTGATGACTGGGTGTGGCGATGTGGTTGACCGGGTCGAAGCGCGAATCACGCCTCAGCCAGCCAGCCCCAGCGGCGAAGGGACGACAGCAGCCCAGGCGACTCCAACCTTGCCCCCCACCGTCATCCAAATCCGCCCGACCAACACCCCCCCTCCACCACCGCCAACACCAACTTCCCGCCCGACAGCCACACCTGCCCCGGAAATCCAAGAGACTGAAGAGGTGTCCGACATAGCTATCAGGGAGGCTATGGTCGAAATTCCTGCTGGCTCTTTTACCCTGGGCAACGACGACAGCGACCCAAACGAAGCCCCTGCTCAGGATATGGACCTGCCAGCCTTTATGATTGACGCCTTTGAGGTCACCAATGCCGATTTTGCCACGTTCGCCGAGGCGACAGGTTACGTGACATACCGCGAGCAGGAAGAGAGCCCCCAAAACTGGCGCGCTGCCTACACCGAAGGCAAAGACAATCATCCTGTCGTATTTGTGACCTTTGAAGACGCGCAAGCCTTTTGTGAATGGGCCGGAAAGCGGCTGCCAACTGAATTTGAATGGGAGAAAGCGGCGCGTGGGCCAGAGAGCTTTTTATATCCCTGGGGCAACGAATACGATCCCACCCTATTGAACGGCAAGGATAGTGGTCTGCGAGGGACGACAGCCGTAGGTAGTTACCCGCCTAATGACTACGGCCTGTTCGACATGGCCGGTAACGTCAAAGAATGGGTGAACTCGCCTTATGTCGCCTATCCCGGTAGTGACTACCAGGATAGTCACTACAGCCCCGACTATCGGGGGATACGGGGGGGTGGTTGGTTTGACGAGGCCGAATTCGTCCTGAGTACCAACCGCAACGGTGGCGATCCGAAGATCACAGCCAACGACGACATTGGTTTTCGATGCGTCAAATAACAGATTGTTGCTAAGTACAAACACGAAAGTTCTGCAGGTTCGTAGTGATGACTTTAGTCATTGATTACGCGCGGAAACGACTAAAGTCGTCACTACGAACCCATCAAGACTTATGTGTTTGCACTTACTACTACTACCGTACTTCAGTCGCCATGTCATTCTGCCCGCACTTGGGCCGCAGGCACAGGTGAGCGACCGAAGGGAGCGAAGAATCTATATAGATTCTTCGTCGTTTCACTCCTCAGAATGACATGTACGGTTGTAGTATTAGGAGGCCACTGAAAAAGTGGACATTATCCCTGGTCTCAGCTACTAACCAAGAAAGGGGGGATGCGTAGGCGAACCAAAGCTGTCCCACGTATGCACCACTCGTTGTCATCGGCTGAAGTAAAGTCTAGTTCAAAGGAGGAGCGTCCCAAATGAAGAAACTGCTGAATCTGTTCCTGATTGCATCGATGCTGTTGGTAGTGGTGCCCGTTGTGGCTGCCGCGCCGCCAATGCAAGAGGGTGGGCAGGACTACGTCATCGTCGCCGACGACTGGTTGAGCAAGTTAGCTGACAAGTTCCTGGGCGATGTGCTGGCCTACCCGGCGATCACCTATTACACCAACCAGAAGAACACCGAGGACTCCAGCTACGCCAAGATCACTGACTCAAACGTAATCGAGGTAGGCTGGAAGATCTACATCCCCAGTCCGGAAGAGGCGCAAGCTTATTTTGGCGCTCAACAGGAAAGCGTGGGAGCAACCGGCGATACCGTCAAGATCGGAGCTGTGGCGCCGCTCTCAGCACCTGGCTCGGTGACGGGGGGCACAGCCATGAAGGCTGCCTTTGGGATCGCGGTGGATGAGATCAATGCCGCTGGCGGCGTGCTCGGCAAGCCAGTGGAGTTGGTCCTGGTGGACACCGAAGGTCTGCCCGAGCGCGGAACCGCAGCCATGGAACGTCTGATCAACCAAGAAGGCGTCGTGGGCGTAGTCGGTGAGTATCACAGTGCCGTTGCCCTGGCCGAAATGGAAGTTGCCCACGCGAACAACGTGCCTGTCGTCTTTGCTGAGACGTGGAGTGATAGCATCACCGCGTCTCAGTATCCGCAGGTCTTCCGTATTGCGCCATTGTCGTCACTAACGGCTGACACTTATGTCAACTATATGGAGACACTGGGTGTCAAGAAGGTCGTGATCATGACAGAGAACACCAGTTATGGGATCGATCAGGCTGATCAAGTCACCCAGTTAGCAGCCAATAAGGGGATTGAAGCCGTAACCTTCTCAGCCGACATCGGCACTCAGGATTTCTCGGGTATCATCGAGCGCATCAAGGCCGAGAACCCGGAACTCATCTTCGTGTCGGTGACCGGTGAGACCTCTTATAACTTTGAGCAGCAGGCAGCCGAAGCCGGCATCGGTCCGCAGGATCTGCCCATGATCTGCAATCAGGTAGCTGGTGACAGCGAAGCCTTCTGGGCTAATGTGCCTGATGGCAATCTGTGCGTCTACACTCGTGTTGGCCTGCCCCGGGCCCTGTACACACCCCAAACCACCGCCTTCATCGAGAAATATACTGCTAAGACGGGTAAAGCAGAGACCGAGTCTTATGCGATGGAGGCCTACGATGCCTTGAAGTTGATGGCCCAAGCTATTAACGAGGCCGGCTCTACCGATGGCGATGCCATCATCAACGCCCTGGAGAACATCACCTACGATGGTGCGCTGGGTACCATTACCTTCACCTATGGCACCCACAATCCCATTCCTGACGGTGTGGAAGCCAAATGGTGGCACCAGTTCCCTGATCCAGCTATCACCCTGGTCCAGTACCAAGAACCAGGCCAGGATTCTGCGGATGTTCCCGTTGTCTTCCCTGATAGCTACAAAACGGCTGACGCGACTATAGCCGGCCGTTAAGCAGACTACAAGTTGAGGCAGTCCCCACCACCTGAGGGCTGCCTCAACTCTTATGTCTCGTCTGTGCTTTCGTACTGAGGGTACGTCATGGAACATGCTTTATACTTTTATCTTGTGCTTTTATGGATCGTTGGTTGGGGAGCGGTTGGGGCAGTCGTTACCCCCCGTATCTACGGACGAAAAGACCTGGACGTCTCACAGGCAGGCCTGGCCGGGGCAGCGACTGGCGCCGCTGGCGGGCCGTTTTCTTTAATCCCTCTCTGGTATTTTACTCCACAACTCAATTGGAAATGGGTGGTCATCCCAGGGCTGGTGATTGGCATCATTTTCGTCAGCGCGTTCGCCGCCGCCGATCCTGACAATCTTTGTGTCAGCAATGGCGGGTTCGTCGCCACCCAACTGGTCAACGGGCTGGTCATCGGCACTATATACGGCCTGATGGCTCTGGGGCTGACGCTCATCTTTTCCATCCTGGGAGTGGTGAGCTTCGCTCATGGGGAATTTTACATGCTAGGCGGTATGGGCGTCTACTATATCACGACCGTCTGGTTGCCCAATGTGCATCCGCTGGTGGGTGTACTGGGCGCTGCTTTATTGACATTCGCGGTTGGCGTCATCTTCGAGCGGATTTTCTTGCGGGCGATGAACACTGGCCAGGTGGAGCGCCCAGGCGAATATGCTATCCTGGTCACCTTTGGCCTGGCCTTCTTCTTGCAATACCTTACCCTGGCGCTGGTCGGTGCTGATCCTAAGAAGGTCCCCCGTTTCTTCGAGTACCCAACGATCAATCTGCCCTCGGCCCAAAACCCAAGCTTGTTGAAAGTGACCGCCAGCGCGCTCACGCTGTTCGACACGATTACCATCTCTTCCCCTCGATTCACAGCAGCTATTATCGCTTTGATCTTGCTGGGGTTGTTGATGTGGTTCCTGTATCGCACCTGGGCTGGCAAGGCGTTGCGGGCCGTCAGCCAGGACCGGCAGGCAGCGGCCGTGGCTGGCATCAACCCCAATACGATAAACACCCTGGCTTTTGGCTTGGGGACGATGTTGGCCGGGCTGTCGGGCGCTTCGCTGGTACAGGTCTTTTCGTGGGTACCTTGGGTGGGAATTCCTGCGTCGGCACGTTCATTTGTCATCATTGTACTGGGCGGTATGGGCTCTCTGCCCGGCGCGTTCATCGGGGGACTGATCGTGGGCATCGTGGAGGCCCTCGGCGCGGGCTGTGTGCCTGACCCACAACGGGCAGCGTCTTACATCCCGGCCTATGGTATGATCATCCTGACTCTGGTCCTTTTGCTCAAACCAACCGGATTTTTTGGGAGGGAGCTATGAATCGGACCAACTGGCTGTGGGGTCTGGCTGCTGGAGGTGTACTGTTATTGATCATTGCCCCGGCGGCGCTGGAACCATATCCCTACATCATGCACATCGCCATCGTGGCTTTCTTCTACGCTATCCTGGCTTCAAGCTGGTCGCTGCTGGCAGGTTACGCAGGCCAATTCTCCTTTGCCCACATGGCCTTTATGGCAATTGGTGCCTATGCTGCCGGGCTCTTTGGCCAATACGTGCGCCTGGCCACGGCCCCCACCGGGACCTGCTCGGAGATACCGCTGGGTAACACAGTGTTGGTCTTCGTCAACCCGGTCGGCGACAGTTGCCTGGAGTTAGGCAAAGCAAACATGCCAGTTGGCACGCTAATCTACCGCCTGCCTGCCCTGCCCGGAATTGTCCTGGGCATCATTATGGGGGGCATTTTTGGCCTCTTGATCGGCGTGCTCGTTTTGCGTCTGCGGCGTACGTACCTGGCCCTGTTTACCATTGGCTTCTCGGAAATTGTGCGGACTACCTTTAACGCCGAGATAGATATTACCAATGGGCCAAACGGCCTGGAGCTGGCGTCCCTCTTCCCCAAAGGAGTCCATCTGTTCGGCCTTTACTTCAACGCCGCCAACAAAATTCCGCCTTACTATGTGATGCTGGCATTCTTTCTAATCTCCATGGGATTGATGTATTGGCTTTCCATCTCACGCTTCGGCCTCTTCATCCGCTCCATCCGTGAGGACGAGGAGGCCGCCGCCGCCCTGGGAGTTCACATTGTTCGTTATAAAGTGCTAGTTTTCGTTGTAACCAGCATGATCGCAGCAGGGGCCGGTGCGGTCGAGGCTCATTACATCACTGTCGTCACGCCTAACATCCTCTTGATCCTGCAAATGAGTTTGGTAATCTCCATGGCCGTCATTGGCGGGCTCGAAAGCCTGGTCGGCGCGGCAATTGGCGCCATCATCATCGAATTTGCCCTGGAATTCTTGCGTACCAACTTTGCCATCGGACCCATCGTGGTCGACATGACCACCTGGCGTCTGGTCTTCTTCGGGCTGCTGCTGATGCTGACCTTGCGCTTCTGGAACAACGGCTTGATTTATCCAGTTATTGAGCGTTTAACCCGCGCTGGTGTAACCGAGGAGACTGTGTCGAAGCGACTGGCACCCATCGAGGAAACGACAGTAGAAGAGGCATTAGAGGGACAGGGATGATTGAACTTAACGTCAACCACATCAAAAAGAACTTCGGGGGGCTTCAGGCCCTGAACGACGTGACGTTTAAGGTGCGCGGGCCTGAGTTGATTGGATTGATCGGGCCCAATGGTGCCGGCAAAACCACGCTGACCAACATTATCGACGGTATGCTTAGGCCTTCCAGTGGTACTGTGTATCTTAACGGTCATCGCATAGACACGTTGCCACCATACTACGTGGCGCGAGCCGGTTTGGGGCGCACTTTTCAGGTGACGCGCGCCTTCCGCCGTATGACTGTGCTGGAGAATTTGCTGGTGCCAGCTATGGCTTTGCATCCCACCGCCAGCCGCAAAGAATTGGAAAGAAGCGCCTGGGAGGTACTCGAATTTCTCACCTTTGAGCACCTGGCCCACGATTATGGCCGCAGCTTATCTGGCGGTCAGCAGAAGCTGCTGGAATTAGGGCGTTTGCTGACACTGGATCCAGATATCATCATTTTGGATGAGCCCTTTGCCGGGGTTCATCCCAAGTTGATGGAAAAGATTTACGAATACATCACCACCGTCAACGCTCAGGGCAAGGCTTTCATCATCATCAGCCACGATATGGACACAATCTTTACCCTTAGCCAACGATTGTTGGTGCTCAATTTCGGCGAACTCATCGCCGACGGCGACCCCGAGGTGGTGCGCCACGACCCGGCTGTTATCGAGGCCTATCTGGGAGAGGAGGAAGAGGAAGCCGGTCCCGCCATGGTCGAGACTTATCTGGGGAAGGGCAAAAGAAAAGATGCTTGAGGTCAATGATCTTTACGTGGGCTATTACCGGGACCTGAACATCCTTCAAGGCGTTTCGATCAAGGCTGAGAAGGGGAAGATCACCACGGTCCTCGGTGCTAACGGGGTAGGCAAATCCACTATGCTTAAGGCTATTTATGGATTTCTCAAGCCCAACGCAGGCCAGATTCTATTGGATGACAAGAACGTCGTCGGTGTTCCTACTCACAAGTTGATTGAAATGGGAATTTCCTACATCCCCCAGCAGCCGGGGATTTTTCGCTGGATGGCGGTGGAAGAGAATCTGGAGCTGGGTGCGTGGACTTTCCGCCACGATAGGGCACGTATTCGGCGCAAGTTGGAAGAGAATTATCAGCGTTTCCCGGCCCTGAAAGGCCGGAGACATTCGCAGGCAGGTGAGCTTTCGGGGGGCATGCAGCGCATGGTCGAACTGGGCCGCACTTTAATGACCGACCCCAAGCTCGTTCTGGTGGACGAACCCACCGCCGGTCTGGCCAAGATGCTCTCGGAAGAAGTGTACCAGATGTTGGTGGATCTGCGAGATAAAGAGGGTATAACCATCATCCTGGTAGACCAGGAAATCCGCCAGGCCTTGAAAATTGCCGACTACGTCTACGTGCTGGAATTAGGGCGTAACAAGTTCGAAGGACCGGTAGAGGAGTTCGCTGATCCTAAAAATTTGAAAAAAGCATTCTGGGCTTAATCGCAATACCTTGCTATCAGTTGTCATAACCCACCAGTACTATGTTGCTGACCGATCAGGTTCATGTATAATATATATGTGGTAGTGATTGTAGTTTAGTGAGAGGTTATAGAACATGTTTAACGTGCTATGCTTATTGTACATTTTGCTTCCGCTGGCCTCAGTTCGTGGGCAACGAGATCAAAGGCAAGAAGGTCATTGCGTTAAACGTGCTGCAAGGACGCAACCCCGATTGGGTGGGGCGGCCCTTCTTCGCCATGCATAACGAGGAGGCAACGTGGTTCGACGATCTCAGGCCTGCATTTGGAGGGGATAAGTTTTTCTTTGAAGAGGAACTGGAACAGGTCTATCGCAGGAAGCCTGTCATAGGACCTATTTTCCCAAACTAAAGGAGAGAGAAAATGACAAAATTTCTGAATTCAACCTTTGTACTTCTTTCCCTGTGCCCTACTTAGCACTTCCAATATCCTATTTAAACTGTGAGGCATAACTGATGAGTGATCGATTCAGACCCTTTCGTTTTTCACGAGCCGGCTTGCGGGGATTGAGAGTGTCGGCTACGCTCTCGCTGAACGAACGGGTGCGTGAGATGTGGGATCAGGGTCGAGATGTTTATCACCTGGGGTTTGGCGAGTCTCGATTCCCGGTCCATCCTAAAGTCGGCGAGGCACTCCAAGCCAACGTGCACCAGCGTAGTTATCTGCCCGCTTTGGGAATTCGGAAATTGCGGGAGGCCATCGCTCAGTTTTACCAACGCAAATTCGAGATGGCTGTCTCTCCCGATCAGGTAGTGATCGGTCCCGGCAGCAAGTCATTGCTTTACGCGTTGTTGCTGGCCCTGGGCGAAGAGGTGATTCTGCCGCAGCCGTCGTGGGTCAGCTATGCGCCTCAGGCGCATCTGCTTGGCAAGCCGGTCCTCTGGGTGCCTACCCGGCCCGAGCAAAACTATCATCTGGAAGTTGACACCCTCCGCCAAAAGATGGAGGAAGATAAGGAAGAATGGGGTAATCCTGAACTCCTTATCCTAAATAGCCCCCACAATCCCACCGGCACTATGCTGCCGCCCAACAAAGTACAGGCGCTGGCCGACTTCGCCCATGAAGAACAACTTATGGTTCTCAGCGACGAAATTTACGCCTTAATTGCTCATGGCCGGATCCGTCATGTATCTGTCGCCCATTACTATCCCGAAGGGACGGTAGTATTCGGTGGATTGAGCAAACATTTATCCCTGGGCGGCTGGCGATTTGGCCTGGCCATTCTACCCGCCGGGCGGACGGGTGAGGCGTTGCGGCGAGCGCTGCAGAGCGTTGCCGGCAGCATCTGGTCTTGCGTGACCGCGCCAGTGCAATACGCGGCCCTGGTTGCCTATGGCAATGATCCAGATGTAGACGAATTTGTCGATCTGTGCACGCGTATGCATAGCGTACGCACCCACTATCTCTACGAAAAGCTAGTCGAGGCCGGCATTCCCTGCGTTGAACCCAACGGGGCGTTTTACGCCTTTCCCAACTTCAACCGATGGAAGGACCTATTAGCGGTACGCGGTGTGCGCACCTCCGACGACCTGGCGATGTATCTGCTGGAGAACTACGAGTTGGCCACGCTGCCTGCCACAGCCTTCGGCAGCCCGCCCGAAGAGCTATCGCTGCGTCTTTCCTCCAGCTACTTAGACGCTGGCACCGACGAAAAGGCAACCCAACTGGTCGAAACGTTCAGGGAGGATCCCGACCCTGAGGGATTCCTCGATAATCACCATCCTCGCCTGCGTGAAGCGGCGAGCCGTTTCGCAGAGTTCCTGGCGGACCTGGAGCGAGACCAAAAGCGGCACCCAAAGCTGACCATCCTTTCGGTTCCTGGCGAAAGGGCATTGACTGTGGATAATCCCCCGCGCGATACACCGAATAAGTTATAAAGCTGGAGGCTTTCAATTCTATGCGAGAAGTGGTCATCATTGATGCTGTCAGATCACCCGTCGGCAGGCACAGCGGCGCGTTGTCGAGCGTGCGGACTGACGATCTGCTGGCCGAGGTTTTCAAAGCGCTGATAGCGCGCGTTGGCATTGATCCAGCACTGATTGAAGACGTGTATGCTGGCTGTGGCAACCAGGCCGGAGAGGACAACCGTGACGTGGCACGCATGTCGGCTCTGCTGGCCGGCTTTCCGGTTGAGGTAAGTGGAATCACTGTCAACCGCAACTGCTCGTCGGGCCTGGAAGCGGTGAATCTGGCCGCCAAATCCATCATCGCCGGCGAGGGCGACATCTTCATCGGCGCCGGCGTCGAGAGTATGAGCCGGGCTCCCTGGTCGATGCCCAAGCCGGAGCGACCGCAACCGGTAGGCCATCCCCAAATCTGGGATACCACCGTGGGCTGGCGCTACAACAATCCCAAGATGGACGCCATGTATCCCATCATCAGCCTGGGCGAAACCGCCGAGAACATTGCCGAGGAGATGGAAATCACCCGCGAGGAGCAAGACGTCTTCGCCCTGGAAAGTCACCGACGGGCAGTGGAAGCCATCAACGCCGGCAGGTTCAAGGATGAGATCGCCCCCATCGAGGTTCCGCAACGAAAAGGCCCACCCAAAATCGTGGACACCGACGAGCACCCCCGTTATAAAATCACGGACGGCGAATACGCGCTTGATACCAGCCTGGAGCTGCTGGCCCGCTTGAAGCCCGCTTTTCGCAAAGGGGGTACCGTGACGGCCGGCAACGCCAGCGGTATCAACGATGGTGCCGCTGCCTTGCTCCTGATGAGCGCCGACCGGGCCAGGGAATTGGGGCTGAAACCTATGGCCCGTTGGGTCGGTTCGGCTGTGGCCGGCGTGGACCCGGGGGTGATGGGCTACGGGCCGGTGCCGGCCACCCAAAAACTGCTCAAGCGGCTGGGCTTGAGCCTGGATGACATCGGCCTCATCGAATTGAACGAGGCTTTTGCTGCCCAAACCATCGGGGTCATGCGCCGACTGGGGATGCGCCACGAACTCACGAACGTCAACGGTGGCGCCATCGCCCTGGGCCACCCCACTGGCTGCTCCGGCGCGCGTATCCTCACCACTCTCTTGCACGAGATGAAGCGTCGCGCTCCTCAAGAGAAGCGGCCTTATTACGGTTTGGCTACCCTGTGTGTGGGAGTAGGTATGGGAGCTTCCACCATTGTCGAATGGGTTGGGGACTAGCAAGGAGAAACTTATGCAACACCCGCTCACTGGCATCCGCGTTATCGGGCTAGAGCAATATATGAGCGCACCCTATTGCACCATGCTCCTGGCCGACGCCGGCGCCGAAGTCATTAAAATTGAACGTCCCGGTCGGGGCGACCCGCGTCGCTCCATCCCCCCCTACGCTACCGACGAGCGAGGACGGCGTGTGGCCGGCGGGTTTATCGGCTACAATCGTAACAAAAAGAGCCTGGCCCTTAACCTGGGTGAAGACGCCGGTCGCCAGGTCTTGAAAGACCTGGTCAAAGTATCCGACGTAGTGGTCGAGAATCTGCGTCCGGGTGCCACCGACAAAATGGGATTGGGCTACGAGCAGTTAAAAGCCGTCAATCCCCGGCTAGTTTACGCCGCCATCTCTGGCTTTGGGCGGCTAGAAGGCTACGCCGGCCCTTATGCCCATCGGCCCGCCTTTGATATCGTGGCCGAGGCGATGAGTGGCATTATGAACCTGGTCGGCTTTGCCGACAAGCCCCCTTCTTGGACTATCTACGGCATGGCCGATGTCTGTTCAGGGTTGGTCACCGCTTATGGAGTGATGCTGGCTCTCTTTATGCGAGAGCGCACCGGCGAAGGCCAGTTTGTAGACAGCGCCATGCTGGACAACATGCTGGCCCTCAACGAGCGAATGGTAACCCTGTTCTCTTTCACCGGCGAATCGCCTGAACGAGGGCGGCTGAAACACCTCTATCCCCGGGGCGCTTTTCGTTGCAAAGATGGCTACCTGGCCCTCAACGTGCCTGACGACATCCAGTGGCGCCGGTTGTGCGAGGCAATAGGATGCGAAGACCTGAAGGACGATCCCCGCAGCGTAGATGGGACGGCCCGCGCTGCCAACGCCGACTTCATTCGTCCTCTCATTGAGGCCTGGCTGGCCGACAAAACCCGGGCCGAAGCGGTGGCAATTTTGGAGGCGCATGGCGTCCCCTCCGGCCCGGTCTACACTGCCGAAGACGTCTTCAACGACCCCCACATTGCCGCCCGCGAGATGCTGGTGACAGTAGACGACTCGGTCGCCGGCCCGCGCAAGTATGCTCGTAGCCCGCTTCACCTCTCCTCTACCCCTGAAATTCCTACCACGCCCGCCCCACAATTGGGAGAGCATACTCACTCCATCCTGCGGGACCTATTGGGCTACGACCAGTCCAAGATCGAGCGGCTGGTGGCCGAGGGTGTCGTGACAACCTCGCAAGAGGGAGAATAAAACCCTGCAAGAATTCTCTTGAAGCTTAAAGGAAGACCGAACCATACTCTTCCTCTCCCAGATCCTATGAATAGAACTTAAATCAGGTGGGTGCATTCAATTTCGGTTGTAGGGACACCCCTTGCGGGTGTCCAGGGCAGGCGCACCCGCAGGTCCCCTCTGGGGAAGACCTGCCCCTACCAACCCATTTTGAGTACACCCAAATCAGGTCAGGAATCGCTAGTTGCGCCAGGTCAGCATCGTCGGCGTCGGCCAGATACCAATTGAAAAAGAGAGCAACCTCAGCTTGAGGCAGATGGGAGCCAGGGCGGTGAGGCTGGCGATGGAAGATGCGGGCGTCGAGCAAGTTGACGCCCTTTTTGCCGGAAATATGCTTGCCGATGAGTTACAGGGGCAAAAACACATCGCCACCCTCATCGCCAGCGAGGCGGATTTGATAGGAGTTGAGGCGCTACAAGTGCGGGCGGCCACGGCCACCGGCGCGGCGTCGCTGCGTATGGCTTACTTCGCCGTCGCCTCCGGCGAAGCCGAGCTGGCTGTGGCCATGGGTGTTGAGAAGATGAGCAGCGCGCCCGCCACCGGCGTCCTGGCCAAGGCGCTGGATGCCGAGCGCGAGATCCCCACCGGAGCCACCCTCATCAGCCAAAACGCCCGGCTGATGCAGATGTACCTGGAACGCTACGGCGTCGATTACAGGGCCTTCACCAACTTTGCCGTCAACGCGCACCGCAACGCCTTCGCCAATCCTATGGCCCTTTTCCACAAACAGGTCACCCAGGAAGACGTGCTCCAATCGAGGATGATTAACCCACCCCTGCGCCTGCTCGACTGTTCACCTATCTGTGATGGCGCGGCAGCGGTCATTCTGGCCCCGGCTGCCCTGGCCCGGGCCTTGACGGATCGCCCGGTGCACATCCTGGCCTCCTCGGTGGCAACCGATTGGTTGGTAGTGGACGACCGGCATGATCCATTGGCCCTGGAAGCAGGGCGCAAGTCGGCGCAAGCGGCCTACCGGCGAGCCGGCATCAACCCAGAGTTGGTTGACTTCTTCGAGGTACACGACGCTTTCAGCATTATGGCCTGCTTGATTCTGGAGGCGTGTGGCTTTGCTCGACCCGGAGAGGGCTGGCGATTATCCGCCGAAGGAGAAATCTTCCGCGAAGGGAAACTACCTATCAGCACAATGGGTGGTCTGAAAGCGCGAGGCCATCCCATCGGCGCCACCGCTCTCTACCAGACGTGTGAAATTGTACAGCAACTCACCGGCGGGGCAGGGGTCAACCAGTTGCCCGATCCCAGAATCGCCATGCTCCAGAGTGTAGGCGGAGCGGCGGCCACTGTGCTGACCCACATTTTCGCCCGTGATGACCAGGTTCCCTGAGGGTGCGAACCGGCCCTAAACGTAACGCGGACGTTTCACCAGCGCCCGCGTTAACGTCCTGACTATTTCCCGCGCCCGGCAGGTTTCTTTGCTTTTTCGCCCTTCTTCTCTTTGGCAGCGGCCTGAGCGCGCTTGCGAGCTTCTTCGGCCGCCTTGGCTTCCTCTTTCACCAACGTCTCAATTTCGTCGGCCACGGCCTCTAATTCATCCTGCATTTCCACTACTGATACTTTATTCACCGTGTGACACGCCGGGCAAACGGCCTGGTAGTGCCGGGGATTCTTGACCTTAAGCTTACGTAATTCCGCCCCGACGAAGACAGGGTCCAGGTCGAAGCGGCGGCGACATTTGAAACACGTCACGTTTATCATCAACGGCCTCCTTGCAACCGGGAACGCAATAAGTCGGACTGTATTTTACGTAAAGGGTAGGGGGTTGTCAACCGCGAGCGTGAAAGGGGCGTATTTCAGTTTTGGGGCAGACCCCTCCCCCGGCCCCTCCCCGACGCAGGGAGGGGAGCAATCTCCCCCCTTCCCTGGTAGCCTGTCCCTGCCAAGGGAGGAAGGGGCTGGGGGAGGGGTCTGCCCCCGAAGTGAAATGCACCCCGTGAAAGACCCTAAGAGGGTCTCTGCCTAAAGGTAGCAACTTTGGCCGGCCTGTCAGGGGCCGTTGCCGCTGGCAGGCCGGTGGGCAGCAGCAGCATAGACAGGGTCGTTAGTGACCACAGGCCAAAGGTGACGAGAAAGGTAGCGTGCAGTCCAAAGTGGTCGCCTACGAAGCCCAGGATCGCTGGCGACAGAGCCAGCCCCAAGTCGCCGATGGAGCGGTAAACGCCCATTGCTGTGCCCCGGATTTCCTCCGGCGCAAAGTCGCCCACCAACGCAGCCGGGATGGTGGAGATGAATCCGCCGCTGATCCCCAAAAAGGCCGAGGCTCCGATGATCCACGGTAGCGTATTGGCCCACCGGAAGAGCAAGAAGGCCAAGGCTCCCATCACGGCGCCTGGCAACATGACGGTGCGCCGTCCCAATCGATCAGCCAGAACGCCAGAGGGGAAGAAGAAGAGCATCGAAAGCCCCCCCAGGGTCATAAAGATAAGACCGGTCACACGACTGTCCAGGCCCAGGTCGGCGATCATCAACGGCAGAATAGTCCACATCAGGCCGTTGAAGCCAAAACGAAAGGCGAAGTTGATGAGGTAGGTGATGCTCAGATTGCGGCTAAGAATCCCCCCCCAGCGTAGTCCCGCCTCAACGGGGCGCAGTCCCGCCTCAACGGGGCGCAGTCCCGCGCCAGCGGGATTTGCCCGTGATGGGTCCGCCTGTTCAACGCCATGCGAGGCGGTCACGCTCTGCGGGGGGTGCGTCTCTCGCGTGAGGAAGATGGCGGCGATCGCCGCCATAGCGGCCAGGATACTGAACATGAGAAAGGGGGAATTGGTCCCATAGCGATAGGCCAGCCAGCCGCCGACCCCTGGCCCAAAGATGGTGCCCAGATGGTAGCCCATCATGTAAAGACCCGTCGCCTTGCTCCGATTGGTTTCGTCGGCCAAATCTACGACCATGCTCAGCGCTGCCGTCGCGTACAGGGCAGCGCCGATACCCACCAGGGCTTGCCCAACGAACAGCATCTCTACCTTGCTCGCCGACCAGGACACCAACGCGCCAGCAGCGGTGATGAGCATGCCGGTGGTGATAAAAGGTTTGCGTCCCCAACGGTCGGTAATAGCCCCGGCCGGGAAGCCAAAGAGCATGCGCATGCTATTGTTGACGGCCAGCACCAGCCCGACGATAGTGATGGAGACCCCAAAATCGCGGGCGTACTGGGGCAAGATAGGACTGACGGCGCTGGAACCTGCCATCAGAATCAGCATAACCACGGAAAGGGCGATCACCGAACCCAGAATATTCTTCATTGCGGCTGCTCCTAGGGGCCTAACAACGCATTGCTCGCGGGCAAGGCAAATGCTGACACGCAACAGGGTAATGTAGAAATTGATGGATTTGAGACCAGTATAAGTCCCTCTAGAATAAAGGGCAAATGCTGACACGTAAATTTAATTAGATTTTTGGCGGGCGAGGAGTGCAGATTCGAGGGAGCAAGGTATGGGCAGAGTTATGGCTTTCTGGAGATGATTTTGGTAGCAGTGCCCAGAATTTGGGACGGGGGGAAGTGACCTATCTCACACCGGGGATGTTTCTGGCAGCATCCCAAATCAAGACGGACTCTATGTGGGCTGGTAAAAAAACAAGACCTGGCCGTAATTTCTCTCCAACCAGCGTGCTGTTACTTGTTGCTTCTCAGGGATTTCTCGGCCTTTGGCCTTGAAATGATGGGGCGCGTTCAAAATGGGTTGTAGAGACATCCCTTGCGGGTGTCCAGGGCAGGTGCACCCGCAGGTCCCCTCTGGGGAAGACCTGCCCCTACCAACCCATTTTGAATACACCCAAATGATATGGGGGCTGAGTAGTTACACAGCGTACCGCACTTATTCTCCGTTGGATTTGGATAATTTGATGCTGACGTCGGCCGGCAGCGCCAATCCGGCTTCTATCTCGACCGCCTTGATGATCCCGACCGGAACCGGACAGGCGGCGTGGCTGCAGTGCCTGGCTGCCTCCTGAAAGGTGAGAGGGCCTTCGCCCCTGTAAGTAAACTCTCGCCAGGGATCGACCTGGGTCAATGCGGCCGCCAAGCGCCGGATGGCACTGCACTCAGTCTCGATGGCCAAGAGGACCTCACCGGAACCATCCGTCCGAGCCTCAACCGTAGTGGTGAAGCCACATACTCCCGAAAAGATTTCTGCTTTGGCCAATCGTCTCCCTCCATAAGGATTTCTCCCCGCTGCGCGGGTCGAAATGACATGCCAAGGTGCGCGGGTCGAAATGGCATGCCAGGGTGTAGCAACCATTTAGATTATTTGATGCAACAAGTATTGAGAGGTTACATAGATGGTAGGAAGTCTGTCCTCTGTTGCTCCGAAGCTGAGAGCGCATTTAAAATTCCGTTACTACTCAGCCTGAAGGTGCCCGGCACTTCGTTGACAGAAAGACGCTATGTCCGGGCTGCTGTCAGACGCCAGATTACGCCTTAAAGGCCGCAAAAGTGCCGGGCACCTGAGTAGTTACAAAATTCTGACGATTAGACTTCCAAGGCTGCCCATTGCAACTTTCTCGGAGGAAGTGCGTAAAGCATCATGAAAGCACTGATAGACAATCAGCACCAAGAAAGGGGATTAGATGATGAGCGACGAAGAGAAAGACAAGGCTGAGGCTGAGGTTGAGGCCGAGGGAGAGGGTGAGATCGAGGGAGAGGGTGAGGTAGGGGATAAGGGTGAGGGTGAGGCTGAGGCTCAGGCCGAGGCCGAGGAAAGCCCAGAGCCGGCTGAGACTTCGGTGGTGGCGACGGGCCAACCGGCGCAGGCAGAGCCAAGCGCCAATGAGCGAACCTGGGCAGCGCTGGCTCACGCCAGCGTGCTATTGACCTTTGCCCTGGGTGTGTCGACCGGAGGGCTGGCGGTCGTCGTGGCGGCGTTGGTCCCACTGGGCATCTGGCTGGCTTTCCGCGACCGGTCACGCTTTGTGGCCTTCCACGCCATGCAGGCGACGGTCTTCCAACTGGCTTCGCTGG
>CAYTNQ010000085.1:0-18891 GCA_964439175.1 uncultured Anaerolineales bacterium | reverse complement strand
TGTGCGGATCGGCTTCGTTTTGCAGAAAGGTGTTCACGCCAAAGGGGTTGACGCCCGCGTGATCGACCGGCACGTCATTCGCCAGTTGTAATGGGGGGCGGACCAAATTGAATGCCAGTTGGGTCACGCCTGTAGTCTGGGCTAAGGGCTTCTCTTCGCCGGTCAAGTAAAAGAGGGCACGCGAGGTGCCGGGCCAGACCGCAAGGCCCAGGGCAACCGCCAGTAAAGGGATGGAAAGCCAAAGGAAAGATGGTAGGGGCCGTGTGGGTTGCGCTTTCATGAGTTAGATTATACTCAGCCTGGCAAGAGCAGTCGAATCGGCCTGGGCTTTCGGGGTTGTGGACCATTCCCTATAATACCCGGCACACGTGTGGGTGTTATATCGAAATCTATCTGCAACCTTTTCCCCTCTTCGGTGTTTCAAGCAATTGACAACATGTTACTTGACGGCTATCATTGCAGTCTGTGACGCGATCTAATCCAGAAAAAGAAATGGGAGACGTATAGTGGCGACTGGTAACATTACACTTTCGGGGTGGGCTTTGATTTTAGGCGCATCGAGTGGCTTTGGCGCAGCGACCAGCCGGATGCTGGCGCGAGCGGGTATGGACGTTGTAGGAATTCACCTGGACCTTAAGGCGACGCAGCCTCGGGCCGAGGCGGTGCGAGCCGATGTAGAAGCGGCCGGACGCAAGGCGCTTTTCATCAACATGAACGCCGCCGACGCAGAAAAGCGCGCGGAGGCTATGGAACATATGAAGGCAGAGGGTGTGAAAGTAAAAGTGATGCTCCACTCGCTGGCTTTCGGCGCTCTCAAGCCCATGGTTGCCGATACGCGCGGAGAGAGCCTGAACCAGAAGCAAATAGAAATGACGCTGGCCGTGATGGCCAATAGTTTGGTGTATTGGGTGCAAGATCTGGTATGGGCCGGTCTCTTCGCCGACGACGCCCGTATCTTCTCGATGACCAGCGAGGGCAACCAACGGGTCATGCCGGCCTATGGCGCGGTGAGTGCTGCTAAAGCGGCTCTGGAGAGCCACACCCGCCAGTTGGCGATGGAGTTGGCCCCACGTAACATTAAGGTCAATGCCATCCAGGCGGGTGTCACCGATACCCCGGCACTGCGCATAATCCCCGGCCACGAGCAGATGATCGAGGCGACCTTGCGCCGCAACCCATATCACCGCATGACTCGACCTGAAGACATAGCCCAGGCTATTACCGCCTTCTCCCGGCCTGAGCTGGCCTGGATGACGGGCAATGTCATCCGTGTGGATGGTGGTGAGTTTATCGTTCCTTAGACGCAGTACACAAATCCAATAGGAGGTTCTATGTCGCCTACCAGAACTTACAACTCGATCGTATTGGTCAAACAAGTGCCCGATACGCATCACATCACCGGCGATGTGATGAAAGCGAACGGCACTATGAACCGCTCGGCGTTGCCGGCCATTTTCAACCCGGAAGACTTGAACGCGCTGGAAATGGCCCTCCAGGTGCGGGAGCGGTACGGCGGCCAGGTCACCGTCCTGACCATGGGACCACCGGCAGCGGCCGAGGTGCTGCGCGAGGCTCTATACCGGGGCGTGGACCGGGTGATTCTGCTCAGCGACAGGAAATTCGCTGGTGCGGATACGCTGGCCACTTCGTACACGCTCAAGTGTGCCATCGAGAAATTGGGCGACTTCGACCTGATCTTTTGCGGCCGGCAGGCGATTGATGGTGATACTGCCCAGGTCGGCCCTCAAACGGCGGAAAAATTAGGCATCCCCCAGATCACCTACGCGGAGTCAATCGTTAGCCTGGAGGGAAACGAGATTCTCGTGGAAAGGGCATTTTCCATGGGAAAGGAATGGGTGAAATGCTCGCTCCCCTGCCTCCTGACGGTGGTCGCTTCGGCCAATCGGCCACGCCCCCCCTCCGCTCGCAAGCGGATTGAATACAAACTGGCTGCCACCCCGCTCGAATACCGGGCGTTGTTGAAGAAATGGCCAGAGTTCGAAGCGGAGGAGGAACTGGACACTTACCTGGCAGCACGCAATTTGAAGATCCCCGTTTGGACAGCGGCTGACCTGGGAGCCGACGAGGACAAGCTTGGCCTGGGTGGCTCACCCACCCAGGTGTACAAGGTCAATTTCGTGGTGCTGGATACGACGGACAGCAGAGAGGTGCCGGCCGATCAAGAAGGAATCGTTGCTCTCATGCAAGAGCTGGTCCGGGAATACATCGTGGGGTAAGGCATATGACGAACCAGGCAAACTCGAGAGACGTTTGGGTTTTCATCGAACAAGAAGAAGGGGTAATTGCCGACGTCAGCCTGGAATTGCTGGCGAAAGGGCAGGAATTGGCTCGGACGCTGAAGAGTCAGGTGTGTGGATTGCTGTATGGCTACCAGATAGGAGATCTGGCGGAAAGCCTCATCCACCACGGTGCGGACCGGGTGCTGTTGGCCAACCACCCCGAGCTGGCGGTCTATCGCACCCTCCCCTACGCCAGAGTGACCACGGAACTGGTGCAGGAGCGGCAGCCCTATATCTTCCTCGTGGGTGCCACTCCAATGGGGCGTGATTTGGCTCCGCGTGTGGCCAGCTCCGTCCGGGCTGGGCTGACCGCCGACTGCACCGATCTCCAAATTGGCGATTACACCTCGAAAAAGGATAAGCGAGTCTACAAAGATCTGCTGTACCAGATTCGGCCCGCTTTCGGCGGCAATCTGATTGCCACTATCGTCAATCCGACTATGCACCCTCAGATGGCGACTGTGCGCGAAGGGGTGATGCGCCGCCATGAGCCGGACATGACGCACCAGGGGGACGTTGAAAAGATTGAGCCGACATTTGACGAGCGTGACCTGGTGTTGAAAGTGTTGAGTCGTGAGACTCGAGAAACCAGAGTCAACCTGAAAGGTGCTCCGGTTATCGTCGCTGGTGGTGCGGGTGTGGGTAGCAAAGAGAACTTTGAGCTCATCCAAGAGCTGGCTCATATCTTGGGCGGCGAGGTGGGGGCTTCGCGGGCAGCGGTTGATGCTGGCTACGTCTCCCGCGAACATCAAGTTGGGCAGACCGGAACCACCGTGCGACCGCGCCTATACATTGCGGCCGGGATCTCTGGCGCCGTCCAACACCGGGCGGGGATGAGCGAATCGAGCAAGATCATTGCCATCAACACCGACCCTAACGCTCCTATTTTCCAGATTGCCCATTACAAGATCGTGGGTGATCTGGCCGAAGTGATACCCATGATCATTCGCGCCTTCCGCGAGAAAGCGAAGTAGGGAGAAAAAGCATGGTCGAAAATTTTTTCATGGATAACTTGGACCTCCAGTTTCACCTGGACAAAGCAGACCTGCGGGAGGCCATCGAAATCAAAGAGAAGGGGTACACATACAGCGAGCAGTATCCCACTGCGCCCCGTCATTACGAAGACGCCAAGGATAACTACCGGCTTTTGTTGGAGGTACTTGGCGAAATCTGCGCGACAGTGGTTGCCCCACGCGCAGCCGAGGCAGACGAAGAGGGCGTCCAAATTCACGATGGTGAGGTGCACTATGCCTCCGCCACCCAAGAGGCGTTGGATGCCTTGAAGCAGGCCGAACTGATGGGGGCGATGCTACCCTGGGAGTACGGTGGGCTAAATCTGCCGGAGACGGTCTACCAGATGATGGTTGAAATCGTATCGCGCGCCGAGGCTGGACTGATGACTATCTTCGGTCTGCAAGAGATTGCTTCGTCCATTAGCGATTTCGGCAGTGATGAGATGAAAGCACGCGTCTTGCCCCGTTTCGCCCGGGGTGAGGTAATGGGGGCCATGGTGCTTACCGAGCCGGACGCCGGTTCTGACCTGGGAGCGGTTCAGACTCGTGCTACTTACGACGAAGAAGCTGGCGTGTGGCGCATCAATGGCGTCAAGCGTTTCATCACCAACGGTTGTGCCGACATCTTGGTAGTGCTGGCTCGAAGTGAAGAAGGGAGCACCGATGCGCGTGGGCTTTCCTTCTTTCTGGTGGAAAAAGACGACACGGTTCAAATCCGTCGTATCGAGAACAAAATTGGGATTCACGCTTCCCCTACCTGCGAAATCCAATTTAACAATACCCCGGCTGAGTTGATTGGCAAGCGACGTTTCGGGCTGATCCGCTATGCGATGGCGCTGATGAATGGAGCCAGGCTGGCGGTTGCCGCTCAGGCACTGGGCATTGCCGAGGCCGCTTATCGCGAAGCGCATCGCTACGCCCACGTGCGTGTTCAGTTCGACCGGGCCATCCGCTCTATCCCGGCTGTGTCCCGCATGCTCCTTTCGATGCGGGGTGAAATCGAAGCGGCGCGAGCCCTGGTTTACGAAGCGGCGCATTGGGTGGATCTGGAAAAAGCCTACGAACGGCGTATTGCCGAAAGCGAGAAACCGAACCCGGCTGATCGCCGGCGACTCAAACAGGCGGCCAAACTGGCCGAAGTCCTGACCCCCCTGACCAAGTATTACGTGACCGAGATGGGCAACCGGGTCTGCTTTCAGGCCATGCAGGTCCACGGCGGCGTGGGTTACATGCGCGAATTCAACTTGGAACGTCATTACCGCGACATCCGGGTGACGAACATCTACGAGGGAACCAGCCAACTGCAGATTGTAGCCGCTATCGGCAAATTGCTGGGGCATGCTCTGGATGACTTGCTGGATGAGTGGGCCGCGCAGGACTATGGCCCAGAATTAGCTCCGCTTAAGAGTCAGGTGGCGGAGGCGACTGCCTTGTTCAAGCGTTCCACCGACCACTTGAAAGAGTGCGATCGCGAGGTAGTTGACTACTATGCGTCGGATCTGACTGACATGGGGGTAACTGTGGTCAACTCCTGGCTGATGCTGCAGGATGCGCGCTTATCCCCGAAGGGGAGGAAGGGGGCTATGGCCCGGGTTTACATCGCCGAGCATCTGCCCCTGATGCGGAGCGCGGCTGCGGCGATTCAAGCTGCCGACCCGACTCCGCTGCAGGTCAGGGATGCGATCCTGGACAGCCCGTTTTGACCCCATCCCCGGCCCTTCCCCCTGACAGAGGGAAGGGAGAAACTCCGTGCGACCCGACCCCGCTTACAACGTAGGCACACCCGACGAGGGCGGGGAATCAGGGAGAAGGGAAAACCTCGTGCGAGCCGACCCCGCCCCGGCCGGCGGAGTTCTGGGTTTGGCGCGGAAATCGAGATGGGCGGGCGATAAAATCGGATTGCCAGTGGGGCGGAAAATATGGAATTTATGGAAGGTCTGAGATGAAACTATCTGGCTGAGTAGTTATTCTTCACATAACAAATGTTTACGGACGTATGAAGAACATGGAGAAATCGCGGATTTTCCAAATCAATCTATCTCGTGGTGGCGTTCCCAAGGTAGCGGTGCCTCATGCGCGTGTGACTTTTCTTGGGCTGGAAGGGGATCATCACAATAACCAGGAACACCACGGAGGCCCTGAACGGGCGCTCTGTCTGTATTCACTGGAGCGCATCAGGGCGTTGCAAGGAGAAGGACATCCCATCTTCCCAGGCTCTACGGGTGAGAACCTCACCCTCACAGGTCTGGACTGGGTCCAGGCCATACCGGGTACCCAGTTACGTTTGGGGGCCGAGGTGGTTATTGAAATCACCGGGTATACCTCGCCGTGCCAGAAGATCGCGGGCTCGTTTACAGAGGGACAGTTCCTGCGCATGTCTCAGAAGCAATATCCCGGGTGGTCACGTCTCTATGCGCGGGTACTGTCGCCGGGAGAGATTCAGACTGGCGACGGAGTCTACCTGGCGTCGAAAGAATAACCAATCTGCACAGTCAACGCTCCAAATAGCCCTGATCCGCCAGCCAGCGGCGAACCCGCCCTACGTTTGCCCGAGGGACCAGCACAGCCTGCGGTCCCAACACTTCGCCCAACAGTGGCCCGATGGTCGGATGGCGGCGCAGGGCCTTTAGCGTCTCCGCGTGATTCACCCGCAAAACCGTGCTCTGCTCCAGCCGGACAGCCCCACCTCGGTCTTGCCAGCCCCGCAGGTCATCCAACACCTTAGAGGACACCCGGCCGCCTGACGTACGGACCAGAAAGGCGCTGACTTGCTCGGAGGTGATGTCTTGCCGACGGGCGCGGGCCAGGCTGGCAGGCGAAATGCGATAGCTGACCCGATCCGTCTCACGCCCCAGAAAATCGGCGAAGCGCGCCACTTGAAACCGGTCGTAGAGGCTGGCATCCGTCGACACCCGCAGGGTGAAATCGTCGCGCACGGCCAGGGTGGGGATGGATATCGATTCGCCGGGCGGCGCTTCTGCCGCCGGTAGTGGGGCAAGCTTCAGTAAAGGCAGACTCATCTCGGTCAAACGGAAGGCGCTAGGGTGCCCCAACTCTCCTCCATCAAAGCCCAAATCGGTGATGCCTAACCAGTGCAATGGAGCGGAGATCAAGTAGCGCAGCAGCGCCCCTTCCACTTCATCCCAGTGCTCAAAGCCCATCAACGGTTGCCCGTGTAAGTCGTGAATGTACCATGTGGTATAGTCACCGTCCGGCCGCTGGAAATCCGGGGCGGAGGACTTGATAGCTGCCGTCAACCCATCTAACCCGTACCAGTCACCCGGACGGCAGTGAGCCAGAAAACTCAATACCTTGTGGCGGGTCAGAACCGGATCGTTCTTCCAGCCGGTTGGCTGCGGCTTGAGCGAGGGCACGTGCCATAGGTCGTTCCAGTCAGGGCCATCGCGCCATGCCGTTTGCAGGGCCAGGAGACGATAGGCCGGTGTGGCCTGCAACCAGGATCGAGCCGGGTTGGGGTTGAGGGCGAATCGCCCTTGGGTGACGATGACCAACTCGGCTGCGTGGGAGAGATGCACTACAAAATCCAGCCAGTCGTCGTCGGCTACGCTGGCCGCCGGCACCGGCGAGACACAGAGCGCATTGATAGCTTGCTGGTCCCTGAGGCGCAGCGAGCCGCCGGGATTCAAGCGTACGTCCTGGTTGCGCACGGTGACCAGCACACCAAACACATCCTCGACCACGTCTGCGTTGGCAGGGCGGACATGGGGAGGGGATGTGAGGGGTTCCAGCATAGTCCCCGGATCCCCTTTGAGTGAAGAGGGCTCACCCGGCGATAGCTCCGGCAATAAAGCCAGCAAATCGTCCGGAATGTAAATCACCTCAACGACACCGGCTTCGGTCTGCCGAAAACCCTTGAAGATGAAGGCGTGGTACCACAGCACCTCGGCGGGGTTGGCCGGCGACAGCCAGGGCTGTTCGCGCTCCAACCGGGCAGGTCCCATAGTCCGCATCGCGCCAAAGTGTCGGGCAAAGCGAGGTGCTTCCATCCAGCCGTTGGCTGCTTGCAGCGTCTCCAGCGCCTCACGTTCACCCGACGACAGATCGCTGAGGGCAATGGCCAGGGAGGCCGGGGTGGAAAGTTGCGCTGCCAGTTCGTCGGCGGCAGTCAATTGGTGGGTGCTGGTCAACACTGCCCCCCGCACGTCGGCCAAAGCCCGCAGCATCGCCATGTCATAATCAACCAAGGATTCGCGCAGCGTCTTTTTCATCATTCGCTCACGCCTTGATTATAGCGCGGGCCGCGCGGCGCGGCAAAAGCCAGAGGTGTGATATACCCAACGCACGCAGGTATTATATCGCCAACTCCTTGCACCGGGCAGATTATAAACGCTCACATGCCCGATTTAAAACGCTCATAAACGTGGGCGAAACAATTGCTAAATTCGTCAGGTAAGGCTATAATAGGCGACGTTGCGTGATTGAATGGGAGGATGTTGGGAGGATAGGACGTGACACAGCCAGGCCAAACACCCGACGTTAAACATGTGGCCGGTTTCTTGAGCGAAATCATCACCCAAGCCAGGTTGATTTGGCGATTGCTGACCGATCGCAACGTGCCCACCTGGGTGAAGTTCATCCCACCCCTGGCGCTCCTCTATCTGATTTCTCCCATCGATCTTCTGCCTGACCCGATATTGGGATTGGGCCAACTCGACGACCTGGCGGTCATCTTACTGGGCCTCAAGTTATTCATCGAGATGAGTCCTCGCAGCGTGGTGCAACACCACCGCGAGGACATAGCGGGCAGTATGCCCCCCGAGCCCGAAGGTGAAGTGGTAGACGCCAGTTATCGCGTGCTCGACGATGAGTGACGTACGTACGATAGTTAGACATCTTATACTGCGTAAGTAGAGGAAGGAAGGAATGACTGATACGTCTCGCTATCGCCAGCCGCAGGAAGTGGCTTCGCGCCTGGAGGTTTCCCCTTCCACCCTGCGCCGCTGGTCCGAAGAATTCTCAGAGTTTCTATCGCCGGAAGCCACTTCATCGGAAGGGAAGCAGCATCGTCGCTACTCCGACGAAGACCTGGCAATGCTGATCAATGTCAAGGGGCTGATGGCCGAGGGGGCGACCTATGAACAGGTCCGCCAACGATTGAGCGAGTTGCGCGATGAGAAGCCCGATGGTCCCGGCAGCGTAGTCGCTGCCGGCGCGGCGTTGCCCCTGGCCCCGGCTATGACCTTTCTGGCCGACACCCTGCACAACGTAGCTGACAGCCAACAGGCCGTGCTAAACAGCCAGGCCGCCAACCGGGAACTGCTGGGCGTGGTTCTCCAGGATAATTTTAACCTCAAGGAAGAGAACGCACGCCTGCGCGAGCGGATGCTGGAGTTGGAGCGGCAGGTCACCCAGCTTCGGCGCGACGAAGAAACTCGGCGTGAGTCACTGCGCGCCGAGATGGAGGCGCGTCTGCAAAGTATGCAGCGGATGCTAACGTTGCAGTCTCGTTCTGGCTGTCTGGGCGGGCTGTTGGGGGGAGGGCGTCCCTGATAATAAGACATCCTTTCCTCCCTGAGGAACCCTGACAATGCACCACAAGGGCCACCTATTATGGGTGGCCCTTCATACATGCATGCAATTCGATGAGTCGGAATGTTGGACGGCTGTAGGCCAGAAGATCACATCACCATAATCGGTTGGTTGGCGGGGATGGCCAGCAGGTCGTACGTCATCGCCCCGGTCACCAGCACCGGCAGCATCTCGCCCACCGGCAATTCCTCCTCGATGACGACGAAGCCGTCAATCTCTGGCGCGTCCCGGTAGGAGCGGGCAATGCTCACACCATCGCCAGCACCGTCTACCAAAACCTCCAACTGCCGGCCCGTCTGGGATTGATTCTTGGCCAGACTGATGGTTTGCTGTAGCTCCATCGCCCGCTGGTAACGTTCTTGCTTCACTTCCTCCGCCACCTGGTCCGGTAGATCATAAGCGGGTGTGCCCGGCTCGCGGGAGAAGGTGAAGACCCCCACCCGATCAAACTGGATCGCTTGCATAAAGTCCAGTAAGCCCTGGAATTCAGCCTCCGACTCGCCCGGGTAACCGACGATGAAGGTGGTGCGCAGGGCAGCGTCGGGCATAGCTGCCCGGAAGGACTCGATCCAGCGCAACAGTTTTTCCACGTTGTGGGGACGGTGCATGCGCTGCAAGGTGCTGGGATGGCCATGCTGGAGCGGCAGGTCCAGGTAATGACATACCTGGGGGTGGGCGGCCATCACGTCAATCAGTCGCTGGCTGACATGGCCTGGGTAAGCATACATCAACCGCAACCAACGCAGTTCAGGGACAGCACGCAGCAGATCCTCGATAAGGCTCGACAGACCATCTTGCTCGCCCCAGTCGCGTCCGTAAGCGGTGGTGTCCTGGGCGATGAGGATGAGTTCCTGCATGCCCTGCACTACTAACGATTGGGCTTCGCGCAAAACCAGCTCCTTGGGGCGGCTGCGCCCCAGCCCCTTGAAACTGGGAATGGTGCAGAAAGCGCAGGGTGCGGAGCAGCCATCGCTGATCTTCAGGTAAGCGCTGGCTCGCGCTCCCTGGCCGGTGCGACTCAGGACCACCGTCTCGACGGGCACGTCACCTGTCTCGGGCAGATGAAAGATCGGCTCTTGACGGCGGCTGGCCCCGCGCCTTCCGCTTGCGCGCTTGTTGAAAGGTGCGGAGTCCTCCCGCAGTTTCTGCAGAAAGGGGACAATGTCGGGCCAGCTCCGGGTACCGATAAGCCCGTCGAGGCCGGGGACTTCGCGGATGAGATCAGGGCCAAAGCGCTGAACCATGCAGCCGGCTGCCACCAACGCCTGTCCTGGCCGCTTGGTCTTGGCCAGTTCTTGTAGGGCGCCGATGGATTCAGCCTTGGCCGCTTCCAGAAAGCCGCAGGTGTTGACGATAAGCACGTCAGCGTGGTCCGGGTCGTCGGTAGCCCGGTAGCCATCCAGAGCCAGCAACTCGCTCATCCCCTCGGAGTCCACCAGGTTTTTAGGACAGCCGAGGGTGAGCAGATAAAATCGGGAGCGTTTCTTATTGCTCATAACGGAGTGATTCTACCTGAATTAGGGGATTAGCGCAAACGAGAGAGCAGAGGGGGATATTAATTAAGGATTGCGACCGACTTGATCCAGCTTGAGAACTTTGTACAGGCGATCCTGCACATCCTGGGGCACCTCGGCGCGGCCAGTGCTGCGATAGAGCGTGATCGTTTTCTCCAACGTGTTCACCACTGCCCGACAATCAGGGCAATCGGCCATGTGCTGCTCGATTTCCGTACACAACGCATCCTCGAGCTCCCCATCTATATAATCTGACAACTGGCTCAGCAGGTTTATGCACATTTGGCTGGGCATGATACTCTCCTTGGACCACGTGGCCCTCTCGTAAGCATTATCTTTTCAGATACACTCTCAGGGCTTCAATGCACTCGTTCTATGAAGTAGACGGACAGCCTATCCCGCAACCACAACCGGGCTCGGTGCAGCCGCGTTTTGACTGCACCTTCCGACAGACCTAATACTTCACCCGTCTCTGCCGTTGACAGCCCCTCGATGTCACGCAAGACAAAGACGATCCGCAACGACTCGGGCAATTCAGCCACTGCCTCATCCATCATCTGGCGCGATTCGTTGTTGAGCAGTTCCTCCTCTGGCATACTGGACCAGTCCACCAATTGGCGAGGTAGACTGTCACCGGCATCCAGCTCCAATGGTTCGTCCACAGAGACTGTAGGGGGCTGCTTTTTGCGCAGGTGCATCAGGCTGGCATTGCTGGCAATCCGATAGATCCAGGTACTCAAGCTGGAGCGGCCCTCAAAATCAGGCAGTGCCTTGTACGCATTCAAAAACGTCTCTTGCAGTACATCCTCCGCTTCCTGGGGATCGTTTAGCATTCTCAGCGCCAGGTTATAGATCTTGCTCTGATTCTCCTCTACAAATTTCGCAAAGGCGATCGGGTCGCCTGCCTGAAGCTTTTTGAGAAAGGCGTCTTCGCCTGCCATATCCTCTAAGTCCTTAGATGCTATTTTTGTCTCGACGTTTCAACAACTCGACAAGCAGCAAATCAGCGAATCCACAAATCTGCAGAAAGATGGAGCATTGCTTGGCAGATTTGCTAATTCGCTGACCCGCACCTGCGGCACCTGCCCGCCCTGGTCTGTGCCAGCCCTGGTCCCGTCTCGGTCCCACCTGTGCCTGTGCCCTAGGTGCAGGCAGGACGGGGCGGGCAGGTGTGGTATGGGGCAGGTGTTTGCCGATTTGATACCTGGTGCTCTGTCAAAGCTAACCCATAGGTCCCTTTTGGGGAATTGACGAGTCAAATCGGCCACTATGGCGCTTGCCGTTACTCATCAAATCCCGCAAAGCGGGATCAAATCACCCTTGACAGAGTACTTGACTGAAGCTAGTACCCCATCACAGAGATTATGATATACCAAGGCCACGTCTATGGCGGCTGAATCGGGCCTATCAAGATCACTTTGAGCGGGTACTAGTAGCGTAACACGGCGCCAATGGATCCGGCTCCTACCAGATCCGAATTGTCACGCACCGATTCTACCTGACCACCCAGTTCCAGTATCCGCTTCACGGCATACTCTACGGTGTCGTCCACATGGATCATGTCGCTGCCGCAGTAGGGGCAGATACCATTTCCGTCAGCAGCTATGTAGCCGCAACTGGTGCAGCGGTAGCCCGGGGCACTGAAGCCCTCGGTCACCACCAGCGTGTGGGCGCGCTCTTCTTGCAGAGCAGCCAGGGTATCGGACAGCCCAATGGTAGCGCCCTCGCCTTTGGCGGCGGCGGTGATTATGCGCGCTACCAACTCGGCCTGCTCTTGAGCCAGTGCCTCACGGATAACCGATCGCGATTTGGTCAGTACCTCTGCCTCTGAGGTATTCATATCCATAGGTATGCTGCCTACTACTTTATCTTGCCAGGCGCGGGGCAACAGGCTGTAAAATTGCGACACCGTCTCTTCGGTGCCGGCCAACACGAGACGCCGACACTGCGCTTGCTGGAAGAAATCGATGGCGACGTTGGCCGCCGAGCGCAGATTGTGACTGGCCTGGACGTCTTCATGGCGCTGGAGCTTTTGCGCAGCCCAACCCCCTTGCTTGTGGCGTTTGGTCTCCTCGCCCAACGTACCTGCGGTCCCCACGATTTCGCCCAGGTGAATTCGGAACAGGCGCGCGCCCTCCCGGTCCACCAATGCGACGCCGTAGGGCTCATGACGGTCCATCAGGTCTGTGAGGGGTTTGACATAAAGTCGATCACCGACGAATACATTGTCCTCCAACGGCACTGCCAGCGAAAAGGCCTGCCATAAGCCAGCCTTACTACAGGCGAAACAAACAACACTCTTACCCTGCCAATCGTATTCAAAGTCAAAATAACGTTCCACTCGCTCGATGTCGGCCGGATCGGCCTCACCCGAAACCTCTTTCAAGAGGCTACGTAGCCACAGCCGGTATTTGTCTTTGCTGCGCCGGCTGGGGTCTACATTGAGGTAGAGGCTAAGGGCCATATGTTCGCCTGGTTCAAAGTCAATCAACTGCTGTAATTCAGCTTGAGTGATCATCTTTGCCTCCTATGGCGTTGATTTTTAGGGCCTAGTGGGCCACACAAATGCGCGATATACTCCATCTAATGCCGAACCACTCAATTGACATCACTTATACGCCTACTGTCATGATAAGGGTTAAATCTGCGACTGTCAAGGCCTTGAACCAGCGCTTGGCGTCTTTTAATCCAACGCTAATGTCACGTTTGGGCCGCCTGTCTCATTGCACTTGTCCAGAAATAACCTGGTACTTTTGGCATCAGTTTACGCCTGACTTGTCGATCAAAATGCAAGGTCATACCCTCGCACGGGTATTATATTATTGGACAAGCACATTGTCTCCTGCGTCAAATCGTGATACAATGGCGACACCCCCACTGTCAAGAGGGGAAGATGGACCAGGGGACACTGATCCAGGTTGATTGACTTTTGACTGAAAAATCAGTACAATCGGACTGTGGTCAACTCACCCCACCTGAAACGAAGGAACCGTGGCATACAGCATACTTGTCGTAGACAGTGATCATGCCTTCGCCACCATCTTCAAAGAAGGCATGGAAACCACTGGTGAATATCAGGTAACTATGGCGCACGCCGGGAGCGACGCCCTCGAATCGGTTGTGGAACACTCCTTCGACCTTGTTGTCGTGGACATGGGGCTACCGGATGTTGATCCGGTCACGCTGATGAAGGCGATTCGAGAGGCCAAACCGTCAATGCGCTTGATGGCCATCCCTCTCTTTGGGCAGCAGGACCTCGATGAGCTACAAGATCTTAAGATACAGGGTATCTTGCCCAAACCTTTTTTCGTGGGGGATCTGCCCAACATCGTGGGTCAGGCTCTGGGTGCCGACACCCACGCATCTGCCACTTCCTCAGCGCCTGAACTGAAGGTCGCCACGCCCGCCCGATCCAGCACGGTACCAGTCAGAGAGCCCCCGTCTGCTCCCCCTGTCGTCCAGGAGCCCCTGCAAAATGAAGAGACAGTCACACCCTCCACAATAGAGTCCTTGCAGCCCAAAGTTCCGGCCTATTCCTCAGAAACTATGGCCAGATTGCAGGCTAAAGAGCAGCAGATCGTGCAGCTCCTCAAGAGTCTCAACCGTGAAGTGCGGGCGGAGTCTGTTATGGTGACCCTCGGCGCACAACCTGTCGCCTCTGCAGGCCTGTTGGGTCCGGAGCAGACAGCCAAACTGGCCAAGCTGGTCGCCGAGAGCACCAATGCCGCTGCCCGAGCAGCCGCCTTTTTGGGTGAGCCGGAGGGTCGTTTTGAGCAAAGCATGCATGAAGGGGCGGAATATCGTCTGTACTCCCTAAGTCTATCTGAGGGCCTGGTGCTTTCACTGGCGCTCAGCTCCAACGTTCCTTTAGGCACGCTTCGTTACCGTGCCCGGCAAATAGCCGAGGAGTTGCTGGAACTATTGAGTTGATAGCTCCTGATCAATCCAACCAAAAAAACACCCCGGCGCGCCGGGGTGTTCGTTTGTCCTATCGTCCTCGCAGCCGGGCGCGGACCTCGGCACAATGGGGGCATTCCGACCCTTCATAGTCACGCCCACACACACCGCATTGACGCCGCTCATCGAGGAAGCTTGTGTCTACCGGGGCCAGGATGACGATCACCTCCTGCCCCGTGTACCGGCTCAGCCACTCCGATAAGTTACGGTCGCTGATGGTGAATTCGCCATTTCCATCTAGCGACAGGGAGCCACGCAGTGCTACTGCTCCCATGTCCATTGCATTGCTTGCTAATCGCAGCGCACTCGCTTTTGATAGAGCCATCAAGCTGCCTCATTTGATTGACTAAGGGTCCGTAAATAAACAACTTCCCGAATTTGAGGCGGATTTCTTTGGCAAAACTGGTGGAAGTGCAGGAACTTATTCTTTTATGGACCCTAAGTGCTTGTCCAATAATATAATACCCGTGCGAGGGTATAACTTTGCACTTTAATCGGCAAATCAGGCGTAACCTGATTGCAAAAGTAACAAGCTATTTCTGGACAAGTGCTAAGGACGAAAGACGTAGGAGGGAGAAGCTACCTGTCATTTGTCATCCGTCCTTCGTCTAACCCCTGACTGCCTATCTGATTCATCTGCAAAGACTCAATGCTACCATCACATTTTACCACGTGTCTACCACGAAGCCAATTTAGGGTGTGTTCGGAGCCTGAACACACCCTCCAATTTACTCCGGGTGGCTTCGCCCGGCGGGCCAGAAAGCATATACATCGCTCTTGGCCCAGCCCGATTGCCGGGCCACGCGCCGCGCCGCTTCAGAACGACCGATGCCCTGGGCTAACAAGGCGGCCAAAGCCGAGCGTACCCGGTCCTCGTCCCAGGGGCCAGGCTCCGGCGCACCCTCCACGACCAAAGTGAATTCACCGCGCGGCTCGCGCTCGTGCCACTCGGCGAAGGCGCCCGCCAGCGTGCCGCGCCATACTTCCTCGTGCAGCTTGGTCATCTCGCGGCAGACGGCGCAGCGGCGGTCGCCACCCAGGATGTCCACCGCGTCGGCCAGGGTGGCCCGCAAGCGGTGAGGAGCCTCAAAAAAGACCAGCGTGGCCCGTACCTCAGCCACCTCGGCCAGGGCCCGGCGACGGTCGGCAGCTTTGCGTGGCAGAAAGCCCAGGTAGAAAAAGCGATCCATCGGCAGGTTGCTGAGGGGGAGGGCGGCCATCAGCGCCGACGGGCCGGGAATCGAGATCACCGGAAAGCCCCGGCCGACGGCTGCCCGCACGAGTTCGTAACCTGGGTCGGAGAGAAGGGGGGTGCCCGCTTCGGAGACCAGGGCCACATCGCCGACCTCCAGCGCCGCCAGCACACGTTCCAGATGGGACAGCTTGTTATGCTCGTAATAGCTGACCAGCGGTTTTTCGATGTCAAAGTGGGCCAACAGGCGGCCGGTAGTGCGAGTATCTTCGGTGGCAACCAGAGAGCACTCCCGCAGCACCCGCAGCGCACGCAGCGTGATATCTTCCAGATTACCAATCGGGGTAGCGACCAGGTAAAGAATGCCCACCAGTCATCTCCGGGTATGCATCTTCCAGCGGCACCAGGTCCAGTTCAAACCATGAAAGTGTCCACCTGGTGTGACGGAATCTTCTCATTGCCGCGCCTCTGGGAGCGCGGCGCGTACTACCTCGATGAGGGTCGTATCCTGTTCCGGGAGCACGGTGCGCGGATCGAGCAACAACCGGTCGTCCTCGATGCGGGCCACGATGGGGGGATTGGCCGCACGCAGGCGCGCGGCCAGCGCGTCGGACGAAGGGACCTCGAGCGCCAGCGCCCGCGTGGGCAAGGTCTGACCGGGCAGGCTCCCCCCGCCGACGGTGGACTCGGCGGGGATCAGGCTTATCCGGGCGCCGGCCTCCTTGAGCGCACGCTGCCACTTGCGGGCGCGTCGAGCCAGAACTTCCACCGGGGTGGCGATCATACGCCAGACAGGGATCTCTTGGATGGCCTTGCCTTCCAGGTAGGCCAGCAGCGTAGCCTGCAGGCCGGCCAGCGTCGTCTTGTCCACACGCACGGCACGCGCCAGCGGATGGTGGCGCAATTTAGCGATGAGGTCGGCCTTGCCCATAATCAGCCCGGCCTGCGGGCCACCCAGCAACTTGTCGCCGCTGGCGGTGACGACCGAGACACCGGCTGCAATGCTCTCCTGGATGGTCGGTTCGTGGGCCAACCCGTAAGGTTCCGTTTCCAGCAAGGTGCCGCTCCCCAGGTCGTCCATCACCGGGACCGCATACTCATCGCCCAGCGCTACCAGTTCAGCCAGCATCGGCTCGTGGACAAAGCCGGTGATGCTGAAGTTACTGTGGTGCACCCGCAGCAGGAGCGCGGTATTGATGGGATGCAGGACGTCCGCGTAATCCCGGACATAGGTGCGATTGGTGGTACCCACCTCTACCAGGCGCGCCCCGCTCTGGCGCATTACGTCGGGGATGCGAAAGCCGCCGCCGATTTCGACGAGCTGGCTGCGGCTGATGAGCACGTCCCGATCCTTAGCCAGCGCCGTGAGCGTCAGCAGTACGGCCGAGGCGTTGTTGTTGACGACCAGGGCATCCTCAGCGCCGGTCAGCCGGTGCAGCAACTCGGCCGCATGAACGTAGCGCGAGCCGCGCGCCCCGGCCGCCATATCGTACTCCAGGTTGCTGTACCCAATCGAAACCTGGGCCATTGCCCGCCGCGCCCGTTCAGAAAGAGGCGCACGCCCCAGGTTGGTATGAATAATGACTCCGGTGGCGTTGATCACCGGGTACAGGCTGGGGCGCACGTTGGCCATCACGCGCCGGGCAACTGTGGCGATGAGGGGCTCAGCCTCGGGAGCCGGCTCACCGCCCAGGATGGCCTGGCGCGCATCATCCAGGGCCGCGCGCAGCGCGTCGAGGGTGAGCTCACGTCCATATTGTTCCACCAGGCCGGCAACCGCGTCCTCCTGGAGAAGTTTATCAACACTCGGTAGCTTGCGAAGTTCTAACTGGTTCATAGTGTGTCCCTAAAGGGTATCGAACAATCTCTTGGCTTCTCTAGCGAAAAAGCGCTTTACCTGAGACCAATCCACTTCCACGAGCATTTGGGGCATTGGCTCACCTTCGGCGTCAACAAAGTAGGCTAAGGATTTGATCAAATGGACGCGATTGGTCTCAACAATCCGATACTTTTCGGTGTGCCAGCGTAGAGCTTCATCCAGTGACATGCGGTGCTGGCAGATGAAATATAGGTCGATGAAGTCACGGCGCGTGCCTCGTTGTGAAATGGCCTCCAATTTCATAGCCACCAGATCTTCAAGGGCAGCGACATGCGCGCCAAGAACGATGGCCGGTTCGGCTACCAGCGGGTAGTGATAGCGAAAGAAACTGATCTTGACTTCTTCAAATTCACCCAGCAAGGTGTCCTTGGCTACGTAATCGCGTCGAAACGAACCCAGGCCGGCCAAGCGTGCTGTCAAGTCGTCGGCCTCAAGCGGATCAGGACCGAAGAAGTCCAGATCAATGGACAAGCGGTGTCCGAGATACAAGGCGGCCGCCGTGCCCCTTGCCAGGTAAAAGGGCTGCAATACACCAGCCATCGCTAATAGCGCCAGGTTCCGTTGCGTTCGCTCTGGAATTGCTTCGACAAACATCGAACCTCTTCCCGATCAAGGTCAAAGTAGAGCGCCCAAAAGTTGGCGCTGAAAGGCGAAACACGCCGGGTATGTCGTAATACGTCCACAATCTCATCCCGGCTGAAGCGACGCAGCAGCCAATGTGCGGCCTCCAGGTCACCATATTCTAGCAGCCGTTCAGTTACGTATACCGGATACTCACCTACCACCAGCGTTGTTGGGTCAATGTCCCAAAAGTAACGGTGGGTTGAAGGAGGCAGGCGGTCTTGACCTGGCGCCGGGTTCTCACTGTGTTTCCAAACCTTTGATCTCACTTTTTTTCACCATTCTTAGACCCAATACCGTTCAAATAAGGCCGGAGTCGAGCCTTCAGGCGGGTATTTTCCGGCTAAAGCCTCCACTCCAGCGTCGTTATTTGAAAAGTATTGTTCTTAGACCTGGTCCCGTGTCAGAAAGAAGGCTTCCATCAGGGCGAATACACCGGCGATGACGCCGGCGATGGTCCAATTGAGGGAGTCCTCCTTTTGCAGCCAGCCACACAGCGCGCTGAAGAGACCCACCCATGCCCCCTGGCGCAAGAGACGAAGTGGGTCTTGTGCCTGCCAGCCCGACCGGGCAAAGCGATGGTTGAGGTAAGCTGCCACCGGCACCGTCAGCCCGCCGAGTGTTACCGCCAGCAAACCCAGGAAGACCAACTCCAGCGCCGGGCCGGGCCAGATGCTGGTCACGATCAGCCATAGCCCGGTCCCCCCCAGGCCAGCCACCAGCACACCAATGACCACCCACCAGCGCAGGCGCACAAACACCTCTCCTCAAACAGACGTAGTACGCAATACGCAACACGCAACACGCTATGAATTATACCGCAAACCATTCTTTCCTGCCAGACCCTAGTTATGGTATAATCGGA
>CAYTNQ010000084.1:14876-19325 GCA_964439175.1 uncultured Anaerolineales bacterium | reverse complement strand
ATTATGGACTTGCTAGTCGCTTCTTGTCACATCTCAGTTACCGGAAAGTAAAGTTCGAAAGGATCCAAGCCTATGACCCGCATGGCTATTCAAACGCAAAACCTGACCCGCCGCTATGGCGACAATCTGGCGGTTAACAATCTCACCCTGGAGGTGCCACAAGGCGAAATCTTTGGCTTTTTGGGCCACAATGGGGCCGGGAAAACCACCACCGTTAACATGTTGACCACCCTGCTGCTGCCAACCTCCGGCAACGCCACCGTCTTCGGCTATGACATTGCCATAGAAAACCTGCAAGTGCGACAACACATCGGCTACGTGCCGGAAAATGTGCGGCTCTACAACGACCTGACCGTGGCCGAAAATCTGCACTTCCTGGCTGCGCTGTCCGGCGTAGCCGACATTCCCGGCCGCATTACCGAAGTTTTGGAACTACTGGACCATCCGGAGTGGCGTAACCTGCGCGTAGGTGGCTTCTCCAAAGGGATGCGCCAGCGGATTGGCATTGCCCAGGCCTTGTTGCACCAGCCGGCCGTGCTATTTTTGGACGAACCGGCCTCCGGGCTTGACCCGGAAGGCACCCGCGACATTGGCCATCTGATTGTCTGGCTGAACGAGGAACTCGGCATCACCATTTTTATGAACACCCACCAGCTTTCCGAAGTGACCAAACTCTGCACCAGCATCGGTATTATGAACCACGGCCGGCTGGTGATAGCCGACAGGCTAAAAAATGTCATGAGTCGCTTTCCCAATCACGCCTCGCTGGAGGAAATCTATCTGGATGTTGAAAAACAAGAAAGGATTGCCGCATGAACCCCGTCACCCTCATCGCGCGCAAAGAGTTTCAAGCGGCTTTTCGAAACCGGCTGTTTATCACCATCACGATCCTGTTTCTGGCTATGTCCATCCTGTCAGTTTACATTGGCAGTACCACAAAACGGGCCGAGATGCGGGTCTACAACGAAACCGTTGTCTCCCTGACCGCGCAAGGGGCCACGGTGCTACCCCCACAACCCGAAATTCACACCCTGACCATCCTCGCCAACCTGACGGAATATGTCAGCATGATAGGGGCCATCCTGGCAGTAGTGTTGGGCTACAATACCCTCATCGAAGAAAAGGAGTCGGGCGGCCTGCTGCTCATCCTATCCCGGCCTGTGTACCGTGACCGGCTGTTGACCGGCAAGTTGCTGGGCAACGCTGGCGTCATCGGGGTGCTGCTGGGGCTGGTGTTTGTGTTCAACCTGGTGTTGCTGGTGCTGGTGGGAGGCATCTGGCCTACACCAGGCGAAGTGCTGCGCCTGTTGGGCTTTGTCGGACTGGCCTTTGTCTACATGTTGATTTTCCTGACGCTTTCGATGTTGTTGAGTATCCGTATGAAAAACGCCGCCACCGTTTTTCTGATGGCGTTGGTATTCTGGATGCTGGTCAGCTTTGTTATCCCGCAAATGGCCGAGACCCAAATGGCCAACAGCACCATCATCAACAGTATCAGCGGGGCTACCAACCAGATTCCGCAGGACACGGCCATTTCGCAGTCGCTCAATTTTCTCTCCCCCACGTGGCACCTGCGCAATATCGGCGGGCAATTGCTGGAGGTGTCTCCCGGTAGTGCAGTGTTTGACCCCGGTACGCTCATCGGCCATTGGCTGACCACGCTGCTGGTGTTGATCGCGCCGTCCATCGCGTTTATGGCTGCCGGGTATGCCATCTTCCTGCGCAGCGAAACGTTAACCCTGGAGTAGGGGCTTTGCCATGAAACGTCTGTTTACTTTAATCCTACTCACGCTGACCTTATTGGGTTTTAGCACGCCGCCGATCCGAGCCGATGAGATCACGCCCGCGCAAACAGTTCAGGCCGGGCTGATGACCCAGTACTCACTGGAAATTCACAACGAAACCAGCGACAGCCACACCTATCGCCTGGCGATCAGCGGCCTGCCCGACTCGTTGGCCGTTACCTTTACCCAGGGCGGGCCAGTGTTGGACAGCGTCACCATCCCGGCCAATAGCTACGGGCAGGTCACACTGCGAGTCGAGGTGCCGGCTGACACCCCGGTGGGGCATTATGCCGCTCATTTCACCGCCACCCGCGACGACGGTGTGGCCTTGACCTTCCCGGTCACGCTCAATGTGGAAAACACCTACGCTGTCAAAATCGTCAGCCAGAACATCAACGTGACCACCTTTAGCGGTCAGGAATTCACCTTTGAGGCCACCGCCGCCAATACCGGGGCGGCCCCCGTCACCCACCTGGCCCTGCAAGTTGACACCCCAACCAAGTGGGTTACCCGGGTTAACCCACCAATCGTGGCCCAACTTGAGCCGGGAGCCAGCGCCACTTACAACGTACACGTACTGGTGCCCGCCTCCCAAATTTCTATTGACCAACCGGTGCCCCTGAAGCTGACCAGCGATCAGATTAGCAGTCCCGCAAGCACACTGACGGTGCGGGTGCAAAAAAGCCCCCATTACCTGTTGGCCGCCGGAGCCGTCATCATCTTGGCTGTCGCCGGAGTGTTTGCCTACATTAGAACGAGAGGCCGTCGCTAGCAGCTTGTCGGAGAAAGACCTCGGAAGTTTTCAATAACTTCCGAGGTCTGGCAAAATCGCCTTCTCCGACAGACTGCCAGGCGGATAGGAGTAATTAACGTGACAACAACAGAATTAACTACCATACCCCAAGTTGCTTTACCCCGGCCCGCCTGGGGTCGGACCCTGGGCATTCTGGCCCGCAAAGAAATAACCGATGCCTTCCGCAACCGGCTGTTTCTGGCCGCGTTGGTGATGCTGGTAGCCTTGACCCTGATTGCCGTCAGCCTGGGCGCGGTGACCGTCCATAACCGGGTGGCCGAATACGAGCAATCGGTGCAAGTGCTACAAAGTCTGGGCCGCACCGACATCCCGCCGATGCCGCCGCTCAACCCCATTGCCGTGTCTAAAAACTTTATCAACTACCTGGCCATGCTCGGTGCATTGCTGGGGATGATTTTGGGCTTTACCAGCATCAACAAAGAGCGTCAGACCGGCGCGCTGAACCTGATTTTGTCCCGTCCCGTTTACCGGGATCAGTTTCTCTCCGGCAAGGTGGTGGGGAACGCTGCCCTCCTGGCTTTGCTGATGGGCGCAGTGGGGCTGGTTACGTGGCTGGCCCTGATCTTCATTGGCGGGGTAAGCCTCACCGCCGAGCAGATCATCAAACTGGCCCTGACCATGGGCATGTCGTGGCTGTACCTGCTCACATTTTTCCTGCTGGCGATGTTCTTTGCCCTGTGGATACGCAACGGTAACCACGCCCTGCTGCTCACGATCATTGTCTGGTTGGTGTTTGCCTTCATCTTCCCCCAAATTGGCGACACCATGGACCTGGACAACCAGCTCCCCGGCGGCTTTTTTGCGGCGCTGGGGATGGACAAGGCTGGTGAACAAGCCGCCCTGGCCCAATTCAAATGGTACGAAACCGTGCGCGATGGGGTGGAAGAACTTTCGCCCACCAAGCATTACGAGCGCATTAGTTTTGCCCTGCTGGGTATCAAGAAAGAATTTATCCAGAACACCTGGCAAGAAGTGCTGCAACTGAAAACCATCAATCTCGTTGGCTTGCTGGTGCCAATTGTCCTGTTGATGAGCGCATCTTACGCGGTGTTCCTGCGGCAAGAAACTTAAACACAAATTATCTAACTAAGAGCCGAAACTTCAAGATCACGCTGAAAGCGTGGCAGCCGAATTTCGTAATTCACTTTACTAAAATCTTAAGGAGCTAAATGATGGTCAAAAGGTTACTTATTCTAATTATTATTACACTAAGCTCTCTGTTGCTGGCAGCTTGTGGTAGCAGTAATGCAGCCCCACTTCCTACACAAGCAGCGTCCAAGGTTGATGCTGTCGCCACCGGCTCTGACACCGATGGCGACAGCATCCCCGACGCCGCCGAAGCCACCCTGGGCACCGACCCCAACAATGCCGACACCGATGGCGATGGCATCAATGACCTGAAAGATCCCAAACCTACCTTTGCCGACAACCCTATTAAAGAGACCAGCACCCAGCCCGGCTTACAAATCAACAGTATCCTGGTTGAAAACAACGTTGACGCTCACGGTGGCGGTGCGCCTGACCACCTGGAATTAACCGTAGCCAACACGGCTGTTACCGATCTGACCAACTTTGAGGTATACTACACTATCAAAGATCTGGCCACCAACGAAGTCCAGGCTTACTACCGCTCGTTGCCTGGCTTCACCCTGAAACCCGGCGAAACCAGGTCGCTGCATTTTGACAATACCGGACAGCCCGATCACTTTAGCGTGAACCCTAACAGCCTCTACTACACCGATCAAAACCAATTGATGGTGGACGTCACTCTGCACGCCAAAGGCTTTGCGCCGCAAACAGCTAGCGTCAAGAAGGATGCAAGTGACGCCGAAACCGGTACCGATTGAGCAA
>CAYTNQ010000084.1:0-14776 GCA_964439175.1 uncultured Anaerolineales bacterium | reverse complement strand
TTGATTGTTGAAGATGAACCCCGCATGGCGGCCCTCATCCGGCAGGGGTTAGAAGAAGAAGCCTATGCTTTAGATGTGGTAGGCAACGGCGCCGAGGTGCTGGATTGGGTGCAAAGCGCCACCTACGACATCATCCTGCTGGATATTATGCTGCCGGGCATGAACGGCCTGGATGTGTGCCGCCAGCTACGAGCGGCGGGGTATACCATGCCTATCCTTATGCTCACCGCCCGCGATACCATGCCTGATAAAGTCAAGGGACTGGACAGCGGGGCCGACGATTATCTGGTCAAACCCTTTGCCATTGAAGAACTCACCGCCCGGCTGCGGGCGTTGGCCCGGCGCGAGGGGCCGAGTAAAACCAACGAACTCACCGTGGGCGATCTGGTGTTAGATACCGCCACCAAACGCGCCCGCCGAGGGGGTGTCCCCCTTGAAGAACTGACCGCTAAAGAATACGTTTTGCTGGAAACGCTGATGCGTCATCCCCATCAAATTCTCAGCCGCGACCAGATTATTGACCACGTCTGGAATATGGAATATGCGTCCGGCTCAAAATTAATTGAGGTATATATCCATTTGCTCCGCAAAAAAATTGACGCGGGATACGACGAAAAATTGATCCAAACCGTGCGCGGCCTGGGCTACCGGATTGGTAGCGATGAGCCCCCTACGTAGTTTGCGGGTTCGCCTGGTTTTGTGGACCGTGGCCGTGGAAGCCGTATTGTTATTGGTTTTCGCGGTGGTGCTGGTAGTTATCTTACGCAATACCCAAAACCAGCAAATTGAAGAAACGCTGCGTTTAAGCGCTACCCAACTCAACGCGGTGGTTGATGTCAACGATACCGGCTATTATGTTTCTGCCGCTGAAACCGCCGACTTGCGCAGCCGGGGCGTGTTAGCCTGGATACTCACCCCGCAAGGGACCGTCGGCCTGACCGTGGGTGGCGCCGAGCATTACCCCCTCCCCGCTCCGTTGCCTCCCTCGGAGCAGTTGACAGAGGCTACGCTGGCCAACGGCGAGCCGGTGCGCTTGTTGGTGACCCCCTTGCAGGAAGGGTCTCATAGGCTGGGCACTATTGTAGTCGCCCTCTCTCTGCGCGAAAGCCGAACGTTTATCAACCAAATTTTACTCAGCTTAGCCCTGGCCATTCCTATTATCCTAGCTCTATCCGGCGTAGGAGGCCTGTTTCTGGCAAACCGGGCGCTGGCCCCGGTCGCCGTTATCACCACCACCGCCCGGCAAATCAGCGCCGCCGATTTGAGCCAGCGGCTTAACCTCAACCTGCCCGATGATGAAATTGGGCAACTGGCCCAAACGTTCGACACGATGTTGGCACGGCTTGACGCTGCCTTTCAACGCGAACGGCAACTGACCTCGGATGTGTCGCACGAACTGCGCACCCCCCTGGGTATGCTCAAAACGCAACTAAGCCTGGCCCGTTCCCGCCCCCGCGACACCGCTACCCTGCTCCAGATGATGGCCGAGATGGAAGGCGACGTAGACCGGATGACCTACCTGATTGAACAGTTGTTGACCCTGGCGCGGGTTGAGCAAAAAGGGCTGGTCGCCCTGGCGCCGGTAGACCTGGGGCAATTGTTGGCCACGGTAGCGACGCAGTTGCAACTATCGGCCCAGGAACTGCAGGTAACACTCAACTTAACTCTGCCTCCCCAGGTCAACCTGCACCTTAATGGCGACGAAGAACAGTTGCGACAGGTGTTTACCAACCTGGTTGAAAATGCCCTCAAATATACCCCCATCGGAGGGCAGGTCAACGTGATCGCCGGCCGTCACTGGCAAGTGATTTTTGTCTCGGTTACAGATACAGGCCCTGGCATTGCCCCCGAACACCTGCCCCACCTTTTTGAGCGATTCTATCGCGTGGACAGCGCCCGCACCCGTGACACAGGCGGTTTCGGCTTGGGTTTGGCCATTGCCCAGGCGATTGTGCAGGCACATCACGGGCAGATTGAGGCCGATAGCCGGGTCAATGTTGGCACAACCTTTACGGTGACCCTCCCCGCTCAAGATAGTCATTAATTTGATTACGTTCCTGACGCTTAGGCCTTGTAAAGGAATAAGTTCCGATTTTCCACGCTTGGAGTCCGACCAAAACTCGGAAGTTATTCTTTTACAGGCCCTTAGGAGACCGCCTCCTTCAGCACATCGGCGATAGCGGCACTCTGTAAGTCTACTGGAGCAGCAGGGGGCGAATGCTTTCGGCCCAGGCGCGAATGGCGTTCCAATCCCGGTGATCGCCCTCCGACCAAACGCCGAAGGCAACACTCAAGCGAAACTTGAGCCTATCGCCAAACGACGGCACTTTGCTGATGTCCAGCGCCCCGGCAAACAAGCCCTCGCTCACCGGCTTCACCAGCTCTCGCACCGGCCCCAACCAATCCGCCACCTGCGCGCGGTATTTCCCCTTCGCCATGGTCAGCGTCATACACACCAAAAACGCGGCGAAGGGCTTTTGGGCCAATGCCGCCCGATGAGTCTGCATGAATTGCATCGCCTCCGGCAGCCATTTCCCCCCGCGAATGGCGCTGCCGGCCACCACCGCCCGGTATGGAGCCAGGTCTTTTACGTCCTCCATCGAGCGTACCTCTACCTGCACGCCGTTTTCGGACAAGGTTTTGCCGATGGCTTCGGCCACACCAGCAGTGGAACCGGCCCGGCTGGCGTAGGCAACCAGGATTTTGTCTGACATCGTGACTTCTCCTATTCTTTCGAGACACCCCGCCCAAGCTGGAAGAGCCTGCGGGCAACCAGGATGTACCATGCCATGCTCAAAAGCCCGCCGCCCATGGCAAATATTGCAGCCACGTCTAATGCCGGCACGAAAGATGAGCAGACTTCAAAGATTAATAAGAGCCCAAATCCCAAAATTCCCACATAAGCGGTCGCTTTGCTGAAGACCTGGCTGCGCAGCATCACCATGGAGATTACTATGGCGGCAACTTCTGTGAGGAAGAATCCTACGAAAGTGCCAGGAGTATGACTTTGGCCCACGGAAAGCATCGCTTGCCCGGCTGCTACCAACATAGATCTTTGGGTATCTGTCGTGGCAGCCGCGTATTGGCGGCTAAGCTCCAGCATGGGGAAGGCCCTATTCGTTGCAAAGAAGACCGCTACTCCAATAAAAGCAATGATCATCGCGAGTGCCGCGTACGCTTGATTGACTCGCCAGTGGGCAGCGTAGAGGGCGAAAAAGATCGGGATCGCCAGAGCCGTGAGAAAAATATTCAAAAGACCCAGGTTGCGGAGTCCAAGAAACCAATTGTTCTGAAAGAGGGTGAACCAATCGACGACGGTCACAATGCCAGACGACATCCCCCCTCCCGGAAGGAAAGTGATGATAATCTCGCTTAGCCCTACCAGGACCGCAACCAGGGCAGCCGCGCCACCGACCTTGTAGAGACTTTTCCAGTTGGAATCTGTGGCAATCATTTCACCGCACACTTTCTTTCCTCTATTTATTCGCGGGCTCCAAGTTCCCCAGTAAAAGCAAACTTGCAATTAGACTGGCCAAGCCGATACCCCCCCACAGGGCAATTTGCGCCACATCTTCTGTCGCCCCCGCTCGAACCGCCGATAGCGTGACTGCGCATAAAGCCAGCATGTAAGCGGCACCCTTGACATTGGCTATCACCGCCAGCACATAGCCCCAGGGCTGTCGCTTCCAGAGCCAGACTGCGCCCAACGCAAGAACCGGCACCACCAGTGACAAATCCAGGGCGAACACTACGCTGGTTGGATGGCCTGTCTGGATGACGATGGGCGGAAGCTGCCCGGTGACAATAAAACTTACCCATTGGGCGATATACACCCCACTTAGGCCAACCGCCACAAACACCATGTAGCCGGCGATCCATTTGACCGGCGTGCTGGCCCGGAATTGCTGGCCGATTCCCTTTACATCGAGGGCCGCCAATCCGAAGATGAGCGCGAAAATCGACAGCGCGAACAGCGCAACGTAAACCAGAAAAAAGGCGTTGAAGGCTGTTCCGAACAGGTAGAACGCATAATTATACAGCATGTAATCCAGCATTCCAAGCCAGACCAGTTGTGCTCGCTGCGCTCGCTGCGAGCCGCGCATCGAAAGGATCAACGTCACGACCAACACCGGGACAGCGACAGCCAGTGTCACCAGGTCATTGCCGTACCAGCCTGAAGTGACCAAGAGGTTGTCCCGGTACAGGTGGTCGAGGAAAAGCCCGCCGGCGGACGCTACGATGGCCAGGATGATAATGATAGCCGTGAGAATATAGGCTGGCCTTGATTTGGTCTGTAACATTGGATACTCCATTTTCATTGAGAGGCGACCAAATCCTCTACCATCCGCTGAGCGGTCAGGCGGGCAGAGATCAAGGCTGTAGGCATACCTGTGCCGGGATGCGTGCTAGCGCCAACGAAATACAGGTTGTGGTAACGAGAGTGGCGGTTACCGGGCCGAAAGTAACCCAACTGCATTAGGTTGTGACACAGCCCGTGGGTGGAGCCCTTGACCAGGTTGTAACGCTTGCGCCACGAAAGCGGCGTGAAGCAGGTCTCGAATTTGATGTGCGCTTCCAGGTCGGCGATTCCCAGCAATTCCAGGCGGCGGAACACCGCCTGCCGGGCCTGTTTGATGAGCGCCTTCCAATCCTGATCTTCGCGCCCGTTCATGTGACCCACCGGAATGATGGCGATCAGGGTATCCTCGCCGGCCGGAGCCATGGCCGGGTCGAGCCGGGCCGGGGCGTGGATGTACAGGCTGGGATTGGAGGGGATCGTGAGATCACGGATGATCTCGTCGAAGTTGGCGCGGTAATCATCAGCCAAAAACAGCGTGTGCGGGCCAAGGGCCTCATAGGGGCGATCTACCCCCCAGAAGAAGCTGATCACCGAGCACGAGTAGCGCTTCCGGGCCAATCGTTCGGCCTGCTCATCAGGCGGCAGCAAGTTCTGGTAGACGTACGGCAGGTCAGCGTTGGCCAGGACGGCATCGGCTTGCAGGCGTTGCCCATTTCCCAGGATTACCCCTTTGGCGCGTTTGCCGTTCAACTCGATTTGTTTTACCGCTGTATTAAAGGCGAATTCTACCCCGGCCTGCCGGGCGATCTCCATCAACGCCTCCACTACGCGGTACATTCCGCCTTTGGGATACCAAACGCCGTGAGCCAACTCGGTGTAAGGCATCATCGAGAAAGTAGCCGGGGCCTCGAACGGACTCAGCCCCATATACGCATCCTGAAAAGTGAAGGCGGACTTCAGGCGCGGCTCATCGAAATAGGCCGCCATGTGGCTGTAATGCCGGGAGAGCGGTTTCAGGCTGAAGAGCAAAGGCAGGTTGCGTAGATTGAAGAACTCGCCCGCGCTGCGAAAATCGCGGTTGACCAGGTGCTGCATGGCCTGATGGTAGTGGCGGTGGCCCTCATCCACGTAACGCAAAAAGCTCTGGAAGCTGCCTGGCTCCATGGCTTCCAATTGGTCCTGCATCGCCTTCAGATCTGAAGTGAGCGCCAGTTGGCTGCCATCGTCGAAGATCAAGCGATAGGTAGGATCCACCCGCTGGAGGTCGAGCATCTCATGCAGCGAGGTCCCCAAGGCGGCGAACTCGTCTTCGTACACGTGTGGCATGATGAAGAGCGTTGGGCCGGTGTCAAAGTGATGCCCGCCGCGGCTGAAGCGGTCGCAGCGCCCTCCGGGACGGGAGTTCTTTTCGAGCACGGTGACGTGCAGGCCGCGTTGGGCCAGGTGGGCCGCGGCGGCGATGCCACCCAGGCCGGCGCCGATAATGAGGATAGATGTCTGGTTCATAGTTTCACCTGACCGGTAAAGCGGATGAGACGGGGGCAGGCTGCCGATATTTGAGCGCCATCCACAGCGCCCAACCGATCATCTCCACCCCACGGCTGTGGCTTTTGCGTTCGGGATATTTGGCCCTCAGCAAGTAGCCCTCGCGTTCAATACAATCGAGTACCCCCTCGAAGCGGTGGATGTAGGCATACCCGGCGATCCGGCAGCGCAGGTTTTCCACCTGGGCCAGGTAATCTCTGCCGATCCTGAAGCAGGCGCGTGCCTTGTGGACACGCTCCTGTACCCAATCCCGGTAGGCCTTGCTCTCCACGTCCCAGGGAGCAATACCGTTGGCGCTCACTACCTCGCGGGGGATGTTGTAATAACCCGCTTCGGCATCTTCCAGCGCATCGCGCAGCATGTGGGTAATGTGCGCCCCGGTGACGGCCAGATAACGCATCTCACCACGGGGGGAGGCACAATTGTGACCGATGAAGTAATGCAAGGCTTCTGTCACCGCCACGGCCAGCCAGCGGGTATACTCGTTCAGTTCACGCTGGGAAATAAGCTGCCCCCGGCGGTCAGCGTCGAAAGCCATGACGGCCATCATGTTGCGAATGTAGGCTTGCAACCCGCTGTTCTTGTTTGTACCCCGCTGGATCAGGGTTGCCAGCAGGGCCTCTTCCGGAGTCAGGTCAGCCAGCACATCTCCGCCAGAGCAGCCATCCATCAAGGCTTGCTGGCGCTTCACAAAGGCCAGGCGCTCCGTTCGGGGACGCGCCTCCTGATCGAGCCAATCGTCTACCCAGCGGAAGTAGGCGTAGGCCCGGTAGGCATCGTCAACCAGGTGGCCATCTACAAGAAAGCGAATGGTGTAATAGGTCTGTTTGCTGGCGGCTCGGGTAATGGTTGCTGCCAGAAGCGGGTCAGAAATGAGATGGGATTCCATAGTTTACCTCAACAGTCTGAAGCTATACACTTCCTATACGGAAAAAGCTGGTTCTAAGTTGCGGCTGAGGCAAAACATCCAGGTCTTCTACCCCAGTATAAAACAAAAACTCCCCGGATGCATCGGGCATCTGGGGAGTTTGCAGACCGGACAGGTGGCGAGTCTTTTACCTGGTCACCTGACCAGGTAGTGCTTCACTAACAGTGGGGGCGCTGGCGGTAGATGGGGTTACGCTTTCAGACTCAAGGACTGGAGCAGCAACAAGCCACAACGCGGCTGGTGTTTCTTCATCCTGGTATAAATATGATTCAAAGGCAATCCACTGTCCATCCGGCGAAAAGCTTGGTTCAATGAAATAGCCCGGTTTGGTATGGTGAGTGATGCGGTCCAGATTGCTGGCGTCGGCGGCCACTGTCCATATCTCGTCGGTATCTTCACGGTCGGAAGCAAAGGCGATGCGGCCGGTGGCAGCGTTCCAACTGCTGCCGGGCAGGTTGACGCTATCGCTATCGGGGGCAGTAGTGAGCAGGCTGATATTGCCGGTAGCAAGGTTGAGCAAGTAAATGGCCGATGGCCCTTCATTGTAGCCGTTCTCAAACCGGGTGAAGAGCAGGCGCGTCCCGTCAGGGGAAAAAGCCGGGTTTTGGTCGCTAGCGTCAGGGGGCGGGTCGGTCAGGCGAACGGCACCATCTGGGCGGGTTTCAACGGTAGGGCCAATAGTAGGAGGCGGAGCGACTGCTTTCGCTTCTGGCAGGCCATTTTCAAAAGCACCGATGTCCGGGGCAGCTCCGGCAAAGGGTAGCCCCATATCCAATCCGGCATCTATGGCCAAGCTCTCGGCTTGCAAATGAAAATCGCCGCCGGACGGGTCAACAAAGAGCGGGTCGCCGACCACGTAATCGCTGCCCACCGGTTCCTGCCAATCGTGCCGAAAGTGAAACAGGTTGTGGCTGACGGCGTTGTTGGCAATGGCCTCGCCGGTAATGGCGTCTTCATCATTCAGGGCCAGAATGTTGTTGACCACCTGCGTATTATCCACATCCTGCAAGCGAATGCCGCCCAAGCCGGTGTGGTAAATAGTGTTGTTAAAGACGCGGTTGCCGGTCATCTGACCCTTTCCGGTGCCGCTTTCGCGCCATTCATCCCAAAATTCGATGCCGTTACCGTGCGCGTCCCAGATGACATTTTGATACAGGTCAATCTGGGCCAGATAGCCCCGGCTCAACTCGCCCAGGTCGCCCACAGCCAGCAGAATACCTGTGCCGTAATATTGGTCAAAGTAAGGGCCATACACCGGGTAAGTTTCGCACAGACTTTCCTGACCATCCGCGGTCAGGTAGTAGCCGCTGCGCTGTACCCGGTTGTGATGAACCTGCACCTGTTCGGCTTCATTGATATAGATGCCCACCGCGCAGGCGCGTTCAACGGTGTTATGGTGAACTGCGCCGCGCGCCGAACTCTCCTTCACGTCAATGCCTTCTTTAAGCGTGTCGTGAACGATGTTGTGGGCTACTTCAAAGTCGGTTACGGCTACAATAGACATAGCCTCGTGCGCGCCGAATTGGGGGCTGCCGGCCTCGTTGCGCCAGCCAAGTTGCGCCCGACCAATGTCGTTATTGATAACGGTCAGGTGGTCGGTGTGCAGGGCCAGCAATCCGGCGTTGCCCGTGCCCCTGACGATCACATTTTCTACGGTGATGTGGCTGCCGCCAGCCACGCTTACCCCCACGGCGATGACATTCTGCGCCGTCAATCCGCGCAAGATAAAATGTTGGCTGTCCTCAACCATGACCAAGCCGGTTTCCTCATCCCCCTCCCAGGTCACCTCATTCACGCCGCAGGGGAAGGCGGGGCAGCCGCCGTCAAGTATAGCCCCTTCCTGGCCCTGGATGATGATAGGAGCATTGGGCTGTCCGGCCAGGCCGCTGATGATAAGCCGTTCCCGGTATAGGCCGGGCTGGATGGTCAGCGTGTCGCCCGGCTGAAGATGATTGAGGGCAGTTTCAAAGGTGCAAAAGGGGGTTTGGGCGCCGCCGGGGCCGGAGTCGCTGCAATTTGCCTGGCCCACATAGTAGACCGGGCCGGTGGTTGAAGCTGGGGCGGTGGGGCTTTCAGGTCGGGAGATGGCTTTAGTAGCAGTTGGAGAGGGCAGTTTGGTGGTCTGTTCAACAGGTGTTGCCTCTTCCACTGTTGTTCCGGGCAGCAGATTGCAGGCCAGGAGCAGCCAGATTAAAGCCAGGAAAATAACGGTCTTTTTCATCAGATAGCCCCCCTATGGTGAAATCATTTGAGCACAACTGGAAGCACTACCTGTACCATGGACCAAGATAAGCGGAGATTTGGCACCGCTGCGATTGTAGGCGATACGTGTACCATCATGCGACGTGACCTTTTCCATTGTCTCCTCCTACTCAATCTAAGGCTGGCCGATAAGATAACCTTCAGGGCTTGCCCTATCACTTAGGCCGACTAACGGCCAATAATTTTAGCTGTTGTTAGCATTATGCCCTGCACTCTTCACTCGTTGATCGCGATTTTCGCCTTGCCTACCTTTTTGAGCCAGGTGTCGAAGTCCATCAGGCCAGGATGCTTTTTGCTCAGCAGAGAGATGTCCGCCGTGTAGCCTGTGTCGTTGAGAAAGTCGATTGCTCGGGCAATCTCCGCAATGGATGCTCATTTTATAATAAGTGGCAGGTAGATTGCCCACGGAGCCACCTTCACAACAAACGCGTCCCGCTCACCGTTGGCACTCACGTCCGGCCCGGTGATGGCGGGAAAGTCGTCGCCGTTCCAGTTCGTCCCGGTGACGTAGGCGTTACCCCCGCCGTTAACGGCAATCCCCGCGCCACTGGAGCCGCGGCCGGTCAGAAATCCGGCATAACCCAACCATGAACCGTCCGCTTCGACCTGGGCTATAAAGGCTTCCTGCGGCGCATCGTAGCTTGTAGGTGGCCAATTCGTCGTAGGGAAGTCGCTTGACGAAGTTGTTTGTCCGGTGAGATAGGCCCGGCGCTGGCCGTCAAGCGCCAGGTCGCTGCCGAAATCAGTGCCGCTGCCGCCGATATACACCACATAAGCCAGGGCCGATCCGGCGGCTTTCACCTTGAACACTGAGGTATCGTAACCGCCGACGGGCCCAGCACTGGTGTTGACCAGGATGTAGGCGTTTCCTGCGTCATCCACGGCAATGCCTGTGCCGGAGTCAATAGTGGTCGGACTTGCTGCTTTGCCAATGTAGGTGGCGTAGACTAGCCCTGTTCCGTCAGCCCTAACCTTGGCCACAAAGGCATCCCCGCCACCGTTATAGCTGGTATCGTAAGCACCTGAAGTTGCAGGAAAATCGTCGGAGTTGGTGTTGCCGGTCACATAAGCAAATCCGCCGGTGTCGACAGCAAGACTGTCACCATCGTCGTCGCCGTTGTCACCACCAATGTATTCAACATAGACCACAGATGATCCGGCCGCATTCAACTTGACCACCGAGGTGTCGCCAAAGGTGCCAGAGTTGGTGTTGACCAGAGCGTAGGCGTTTCCATTGGCATCTACAGCAATATCTTTGCCGGTGTCAGCAGCGGTCGTATTCACTTTGTCGCCAATGTAGGTGGCGTAAACTAGCCCCGTTCCGTCAGCCTTAACCTTGGCCACAAAGGCATCCCCGCCACCGTTATAGCTCGTATCGAAAGCACCGGAAGTTGCAGGAAAATCGTCGGAGCTGGTCTTACCAGTCACGTAAGCGAACCCGTTGGCATCCACCGTGACGCCATACCCGTAATCCTCGCCTGTGCCGCCGATGAACCCCGCGTAAACCAGCCCGCTGCCGTCGGCCCTGACCTTGGCAATGAAGGCATCACCATTATACGGGCCGCCGTTGTGAGTCAGGTCAGGCCCAACTACAGCCGGGAAATCGGCCACCGAGTGGGTTTCACCCGTAACGTAGGCATACCCGTCAGCATCCACGGCAATGCTATAGCCGTTATCGCGCTGTGAGCCACCGATGAACCCGGCGTAGACGATAACTGCTGGGTCCAGCACCAGGGGCCGGGTTGGGTCATGCTCACCTAGACGGAAGCCATACTCATACGTTTTGCCGGCGGCCTCAGTGATTGGGCTATAAACGACATGTACCGGCACCTGACGCCCATTGACAACCTGGTAGGCATACGGGACAGCATCCTGAAAGCTTCCGGCCGGAGTGGACACTTCGAGTTGCCCCGCCGCGCTGAGCCGGACGCCGGTTGCGCCCCGGTAGGCCAGCCGGATATCGGCCGGATCGGTTCCCGGTTGGATGATGAATTGGTACTTGAGTTGGCTGTCTTGAACCGCGTAAACCAAGTCGATGCCGGGCCACAGGTCAGGATAGATTAGCCGCGCGTAAGTAGGTAGGCCAACCTGCCACTGGTCACGTGGCCCTCGAAAATAGGACACGACCGTCTCTGTTGGGGCCTGTCCGAGGGGCTGGGCACTGCCCCCCACAAAATCCAGTTTGACCACCCAGCGTTCCAGCGTATCTGCGCCCGGCATGGCCTCGGTCAAGACAAGGGTAAGGCCTGTCGGGGTGAAATACAGAGTCTTATCCCGGCCCTGAAGGTAATACCCGACTCGCTGATCAAGCTGGCCTCGGTTTTCGATGAAGTAAAGCCCCGCTGCCTGCAGGTGAGGCCGGATTGCTTCAGCAGCCCAGCGTGTCTCAGCCTGGGCTTGGCTCGCACCAAGTAAAAGCAGCAACCAGCCAAGAACAAAGACCAACTTGACTGGTTGATGACGGCCTGATCTGATACAATGCTGTCTCGGCATGGTCGTTTGCTCCTCTCTAGCGCTATGCTTGATTATATCACCACACGACCGCAATGAGGTCCCCTACAGTTTCTCCGCATAGACCATCCGCTCGATCGGCGTAGAGGCAAGCTCCCGGCCAGTCGGCTTCACGTAGCGCTCGGCCAGCTCCTCATAGCCGAGATGCTCGATTACGCGCCAGCCATATGGCTCGAGGAAGTTCACTACGCCTTCGGGATCCATGCCGAACAGCCAGAGCTTGCCCCTCACAACGTACCGCTTGTAGAGGTCCTCCTGTCCGTACATCACTTGACCATCGAGGAAGTCCTTGCGGACGTACGTGAAGGCCAGGTGGCTGCCACGCGCGGCCCTGGCAAGGAAGTCGAAGGTCGTCTTGATGCCAGTCTCGGTCAGGTACTGCGTGACGGCCTCCCAGATAAAGAACGTCCGCATCTCGGTCGAGTAGCCGTACGTTGCCAGCACGGCCTCCAACTCCTCGCGGTCGAAGTCGATTGGCACGAGCTTGACGTGAATTGGAACCTCTCCCAGCAGCTTCCGCAACCGAGCCTGCTTAGGCCCGACGTTTTCCGGTTGATCAACCTCCCACACCGGCATGGCGGCCAGAGCGGGTAGCCGGTATGCCCGCGTGTCAAAGCCCGCGCCCAGGTCCACCACCGCGTCGATCTGGGCGACCGACTCGATTAGTTTCTGGTCGATGTATCGCTTCCGGCACATCAGCCCGCCCCAAATACCGGGAGCGCTCTTCTCGGCCGCTCGAACCATCCAGTCCCTGACGAAAGCAAGCCGCGTCAAATGCACAAAAGTGCGCATGGAGAACGGCAGAATCGAATACGCAAGGTTGTCTTCAATGATGCGCTGATTCTCGGGGAAGTGTTGCTCGACGGCGACCGTCACCGTCGGACCCACCCCCGTCCTGGCTGCTGCTTGCGCCATGATGATGCCCTCCATCGATTGATTTATCTTTTGTCACCATTCGGACGATAATGTACCACCGATATTGAGACTGCGTATTCCACCAGACAACGAGGGTCAGCCGCCTTGTTAAGCGGTCTTCCATCGCCCTTTGTACCGCTTCCCACGGACGCCGCCTTAGGACCTCTGCCGTCACTCCATAGGAACGCAAGAAGAACAGGACATGCCGCTACAGTATAAATTAGCACGAATTGGCGAAAGCTCAACCCGCGCAAACTATCAATCAGCCGTCAATCTCTACTTGACTCTTATGTCCTCTTGAGTTACCATGTAGCTACTTGGAGGTGGATTATGGAACAAGTAGGTGTTCGTGAATTGAAAAATCGCCTGGCTCACTACCTGCGCACCGTCCGCAAGGGCCATTCTATCATCGTGACAAAGCGGGGCAAACCCATTGCCCGCCTGGTACCTCTTCCACCTACGGGTCACTCTGCACTTTCCCCAAACATCGAAAATAAGCTGTGGGAATTGACTTCTCAAGGTTTCTTATCTTGGAATGGCAGCTCTTTCCAACTGCCTGAACCCGCCGCTGTTAATCGATCCGGCTACCAACTCAGCGATCTCGTCGTGAATGACCGCGAATGATTATCTACGCTGACACCAGCGCCCTGGTCAAGTTGTTTGTCACCGAAACCAACTCTGACGCCACTCGACTCACTTTCCAAAACGCTCAGGCTTTGGCCACTGGCCTTCTCACACGCGCTGAGCTAGGCTCTGCACTTGCACGTGGTGCGCGAAGGGGGCTCATTTCTGAAAGCGAAGCTCAAGAAGCTCGACAACGGCTGCAACGTGTCTGGCCAACATGGATCCACATCGCGATAAATGAAAATCTCGTCTCACGTGCCGAGTCCTTGGCTTGGGTATATGAGTTGCGCGGGTATGATGCGGTCCACCTGGCGGCGGCGCAGTTATGGCAAGAACAAATCGAACCCTCTGTTACCCTGGCTACCTTTGACCAGGAATTATGGGAAGCAGCCCAATTGGCAGGTCTCGAAGCATGGCCTGCGTCTGCACCCGCTGAGCAATAAGTCGATTCGAGTACCGACAGAATACTGCGCTCGTTTTTAGGCCACTGCCCTAACGGCACGGCGGCTCGGGCATCGTCCCATCCATTCTCGCGCATTCTGGCAGGCAAGGCACGCCTGCATTTCCGCACGCTAGCCGGGTCAGCAGCAGCGAGTTGTTGGACGCATCCAAGGTCCGCTCAACCTGGCTCAATAGATGAATGGAAACAGGGAGTTGGTCGATGCAGCGTAGGCTTCCCACTCTGCGCCAAAACGCTCCGACAGCACCCTCTCCTCGAGACGGGCCCTTCTCGCAAAGACAAGCACAGAAAAGGCAAATAGGAGAACCAGTATCCACACCCGGTAGATGAGTATCGCCCCAAGCACGGTGAGCCACCAGCCTGAGTACATCGGATGGCGAATCAGCTTGTATGGTCCGGTTTTGACGAGCTGGTGATCGGGAAAGAGCTTAACCTCCCGACTCGTGCTTATGCCCCACATACGTCCAAGCGTCCGCCGTGCCCAATGGACCAAGAGCGTGCCGACCAGGAAGAGGCCGAGGCCGAAGATCCGCAAGAGGGAGGCACCTCGCGGCGACACGTTGACTGGAATGGGGATCCATAGAACGTAGATGAGCGCCGCACACAGCCCCAGTGACGCGACGACGACCCCTACCTGCAACCATAGGGTCCTTGCTCTCGAGCTCTGCTCAGGAAGCAGCGTGACGGCTTCGCCCCTTCTCAGCCCTGCAAGCCAACCGGCAAGGGCCATCGCGAAGGTGAGGTACGCTATGCCGAGGATGACGACGATATCGATGAACAACGTGAAGCCGTCCATGTCCTCTCCCTGCCTTATGGCTCACATGGATGCGCCCAACAAAAAGCTAAGCTGCGGGCGGCTTTTGCCCTGAACATTCTTTGCAAGACACCGAACGGCCAAAAATCGCGCCGCTTCCGCTTCAGTCTACCGCTGACTTTCGTCGTGTCAGGTTGATGCGCTGGGTAGGTCGGTGCCCCGCCGACTTCTGGGTCAGGTTGGCTTGGCGGAGCGAGTGTGACCGGCGGCACCGAGCGTACGCGCGCGAACCTCATCCGACTATGCTGCGTCTAGCTGTTTCAGCCGCTCGTCACTCATGCGCTCGCTCACGGCTTGCCCCTCTCCCCGAATAGCGGGCGTAGCTTCTCAACAGCATCGTGCAGGTCGCCGAAAGCCTCGGTGTCGCGGGATCGGATGTATCGGTCAGCCGCTTCCCATAGCTCGTGCAGGGAATCT
>CAYTNQ010000083.1:0-19505 GCA_964439175.1 uncultured Anaerolineales bacterium | reverse complement strand
CATGGCTTCGTCAAACTTGTCGGTTTGAGGCGGAGCTTCGTTAGGTAGTTACGTGAAAATTTGCTAGCCCTTCATAGCACCTGACGTGAGCCCTTCCATTAACTGATGCTGGACCAACGCCACAAAGATGATAGCTGGGATCAACATCATCACTGACATGGCACACATACCACGCCAGTCGGAGACGTACTGTCCTGTGAACTCAAACAGAGCCGGGGGGAAGGTGCGTGAGGCTGGCGTACGGGTGATGACGCTAGCCAGGGCAAACTCGTTCCACGTCGTCAGAAAGGCAAAGATGCCACTGGCCGCCAGACCTGGAAAAGCCAGGGGCAGATCAACCCGCAGGAATGCAGTCCAGTGTGAGCATCCATCGATCAAAGCGGCATCGTCAAGCTCTTCAGGGATTGCCCGGAAGAAGCCATCCATCAACCACGCCGTAAAGGGGACATTCATCGCCACATACACAATGATCATGCCAAGGATCGAGTCCGAAAGCCCTATATGGGCGAAGAGAATAAACAACGGCAGGCTCAGAGCAATACCCGGCACCGCACGGGCCAGCATCATGGACAGGAAGATGCTGTTCTTCGCCTTGAAACGAAAGCGGGCAAAGATGTAGCCGGCCAAAGCGCCGAAGGAAAGTGCGAAGAGAGTGCTGATCAGGGAGATGACGACTGAGTTCCGCGCGTAGTCAAGGAACGGGATATTGGTGGCCGTGAACATCTCTGAGGGAAAACCAAAGAGTGTCTTGTATGAGTCAACGTTCAGGCCAGACGGAGACGGTATCCACACTGGTGGGAACGCGTTAATCTCCACACGTGCTCGAAGCGAAGTAAGGACAATCCATACCGACGGCAGGAAGAATACAAGGATAATGACGTACAGCAGAACGTCTCTTGCTACGTCACTTTTGGTGCGCCTGCGCCGTGACCTTGCCAGACCGAAACTGTCGACACTCATTCTCGTCCCTCCCAGCGACTCTTGATTACATTTTGGAAGAGATAAAACGTAAACACAAAGCTCACGATCACCGTGACGTACGACATTGAACTGCCTAGTGCATAATCGTGCCCTGTGAATGCCAGACGATTGACGTAGGTCCAGATCAACTCGGTGCGGCTGCCCGGGCCACCACCGGTCATAATGCTGACCAGGTCATAGGCACGCCCCACGTCAAGAGAACGTATCGCCATCGCCGTGTAGACAAACGGCATCAACATAGGCAAGGTAAGATGGCGAAACTTTTGCCAGCCAGAAGCACCGTCCACCTCGGCGGCTTCAAAAGGTTCCTTAGGCAGAGACAGAATGCCCGCTTCCAGGATGATGACCATAAACGGCGTGCTCATCCATATTTCTGCCACCAAGATGCTGATGAAGCCCAACGGCTTGTCAACCAGCCAGGCGATGATGTGCCGCTGTCCGGTGATAGCATACAGAAGGCTGTTCATCAGCCCCACCTGGTCGTTGAAGAACCACTTGAATTGGAATCCCACCAGAATAGGGGCAAACATCATGGGCATCATCATAAGGGTGCGTAGCAGGCTCTGGCCAACCATGACTTTGGCCATCAATTGGGCAATGCCCAGCCCGATGATGAACTCCAAGTTGACCGCCAGGGCAATAAAGAGGATGGTGCGACCAAATGCTTGCCAGAAGATGGGATCCTTGAAAAGTTCGATGTAGTTTTGGAGTCCCACAAACCCATAGCCAGTGGTATTGGTCAACGTGTAGTCGGTGAAACTGAGATACAATGAGTACAGCATGGGAAACCCAACGACCAGCAACAGGATCACAATACCTGGCATCAAAAGTAGGACAGGCAGATGCTTAGCTTCAGAAAAACTCACTCTAAAGATCCCCTTGCGGGCGAGACTCGAAATACGTGATCCTACAATCATCCCTACTCATCCTCAGTAACGATTCGGTGCGTGGTTGGGTGACCCATAGGCACGGATCACCCAACCACTGCAAAAACAGCATCCGATCAGGTGGTCGGACTCAACCTACGAGTAGTAACCGGCCTTAGCCATCATATCCCTGACTTGCTGAGCTGCATCATCCAGCCCTTTCTGTGGCTCTGCATCGCCGAGGATGATTTGCTGCAACATCGGATACAGGATGTTCGACATAGGCAACCATTCAGCGATGAGCGGCGGGGTCTTGAAGTCCTCCTGGGCTTGCAGGAGAGCCAACTCCAGCCGCTTCTTGGCAAGCGGATCCTCGGAGCCCTCTGCTTCTTTAATGATCTTGTCCCAGACACTCTGGCGCGCGATCAGGATGCCGAGCTTGGCCTCCAGCTCGTTACCCTCGACACTGGTCAAGTGCTTGATCAACGAAGCAGCCGCTTCCTTGTTCTGGGCGGCCTTGGTGATGGAGAAGCCGTGGTGACCGGCCCAGCCGCTGTGGATGCCACCATCTCCCTTGGGTTGGCGTGCCAGGTCAAACTTGCCGGCCACCTGGCTGGACTCGGGATCCTGGAAGTAACTGTACCAACCATACCACTCGGTATACATGCCGATGATTCCGTTCACCCAGTTTTGAGCCACGTCTTCCCACAGGAAGTTGGTCATGCCAGGCGGCATGGCCCCAGCCTGGTACAAGTCGGCAAACATCGAGGCCGCCTTGACGCCAGCCGGACCGTTGAAAGTGGGCTCCCACTTGTCATCGAACAGGTTGCCACCTTCCGCTACCAGCACCTCGTAGAAACGTCCGGACAGAGCCTCTTCCTTGCCAGCAGACTGGGTACCATAGATGCCCTTGTCCTTATCCGTTAACTCAAGGGCTAGCTGCTTAAACTCATCCCACGTCTCCGGCGGCTTGATGTCACTCTTCAGATCGGTACGATAGAGCAGGCAGGAGATATCGAAGTGACGTGGGATCACCCACAGCTTGCCATCACGTCGGGTAGCGTTAACCAGACTGGGAATAAAGTCACTCAACTCCTCCTCACTAAAGTAGTTATCCAGCGGTTCCAGGCCGTCGGCTTTGACGTATTGGGAGAAGAAGCTGCTGTGGTCCCAGCACACATCGTAGTTCACCGTCCCAGCGGCGAAGTCCTGAACCAGGCGCTTGTCTGTCTCGAAACCGTTGCCCTTGAAGACGAACTCAACCTTGGCCCCGGTCTTTTCCTCCCACTCGGGGATGATCTTGTAAAGTTCGTCGTAATTGGCGCCGCTGATGGCGTGCATTCGGACGGTCACGCCCTCGAAAGACTTGCTCTTGGCCACCGCCGGTGCTTCGGTAGCTTTAGCCGCTTCCGTGGCCTTAGGTGCTTCGGTAGCCTGGGGTGCTTCCGTGGCAGGTGCCCCGCCGCATTGCGCCGCAATGGAAGCGGTCACAGCCGCGCTGCCCGCCAAACCAGCAAATTTTAGAAAATCTCGCCGTGAAATTCTCTCTTTTTCAGGCATGAGAAAGCCTCCTCCTTATTTTTTTCTTCGAGCTAAGAGTGAAATCTGACTTCAACCCTCGCCAAACGTTATGTCAATAATTTTCGCTTGCCTCACCTCCTTTACTTTTCGGAGTTCTCTCGGAAAGTTCTGCTTTGCTCCCACAACACTACAACAAATAGGGAAACAAACGAACTTTCTTCAAGTACCGCTTTCCGAGAGAACTCTTTCACCAAGATTCGGGCAACACCACGAATTGGGAAACAAACGAACTTTCTCTCCCACAAGGCCAACTTGTCCCAACAAAACCTGGTTTGTCTGTCAGCCGCTATTAAACTCATCTATAGCCTCAAACATGGCTACGACATTCTCAGGTGGGACGTCCGGCAAGATGTTGTGGACTGTATTAAACACGAATCCGCCTCCAGGGGAGAAGACGTCCAGCAGTCGCTTCACGTGCTCTTTTACTTCCGAAGGTTGCGCATGGTTAAGCACGTGGCGCGTATCGGCTCCCCCACCCCAGAAGGTGATGTCTCGGCCAAACTCCTTTTTCAACTGCTCCGGTTCCATATCGCGGACATTTATTTGGACCGGGTTGATTATATCGTAGCCAGCCTCAATGAGATCGGGTAGCAATTTGTAGATTGACCCACAAGAGTGTAGGAAGGTGTGCATCTGGCTGTGCTTTTTAACGTAGTCACACAAAATCGTGTGGCGCGGCTTGAAAAGTTTTCGGTAAATGTCGGGCGACATAAAAGGCCCGGTATCCATGCCCAGGTCATCGCCGAAGCGAATGACATCTACCACATCGCCCACCACCTGGCACACTTTTTCTAATGTGGCCAGATGTCGCTCCATAAGCGCGTCGAGCAAACGCTCCACCTCGACCGGGTCTAAAACCAAGTCCATCAGGAAGTTGTCTATACGTCGCAAGAAGGTACCCCACTCAAAGAGGTTACAACCGGCGACGATCACCAGCGCCCGGTCTGAACTGTCCCGAAGGGTAATCGCCTTCTCCCTTAATTGTTGCCAGAAATCAGGTTGAGTGGCATTATCCCAGGGGCTGTGCACCAGTGCCGACCAGTGGACTTTTCCCATCGCTTCGGGAAGATGCTTGTAATCCGCAGGATAACCGTCCAGGTAGGGAAAACAGGTTTGATCGAAAAAGGTAGCCCCTACAGGCATGGTGGCGATACGGGTAGCATCCGGCGCAAAAGCGTCCCACGCGCCATTTGGCCGGCGCACTGGATGAAACCAGGCTGGAAATTGAACGAGGACACCTTGAGGTAAGGTAAAGTCACACCAATCCTCGTCACGCGTATTAAACATGCGGCCCACGTCTACCGCATCAATCCCATATCGATCAAGAATCTCGTCTTCCGGCTGAGCGAGTTGCTGTACTACATCGTAGACACGGGTGTGCCCCCTGGTGATTCCCAGATAGTTTTTGAGATTGTAGTAAGCAATGGCTGAGATGCCAGAGCTCGGCGTGGAGCCCAGATCAACTGGCACGCGATCCGGTTCCTCGTGCCTTATACCAGTCAGAACCCGTTCCCTTGATGTCATCTTTCCATTGTGCGCCATATATTTCTCCTTAGAAGATGCCCTGGATGGTCACATCCTTTGGCGCAGGTCGTTTCGGGCGTTGCAGCGCCGACAATCTCTGTACCCAGGCATCAACCATGGCCGCCCACATTCGCTCGCCTGCTTCGATGCTGGCCTCTCGTGCCTTGCTCTCCGGCGTAGCACAATACCACGGCGCCCCCCATTCCTCCCCTGTGCGGGGGACCGTGGGCAGACGATCCATATCTACCAGGTCTGGCCGGGCAGCTATCAGCAGCGAGGTCTCATAATAGCCGGCGTGATCGGCCATAATCACGCCCTGCTCGGCAGCGGCGGGTAAGACCGAGGGCCAGACCTGAATGCGTTCAAAAACGTGATCGTCTGGCGGCAAGGGGGCTTTCCCCCACCAGGCACCGCCGCGCTCAGCATAAGTCCTCTCGAAGGTAACTTCGGCCGCTGCCTGGCGGATGGCCAGTGACTCAGGGCCGTCCATCTGCTGGTGATGCACGCCAACGATAATCCAACAAAAGCCAACGTCCCAGAAACTGCTCAATACATCTTTGACGTGGCGGCCAAATCGCTCGGTCGAGACGTCGAGAGTGCCCCGGTCGGGGCCGGTGACGGCGTAGCCGGTCGGCCCGTACCAAAAGGGGGGGGCGACGACGCAATTGACGCGTTGTGCCACACGGCTTAAGAGCTCCTCAACCAGGATCGTGTCGAGACCGAGAGCCATGTGAGGGCCGTGATATTCAATGCAGCCGGTAGGCACCAGGAGTGGCCACCTTTCATCAATGGCTTGCTTTAACTGGTAGGGCAATAAATACTGTAAATACATGACAATAACCCTTGGACTCGGGTCAGGGGACAGGTTCAACGCACCCTCGAAGTGCGTTGAACCTGAGACCCACACTTAACCCGGTCAGTTTAGATCGGAGATGTCATACCCGCCCAGTTGGAGTGGGTACTTGCCATACTCGCGAACCAGATTGACCACGTATTCGTAGTTTTGGCCCGAGACGTTGCTAGGGACGGAGTGGTCGGACTGGAAGATAAGGCCGCCGCCCTTAGCCGCATTCAGCTTGCGCAGGACGATCCCTTTAAGTCTCTCTTGACTTTCGTGTGCCCACTCGATCACATTCATGTTGCCGCAGAAGCCAATGCGATGACCGTACTTGCGCCGCAGATCCACAACGTCCAATCCGGCCTTTGCTTCCAACGGGTTGTAAGCGTCAATGCCAACCTCGATAAAATCCTCGAAGATGCGCTTGACGTTACCGCATCCATGGTAAATGACCGGCAAACCATGATCGTGGCACACGTCGACCATCGCCTTGACTCCGGGCTTGAAGTATTTCCGCCAATAGTCAGGGGAGAAAAACATATCTTTCCTGTATGCTACATCTCCCCAGATGACCATGCCATCCAGCAACTCATCGGCAGCTTTGATCTGAGCCTTGGTGACTTCTAAGGCAAATTCATTGATGCGCTCCACGAAGCGCCCGACCTCGTCGGGATACAATCCGATCCAGAGCATGACGTTTTGCGAGCCAATGATGCGCCACAGGGTCTCGTGGCCCTCGCAAATACTGCCATAGACGGGGAAATCGGGGCACAATGACTGCACGGTTTCGACCCAGGGGGCGAGGTCCCGAGAAAAGCCATCCCCGACACCGGCAATTTGGTTGTCACCCCCGCTGAAGTAGCGCCTGGCATCCCAGGGATCATCGAACTCAAAGGCGCGCATCTTTTCGATGGTATCCGTCTCAAATTTCAGAAAAGCCGGCATCGGGTCCGCGAACTTTTTCCGGATCACCGCTTCGTAACCAGTGCGCACCACCACTTCTTCGTCAGTCTCTTTCAGGATCTCAAATTGCTTGATGTGCGGATCCATGTTGGGGATGGTTACCTGCCAGTCGAGATTGTAATACTTGTAGATGTCCGTATCGGCCGGCAATCCCAGGTCTTGACGCCAACGCTCAAGGAAGCTGCCCCAGAAGAAATCGCTGACTGGAACCCGATCCGGTTCCTCATGGCGTAAGGACTTGTTCATTCTGTTCAATTTTGCCAGGCAGTCCGCTGTTCTTTCCATAATGGGAATCTCCTTCAGCTTCGATTTCGAGGAGGAACGAACGATAGGCCTATTCCATCGTTCGTGGACCTTCGCCTTTCGTTGCCGACCAGACGCTTAGTCCGTGTGGAAGACCTCTTCCATTTCCGCCCACCACTCCCCCTCGGCGCGGGTTTCCAGCGGCTGCTGCATAGGCATCATGATATCCCACCATTCCTGAGTCTTGGGATCGGCAGCCATTTTGGCCATATCGGCCTCGAAGTCGTCGCCCACATACTCGAAATAGGCGAAGAGATTGCCATCTTTGTGGTAGATCGAATAGTTGCGGATGTTGCACTCCCGAATCATGTCCAGAATCTCCGGCCAGACATCAGCGTGGTAAGCTTTGTACTCCTCCAACTTGCCTGGCCTGACCCGAATCACTTGACCATGCCTTTGCATATGATCGCCTCCTATGATTTATTCTAAGGCTTTTTCGCAATGATCCATGAAGCCACATCAATTGTAGCCCCCGTACTCACGAATGGTCTCGTACACAGCGATGACGTTTTCAACAGGTGTTTCCGGGAGAAGGTAGTCGTGGCTGGGCGAGGCAATGTACCCACCGCCCGGCTTCATAGCGCCGAGAATCCTGCGGGTTTCAGCCCATGCCAAATCAGGGGTACCTTCGATAAGCAATTGTGTGTCAATGCAGCCCATCAGCACCAGCTTGTCGCCAAATTCAGCCTTGAGCCGGGCCGGTTCCATGCCGCGACAAGTGGGCTGTAACGCCTGCAGCCCATCCAGTCCAATCTCAATCATCGCGGGTATCAAGGGAGTAAAGCCGCCGCAGCAATGCATCAAGACCTTTAGACCGTAGTCGTGTCCCAGATCAATCAGGCGCTTGAGGTGCGGCAAAATAAACCGCCTGAACAGCTTCTCCCCAATGAGGGGCCCGATCTGACCGCCAAAGTCGTTGCCAATGAAGAAGATGTCTATCACGTCGCTGGCTGCGTCGAAAATGCGCTGGCTCACACCAACGTAGTAATCCACAATGTGTTCCATAAGCACATCGACAAATTCGGGATGGTCGTACATCTTATAACTGAGGTTTGCGAAGGTCAGCAAGTCAATGGCATCGTGCCAGAAAGGGGACCAATCGCCGCCGAGCATGGCATATTGCCCATCATGCTGCAAAACTTCGTGCCTGATGTGCGAAATGTCCATCCACTCAGGCTCTGGCCAAGAATACTCGTGTACTTCCGCGAGTGTCGTGGCATTGGCGAGAGGACGGTTCAAAGGCATCCCGTAGCCATAGCCGTGACGCTCCACACCAAAAGGTGTCCGATAGGTCGCACCGGGCTGCAGATTGAAATCCGGCCCGAACTCCTCTGGACCCGCATATTTGGCAAAGACTCGCCGGAAATCATCTCCCAGGTAGACAGACAGGCTCTCATCGTCTTCCAACCCCAGGTGACGCATGGCCAACTCCCGAAACTCGGGCGAAGCACCGAGCCAGGTTGGGACATGGTCACCTTCGACGTGCTCGAAGGCAGCCAAAACCCGCTCTCTAGAGGTCATCTGGTTTGGCATACCCCCTCCTTGTGATCAGTAACGAAACTCCCTGGCAATCTCGACGTAGGTCTTTATGTTCTCCGGGGGACCTTCGAAGAAGTGATCTGAGGCAGCCATAATATAGCCACCGCTCGGCGCTGCTTGTTCCCAGCACATGTGTATTTGCTTGCGGATGACCTCAGGGGTGCCCTGCTCAAAGCCGGCCTTCTGATTGAAGCCGCCTATCAGGGCCATCTCACCACCGAGCGTCTCCTTGATCTTACGCAGGTCGGCGTCACCACCCATACCCCGCGGAGTCAAAGTTTCCGAGGCATCGCAGCCGACCTGCTTGATCAGGTCAAGCTGGGCCATCATTTTGCCGCAGGTGTGATAGACGGTCCTGATGCCGATGTCGTGCAGGGCGGCTGTCGTCTGCCGGTCGTATGGGACACAATACTCGGCAAAAATGGCGGGCGATATCACCGACATTGAGCCGTCTCCTCCCCCATTCTCTAACATATCAATCCGGGCGCCTCGCAGGCTCTCTATGAATTTCAACTTATAGTCCAGGATGATGTCCAGAAACTCGTGGACCCAGGCCGGATCGTCAAAGGTCGCCATGATCAGCTTTTGGCTGCCGATGTAATTGCAAGCGTCCTGCCAACACCCCCCCTGATGATTGAAAATACCGGCGCGCAGAATCCCCATGTCACCCATTTGCTCAAAAGCCTGGTTGATTTTCTTGATGTCAGGCCGCGGCAGGGGCATATACTTTCGGATCCAATGAATGTGCTCCTTTTTCTTTATAGGGTACTCGGTCACCCAGGCCATCTGGTCGTTCTTCTCCATGGTCTTGGTAAGCGTACCCTCGGGAGTTTCGATGGTGAACTTATAAACTGTGGAAACTTTGTCCTGCTTTGGGACCGTATAACTTACCTTCCAATTGGGCCCCGAGACCAGGTCGCCGGTGAAGTACATGGCTGATACAACCGGCTCATCAAGCCAGGCAAAATAGAAGATCTGAGCATCCATATCAAAATAGCGGTAGATATCGAACTGATCCGCGCCATTCATGTATTTGTTGCTCCAGTAATCCATCCAGCCGTGGATCGTCGCTGGTAAGCGGTCTGGCTTACCCCCTGCTAAGGCAGTCAGCAATCTTTCGCGGTGATTCACCTGTAACCCTCCTCGCTACTCCTGATCCTTGCAACGGGGTGCTAGGGTTCTCGGCCCAAAGATCCGTAGCGACCGTATTTGTGCACGGCTTGCGTCATCGCGACAAAGTTCTCCGGGGGAATGCCCTCCATAATACTGCTGGAGGGACTCAGCACATATCCCCCGCCAGGCCCCAGTTTGGCACAGTATTCTCGAACCTTTTCCTCAATCTCCTCTTTGGACCCATAAGCCAGCAGGGAAGTGGGGATATTGCCCACAAAGGCCAGCTTGCCCCCCCACGCTTCCTTAATCTCGAAGAAATCGTTGGACTCAGGCCCAATAGGATGCACGATATCAAAGCCAATATCATACAAAATCGGCAATGCCTTATCTATCTTGCCGCCAGTATGTATGGCCACCAGCTTTCCGTGCTCTTTGGCCGGGGTGATCAGCCTTTGCATACGATGAGGAAAGATCTCCATAAACATATCTGGGTGAATCATCAAGCCGGTGTTATGGGCGATGTCATCGTTGACCAGGACGAAGGCCAGATCGTCGGCAAAACGGTCACAAACTGCCCGCATCACCTTCTCCTGGTGCCCTAACAGGACGTCCATCAACTTCTCCAGCAGCGGCCGGTCGTCGTAGAACATATAAAGGGCGTCGCTTATGCCCATGGCACGCATGGCACTGTCGAAGAAAGAGGTGAAGCTAGCAATAATGCCAACTCCGGTCCCTTGGGTAGTGCGCAGATAGCGTTCCAGGTGGCTTAGCTGGTCGGCCAACGGCGGTGGAGGCTCCAGGTCATCCAAATCAGCCCAGGCCTTAATCGTGCCGTCCATGTAGTACTTGCTGCCATCCGTAGCTATCTCAAACACGTTGTTTGGTCGCCAGTAAAAATTGCAGACGATGGCATCTGTCCCCAGGCGCAGGGCAAACTCCCCATGATCCTCGGGGGCGATGACCTGACTATCAATCCAGGCATCTGTTATCGCATAGCCAAGCTTGCGTCCCAGCACATATTCGTATATCGACTTGCCGGTCACCCAGAACTCCAGGTGTGGCACTCGATCCGCCTCTTGATGCCGGAGCGCCTTAAGCAGACGATTGACATCGGACTTGTTGTAGTCCGACAGATGCACTTCTCTTCTGGATGGCAGGCTGGTCACGCCGGTAACACAAGCCGAATAGTCACGCATCTCCTCGAGACTCAGCGGTTTCACCAAAATACTCTGCGTCTGTATCTCATTAGAGATAGGCAGGCTGAGGATGCATTCGCCATTTTCCTTTAGCCTGCTACCGCAGGAATAGCGTATGAGGAGACGGGTAGGCAATACGACGTGTCGGGGCTGCAAATTCAACCCGGCGTCTAACCGGCTGAGGAGAAGCTGGGCAGCGTTGACACCCATGTCGTAGGCGGGTTGGGCGACGACAGTAAGAAATGGAAAGAAGCGAGACGCATTCGGGAAGTCGTCGAAGCAGACCAAAGCGACATCTTGGGGAATACGCAGCCCTCGTTTCTCTAAGGCGTCAATCACTCCCATGGCAATGGCGTTGTTGGCAGCGAAGATAGCCGTAGCGTCGAGTCCTTCGTCCAACAGTTGATACGTCAGGCGCTCGCCGGAGACGGCACGAAATTCTCCCCGCTTGATCAAGCGGGGATCGAGAGGAATTCCCGCCTCAGCTAAGGCGAAACAATAGCCAGCGATGCGATCCTCCGCTGTCGAGGCATTTATGGGGCCAGAAATCATCGCAATTCGCTTGTGGCCTAAACTGATCAGATGCTGAACCAGAGCCCGAGCGCCAGAGATAGAATCGCCACGGACCGAATCGACATCCCAGCCCTCGATTTGCCGGTCAATGACAACCGTGGGCAGATTCCGACTCCGCAGTTTGGCCAGGTTACGAACATCGGAGTCATAGGGGGCAATGATCACACCTTCTACCCCCTGGCTGACGAGGACATCCAGGTAGCGAAGCTGCTTAGAAGGGTTTTCGTCGGTATTGTAGAGAAAAACTGAATAGCCACGACTCTGCGCTGTATCTTCGACGCCCCGTGCTACCGTGGTCCAGAAAGCATTCGTGATATCGGGGACGGCCAGGGCCAATGAGTGGGTGCGCTTGGATCGGAGGCTTCTTGCTGCCACACTGGGCACGTACCCCAGTTCCTCGATCGCTCGCTCTACCTTCTCCTGGGTCGCCAAGCTAACGTTTCCGGTGTTATTGATGACCCGAGAGACAGTTACGGGGGACACGCCTGCCCGCTTAGCCACGTCGTTAATGGTAGGCAATGGCTCCTCCCTGAGCAGTGAGAAGAAAGAAAGTAACGAGCGGAAAGATAAGAGGCGCTTGAAAACGATATCATGGTATCGTTTTCAGCACTATTATATACGATTTGCAGCTAGATGTCAAGAGCGGGAGAGCGGGGGGAGCGTTCAGATTTGGGGGCAAGCTGTCAGGCGCCAGATTACGCCCTAAAGGCCGCAAAAGTGCCGGGCACCTGAGTAAGTTACGATTTATACAACCAAAACCCTTCTGGCCTGACTGCATGGTCAGGCCAGAAGGGCGGCGGATGGGCTGATATCACTCAGCCGATGCGCTCAACACCTCTTCCGAGATCAGGAATAGCGGCTCAGCAATCAGTTTCAAAGACTCCGCCAACCTTTCCTGATACCCTGGGTCGAAGAACGACTTTCGGAAAGTCTCCATATCTGGGAAATAAGCCTCTGTCACATAGCGATAGGGAAGATCCTCACGCTGCCACGCCTCTTTGACGACGTAGAAATCGCTCTTGATGATCCCAGGCATCGCCATATTCTCTTCTTGATGCTCAGTGGTGCGCCAACGAATGAACTCTTCGTGATCGGCACCTGGGGGTAGATTGTACATCACCGTCAGTTTGACCATTTGTTGCACCCCATTGTGAGTTTATTGTTTGATAACCAATTGGTGATCGAAACCGGTCAAGGTTCGCACGCCTGTCTCGGTGACAGCCACAATGTCTTCAATGCGTACGCCAAATTGGCCAGGGAGATAGACTCCCGGCTCGACACTGAAGACCATTCCTTCCTCGAGCAGTTGGTCATTGCCAGCCATAATCCACGGAGGTTCGTGGATCTCCAGCCCCAAGCCATGACCAGTGCGATGCACAAAATATTCGGCGTACCCTGCCGCATCTAAAGTGCCACGTGCCGCCTGATCAATCTCGTGGGCGGTTATCCCTGGCTGTACGGCAGCTCGTGCTCGCTCATTCGCCCCTAACACAGCCTGGTATGCCTTAAGAAACTCGGCTGACGGCTCGCCCAGGAAGGTCATACGCGTGATATCAGATTTATAGCCCTCAAGCGAAGCGCCGATATCAATGATAATTGCATCTCCCTGCTGCAAAAGCCGGCTACCGCTGTGATGGTGCGGATGCGCCCCATTGGGGCCCGATGCCACCAGAGTAAAGCACACCTCTTCGGCGCCATCCAGCCGGAATGTCTCCTCGGCTGCCCACGCGACACTAGCTTCAGCCACTCCCGGCCGGCATGCATCGATCGCGGCTTGCATTGCCCGATCTGCCTGATCTGCTGCTCGCGATAGAGCTTCCACCTCTTCAGACGACTTACGCGCGCGCAAGGGCGCAATCAATGCCTCCACAGGAATGATCTCTTGGGGTGCAGTGGCCGTCATCAGAGGCAACAGGAAATCTGCCCGCATGGCCCCATCAATCGCCAACTTCTTTACAGGCGGCATCATCGATAGGGCTGCCTTTAGTGCCATGTGTGGTCCTTCGTCATCTGGCCAAATATGGGGAGGAATATCTGTATGTGCAGACCACTCGGCTGCATTCAATTTGGGTACCACAGCGCCGATTGCTTGAGCCGAAATGAGCAACAGGCACAACCGTTCGTCGGCGTGGGGTGTAAATCCTGTCAGGTAGTGCATATTGGCCATAGGCCCAATGGCGATCAAATCAACCCCCGCGGCATCCATTGCTGCCTGCAACCTATTCAATCGCTGCTCAAATCCAGTCATTTGCTACTTACCCTTTCTCGCAAGCTGCGAGTTCCTGCCCCGTCTATCACGAATGACTCAGGGTCCAGGATGACTCCACCGATCTCCTGTGCCAGGTCTACAGTCAATGTAACTACTCAGGCCAGATAACCCTTGCGAAGGTTGCGAATAACCTTCGCAAGGGTAGCTGAGTAGTTACCAGTCAATAACTTATGCTTGCCTCAAATGATTACCTACGGGCACAGCGTCTCGGAAGAGATTCCACGCTTCTATCTCTTCAAGCGGAGGCGCCTCGTTGCCCCATCTACGGCTGGGATACCAACCCAATTTGTGCGCGGTTTCCGCCAACAATTCAGCCAACTTGAACGGGGCCAGTACGGCGTCGATTACGGGAACTCCTAACTCGTCCTGCATAGTCTGATGGAAGCCATATTCCGCCGTGCAGCCCAGTATCAGCGCCTCTGCCCCATCTTGTTCTACAGCCTTGCGGCCTTCACTCAATAAGCAATCACAGGTACGTTCTCGATCTGCCTGGAAGTCGTGCACCCCTAACTCTAAAGGTCGCATTGAGGCCATACGCTGCTCATATCCGTACATACGCACGTTTTCGTGCATCTTGGGAATCCATTTGCGCCTGCCGACCAGGATGGAGAAGGTGTTACTTAACTGGCCAACAATCGCCAAAGAGGACTGGCAGGGGGCAGTAACCACTGCCCGTCCTGATACCTCCCGCGCCTCGCGCAGGCCGACGTCGTAGAAGCAGCCGATGACAATCGCATCATATTTATCCGACATAGCATAGGTGATGCGGACGATATCGCCGATTATCAAAGCTTCGTAGGCGTGGTACTCCAGGTGCTTGGGACGGCCCTCCGGCAACGAAATCACATCTACGCTGGTTTCGGGGCGCCGGAATTCGTTGAGAATCCTGGCCGTATCCAAGTCGAAAGTGTCAGTGCCCACTGGATTTATCCAAAGAATTTGCATCTCTGTTCCCCTCTGACTTGTAACCACTCAGCTACTCCGCTTATCCAGCCCATAGTATCGGTTCGCTTGCTCCAGCGTGATATAGCCGTTCTTCAGGTCTTGTTTCACCAACTCCAGGGGGCGCTTCATCGGGTCGCCCCAGCCCGCGCCCGTGCCCGTCATGACCTGGATGACGTCGTCTGTGTTCAAGGTCAAGCCGCTGACCACTGCGTGGCGCTCCGTCTCGCCGTTGGCTCGCCTGATCAGCACGTGATTGGGCGATCCCGGTTGCCCACCTTTTAGGGGCCACGGCGGGTTCTTGTCACGGGTGTAGGCCACCGTCAGCCAGGCGTTGTCGGATTTGATGCGATAGTCGATCCGTACACCTTTGCCACCCCGACGCAAGCCGGCGCCGCCATCCTCATCGTGGAAGCTGAGATAGTCCACCGTCACGCCGTAGCGTGCTTCAGCTACTTCGGCCGGACAGTTGTAAGTCTCTCCGTGCAGCGCGGAGAACTGACCCGGGTTGCCATCGGAGGTCGACGACCCGCCCCAGCCACCCAGCTCAGGTTCAATCACTGCATAGCTCCGGCCGGTATCGGGATGGATGCCGCCAAAGAGCGTGCCGCATACCGAAGCGAATCCGCCTGCGGGCAACCTCTCGGGCATATGTGGAGCCAGACAGCGCCAGATCAGATCGTGCACCCTGATGGTAATCTCGTAATAGATGCCCTGAGCCGCCGGATAGATCGGATCAAAGACACTCCCGTGGCGCGTCAGGACTTTTAAGGGACGGAAGGTGCCACCGTTAGCCAGCCTATCTGCCGAGACGATGCCCTTAAAGGCGATCTGGCAGGCAACAGTCGCTTCGTCGCGGCTCATGTTGAAGGGACCCTTGTCTTGATCAGCATTGTCCCGCAAGTCAATGATGAACTCATCGTCAGTAATCTCGATGGTGACTTTATAGTCCGGTCCGTTATCCTGCGGTTCGACCAGGGAATACTTGCCTTTGGGCAGGCGCTTCAGCGCAGCCAGCGTGACCCGCTCGCCATAGTCCAGGTACTCTTTAACCGCGTGAAGAAAAACGTCTTTCCCGTACTTGTTCACGATCTCCAGGATACGGCGCTCGCCGACCCGGACTGAAGCCACGCCAGCCCACAGATCACCTGTCAGGAAATCGGGCATGCGGCAGTTCGCAGTGAGGATATCAAACACGGACCGGATGGGCTGGCCGCGGGAAAAAAGCTTGATGCCAGACAGGATCATGCCTTCTTGAAAGATCTCGGTCGCGTCGGTTGACATGCTGCCAGGCACCATGCCGCCCACATCGTTCCAGTGGGCGATATTGGCGGTCCAGGCAACGATCTCATCGCCGGCAAAGACCGGCATGGTCAGCACGACGTCGTTCAGGTGCGTCACACCGCCGGAGTAAGGGTCGTTGGTGATAAAGATGTCGCCCGGCTCGATGTCGCCTGGCTGGTTGAACTTGTCCAACACGCGCTTGACAGTCTTATCCAGAACACCGACAAAGGCCGGAATGCCGGCCCCAGAACCGGCCAGTTCGCCGTTCTTGTCGGTGATGCCCGTGCCCATGTCGAGCACTTCGTAGATGATCGCGCTCATCGCCGTGCGGCGCAGGGCGGCGAACATCTCATCCGCAGCCGCCTGCAGCGAGCTTTGGATGATTTCCAGCGTAATCGGATCATACTTGTTCATGAGCATCCTCCTGATTGTTGGTGCGGATGTGATAATTGCCATAGTCATCTACGTGGCACGGCAGGCTAGGTGGGATCACAGTCGTGGCTCCAGACTCTTCAATGATGGCCGGGCCGACGAAATTCATGCCGGGTTCCAGAGCATCGCCATCGTAGATCGTCGCCCGCTGGATGCCGGCTTCAACGTAGTCCACTTCCCGCTGTCCCTTGACCGCATCCGCAAGGCTCCGCCCTGTGGTCGGGAGTTTCTCCGGTTTCAGCTTGTCCACCTCGGCAATAGCGACCAGGTGATAAGCGACCAGCTCCACCGGGGCGTCCAGCCGATAGGTATATTCGCGTTCATAGTCTGTGTCGAAGCGCTGACGGATGGCCTTGATCTGCTCGTCCGTGATGTCGCCCTCGGGCAAGACGATTTCCACCGAGTGCTCCTGGTTCTGGTAGCGGCACCGGCCATAGCGCAGGAAATGCACTCGTGCCGGGTCTATGTTCTCCGCAGCGTACTCTTGGAGTGCTTTTTCTTCGAGTTGACGCAGCACCTCATCGAGCTGCGCAGCGGCGTCAGGTGTTGAGAGATCAACGATCTGGGTCTGCAGGTAATCGCGGCGCAGGTCGCTGAGCAACATGCCCCAGGCAGAGAAGACACTGGATTGCTTGGGAATGACTACCTTCTTGATGTTCAACTCCCTGGCCAGGGCGCAGGCGTGCATGCCACCGCCGCCGCCAAAGGCGATCAGCGTAAAGTCGCGCGGGTCGTGGCCGCGATTGATCGAGATCAGCTTGATGGCGTTGACCATGTTGTTGTTGGCGATGCGGACGATGCCGCGCGCCACCTCTTGCCGGCCCTCATCCCTTGCCTCTCTCCCAGGGGGAGAGGGGTGGGGGGTGAGGGCTGCGACCAGCTTGTCCAACGCATGATCGACCGCGTCCATGTCTGCCTCGATCGTGCCGCCACAGAAATAGTGCGGGTTGATGCGGCCGAGTGCCAGGTTCGCGTCAGTAGTCGTCGCTTCTGTCCCGCCGATCCCGTAAGATACCGGGCCGGGCACAGCGCCAGCACTCTGGGGGCCAACGTGGAGCCTCTGGAATTCGTCCACCCAGGCAATGGACCCACCGCCGTTGCCGATTTCCACCAGGTCGACGACCGGCACCATCACCGGATAGCCAGCCGAGGTTTCGCTGCGTTCGATCAGGTAATTGGTGTTGAGCTTGACCTGGCCGCCCGTGATCAGCCCACATTTAGCCGTCGTGCCGCCGACGTCAATGGCGATGGCATCCAGCTCTCCGATCAGCCGGCCCAGCGCCGCAGCGCCCCAGATGCCGCTGGCAGGACCCGACTCGACCATAGTGATCGGGATCTGGCGCGCGCTCTGGACGGTATCCACGCCACAGTTGGATTGCATGATGTAGGGTGTGCAGCGCATGCCCGCATCGTGGAGAGCGCCGGTCAGGCGATCCAGGTAGCGGTGGGCGATCGGTTGCACGTAGGCAGACAGCACAGCGGTGTTGGTCCGCTCGTATTCACGCCACTCGCGCGTGATCTGGAACGAGGCCACGGCAGAGACTTCCGGCCAAAGCTCTTTCACCCTGGCCAGCGCCGCCTCCTCGTGGGTCGGATTGGCATAGGAATTGATGAAGCAGATGGCAATCGCCTCGACTCCCTCGGCCCGGAAATCGTCGAGGATGGCCGGCAACCCGGAAAGGTCCAAGGGTGTGGTTTCGATCCCCTTGTAGTTGATACGCCCCCTCACTTCGCGCCGCAAGTAACGATCCACAAAGGGTTTGGGCTTGCGGTATTCCAGGTTGAAAAAGTCGGGGCGATTGCCGCGGCCAATCTCAATGATGTCGCGGAACCCCTCACTCGCGAGCAACCCTACCTTGGCGCCTTTTCTCTCGGTGATGGCGTTGATGACGATCGTCGTCCCGTGCACAAAGGACGCAAACTCGCGCGGCTTTACGTCGCTGGCCGAGATGACGTCCATCACGCCCTTCTCAAATTGCGCAGGGGTGGTGTGGCTCTTGCCGGTGACGACTTCACCATCCGGAGTCACGAACACAAGGTCCGTGAATGTACCTCCAATATCTGTAGCAACTCTCAGCATATTGATACCCTCTCCTACGAAATCTATGGCTGACTTGCGAACTCAGCCTTGCCGTTGCTTGCCGATGCCAAAATAAGCCCCGTAGGTCCCCTTGGGGCGGGGGAATCCACAGGTCAAGAAAGGGGACCTACGGGTAGATAGAGTATGTCCACAGATCCTCTTGGAAGAAGAGAATTTTACAGGTCGGGGAAGAGGACCTACGGGCAGATAAAGTCACTAACACCCTCAGATATTTCTCGAAAGGACTAAGGGTGGATCACTTAGTACTTGTCCACTAATAACTTCCCATTTTAATCGGCAGATCAGGCGTAAACTGATGGCAAAAGCACCAAGTTATTTCTGGACAAGTGCTTGGGGCTTAGCCGCCCTGGGTAGCTGGTGGTGGATATAAATGACAGCGCACAGTATGTCCCCCACCGATATCTACCATCGTCGGATCAACGCTGGTGCATATTTCCATTTTATATGGACATCGCGAGTGGAAACTGCACCCACTAGGGATATTCACCGGGCTTGGTATCTCACCCCTGGATACGACCTTTTCGGGTTTTAGTTTTTCCTCCTCTTCCGAGACAACTGGAATGGAGGAAAGCAGCATCTGGGTGTAAGGGTGTTTGGGATCCTGGAAGAACTCCCCCGCCTCCGCCACCTCGCAAATCTTTCCCAGATACATAATTGCAACCCGGGAGGCGACATTGCGCATCAGACTCAAATCGTGAGTAATGAATAGGTAGGTCAGATTGAATTCCCGCTGCAGCCTGATGAGAAGGTTTATAATCTTGCCCTGCACCGAGACATCCAGGGCGGAAGTGGGCTCGTCCAGGATCACAAGCAAAGGGTTCGTCGCCAGCGCTCTGGCGACGGCGACAATCTGCTTCTCGCCACCGCTCAGCATCTGCGGATGCTTGGGCATGTACTCCGGCGGCAAGTCCACCATATCCAGCAGGCGCACGACCTCTTCCACGTGGTCTTTGTCGGGCTGGTGGATGCGCAATGGCAACTCCAGGATCTGCTGGATAGT